>NZ_FOQW01000039.1:0-14290 GCF_900113845.1 Methylobacterium brachiatum | reverse complement strand
CGCTTGATGTCGGCGTCGACCATCTCGGTGATCAGCGACTCGAGGCTGGTCTGCGCCTCCCAGCCGAAGGTCGCCTTGGCCTTGGCCGGGTTGCCGAGCAGCACCTCCACCTCCGCCGGCCGGAAGAAGGCCGGGTCGATCACCAGGTGGTCGTCGATGTTCAGCCCGACATGCTTGAACGCGATCACGCACATGTCCCGCACCGTCGTCGTGCGGCCGGTGGCGATCACGTAATCGTCCGGCTTGTCCTGCTGCAGCATCAGCCACATCGCCTGGACGTAGTCCCGGGCGTGGCCCCAGTCGCGCTTGGCGTCGATATTGCCCAGCCGCAGCTCCTTCTGCTTGCCGAGCTTGATCCGCGCCACCGCGTCCGTGACCTTGCGGGTGACGAACTCGACGCCCCGCAGCGGGCTCTCGTGGTTGAACAGGATGCCGTTCGAGGCGTGCAGCCCGAAGCTCTCCCGGTAGTTGATCGTCATCCAGTGCGCGTAGAGCTTGGCCACGCCGTAGGGCGAGCGCGGGTAGAACGGCGTCGTCTCGCTCTGCTGCGCGTCCTGGATCAGGCCGAACATCTCGGAGGTCGAGGCCTGGTAGTACCGGGCCTGGGGGGCGACCGAGCGCAGGCATTCGAGCATGTGCACGGCGCCGAGGCCCGTCACCTGGCCGGTGAGCAGCGGCTGCTGCCAGGAGGAGGTGACGAAGGACTGGGCGGCGAGGTTGTAGATCTCGTCCGGCTTGGCGGTCTGGACGATGCGCAGCAGGGCGGACTGGTCCAGCAGGTTGCCGTCGACCAGCTCGACATCGTCGAGGATGCCGAGCCACTTCAACCTGTGGTCGAACACCCCGGCATGGCTGGAGCGGCGCACGATGCCGGTGACCGTGTAGCCCTTCTGCAGCAGCAGCTGCGCCAGATACGCGCCGTCCTGGCCCGTAACCCCCGTGATCAGCGCGCGCTTGCCCGTCATGAAACCGTCCCGTCCCGTTGCTGCCCGGCTGCTACGACCGCGGCGGCCTGCGCGTCAAGATAGCTCACATCCTCGCCGACTGCTGGAACAGCCGACCTTTGCTGCCAACATTACGCACGAATTTTTTGGACGCTTAGGGGCTTATGATACTCTCCATCTCCGTAAATTCTTCAAGCCCCACGGATCGATCGCCATTTTCACCACTCACGCAGTATTGCTTGACGTAATGACTAGGATTGAATTCCCCCCAATTTAAATGAAGATGATATCGACCAGCATGATTAGGCCTATAGTAACTGAACGCTCCGAGCAGATTGAACTCGGAGAACTCATGACGAAGCTTCAATCTTTGCTCAATACCCTCATAGCCGAAGCCGTGCGTCGCGCTAAACCATTCTTCAAGATCGATATACAATGATCTCGGATAAACAAGGGGGAATAGCGCCATAAATTCATAATCAACCTGTCGGCACATGAACTTTGATGTGATATATTGCCAGGGCATCTCAATTTTTCTTTGATAGAAGTAATCATACTCCCTATGGTAAAGTATCGGAATTTCGTTGAAAAAATATGCGGATATATCGAATGGCCTTACGAATATACAATCACTGTCGACGTGAATAACAAAATCAGAACTGGTGTATAGATAGGAACGAAGCTTTGTTATCTGCTGCCCGATGTAGTCAAAGCCGTAGTCTGGGCAAATTGAAAGCTTGAATTGGCTATGACGTTCCACGATCGGCGCTATGGATCCGCGACAACACTCTCGGCAGACCACGACATACTCGTTGAGACCTTTGCAATATTTATCAACCGACCTTAGAAGAAATTCAAGTCGCTGCGCATCATCGGCATAGGTGCGAATCAACAAAGAGCAACTCATAGTTCCTGACACGATATGCATCCGCCGTCTGAAGGCTGCCGAGCAGCGTAAGATGATGCGATGGAGTACCGGAAATTTCGGAAGCTGGCCATAGCAGGCGAGATACCCTGGCGCCCCAATATTTGTTCCTGCGCAGTGATATAGTCAATATAATTGGGCGCATGCGAATGTAAGCTAACGTCAAGGCAACGACCTGTGCGCGGGCGCGCGTCCACATGTCACCCCGTTTCGTATGATCTTGACCGCCCGCCAAATTAATTACAAGGCGAGACGCCAATATTATTGGTGGCATACCGAGCTGTATTGGTCGATACGTAAGCATGCGGCTGGGCGTGCCAGAATTGATGCGGGATCTCTTATAGGAAAATCGCAATCGATTCGAGATGAATGTTACGCTGCTCGCGATCGTTTCCGGCTGGGCGACAAAGTTCGGGCTGGTTTGTAGCCACTTCTGCCTTCCTGGGCGCCAGACGCGGCCTGCCCTGGGCCTGCCGCACGTCGGAGTTTTTTACCCGTCCAGCTTTCGTGCAAGGCGCTTCGGAACCTAACGTTGTGTCAATCTTCAATTGAACTAACGACGCCGCTCACAAGCGCCCGAAGGTCCGCGCCTGCTCCTCCGCCATCCGCGATGGACCTTCCACTTCACCCCGAACTCGGCCTCATGGGTCAACGCCGTCGAGGGCTTCTTCTCCGCGCTCACGCGCCGCCGCCTGCACGCGCGACCTTCATCGACATCGTCCACGCGCTCAACCGAGCTCCCGAACCATCCGTCTGAGTCCATGCACTTGACCTGTTTGGGGACCTCATTCGCCGTCCGATCAGGAAAACATTACGCTACTCGCCGATGCGAAATCGCTTCGATTTGCGGAGGGTTGTGTGCCGGTGTGGTACGGAGTCGAGCCGGACCAGCTGATGAGGGTGCGTAGGCCCCACATTCATCAGCGGCAGTACGCAGCACCGTAACCGTCATGCTTTCAATGTCTGGATTTGTATCGAGCGGAAAACAGCGAGCTTGATTGCAACAAATATACTCATATGAATCTATAAATAGTCATGGCGGGTCATGAATTTGGAGAAGCTGCGCTCAGGTGCAGCAAGACTTCGATCAAAGGTGCGGCGGACGCGTCGATCGTGAGTCCGTCAGTTAGCAGAGTTAGGTCAGGTCCTGTAGGCGCCTCATAGGGGGCCGAGACGCCGGTGAAGTTCGGGATCGCACCGGCACGGGCTCGATCATAGAGCCCCTTTGGGTCGCGGGCCTCGCAGACATCAAGAGGTGTGTCGATAAAAACTTCCACGAAGGGAATGTCGCCTGCAATCGCACGGGCAGCCTGTCGCTCGGCCCGAAACGGCGAGATCAGCGAAACAATCGTTACCAGACCGGCCTCGCCCATCAGACGCGCGGTCTCAGCGGCGCGACGGATATTCTCGGAGCGGTCGGTGGCGGTGAATCCGAGATCACGATTGAGGCCGAGGCGCAGATTGTCCCCGTCGAGCACCATGGTGTGGCGGCCCGACTCGGTCAGCGCGCGGTCAACGGCGTCGGCGATGGTAGATTTGCCCGCACCAGATAAGCCTGTGAGCCAAGCGATTGCCGGCAGTTGTCCCATTCGTGCCCAGCGCCGTTCTCGCGGCTGGAGCGGCTGCCACGTCAGGTTTGAACCAACCAACCGTTTATCCTCCTCCGAACTCCACATCGCAGGCAAAGGTACCCTTTAATGTGATCGAGGGCAAAGAATGCCCGACTCGCCAAGAGGGGGCATAAATTTGCTCTAGGTTCGCCCGCCTCCGTTGAGGTATGGGTGAGGTGACCCAGTTTCTCTGGATAGCGACCCGGCCTTGGATAATTGATGATCCCACCGGGCTGGCGGGACTACAAGCTGCGCCAGCCTGTCGAACTAGGTAGGAGGCTCATTCAGGTCCATGCGATGACACAGGAAGCGAGCGCGACGGCAGCCGGATAGTTGCAGGCCAAGCGGTCGTAGCGGGTCGCGACGCGCCGCCAGTTCTTGAGGCTGCCGAACAGGCGTTCGATTCGGTTGGGCCATCGGTCGGCGATCCGGCTGTGCTTGTCGGGCACCGTCCGGGTGGCCGTGGACGGGGTGGGGGCGATCACCCGGTAGCTCTTGAGCCGATCTCTCTAGCTCTACGCATCGTAGGCTTTGTCGGCGATGAGGCGTGTGGGCGGCACCACAGCCCGCAACAACGGTAGCGCCATGCTGATGTCGGCCACGTTGCCGGGCGTCAGGGCGAACGCGACCATCGGCCAAGCCATGGATTGCGCTCGTGAAGCCGCCGCGTGTCCTTCGACAGGCTCAGGATGAGGCGGCCGATCGCCTGGCTCAGGCCCGCCTTTTCCGCCGGCGGCCGAACGGCGGGCCTTCACGTGAAAGGCATCGAGCATCAGTTCGTCGGGGACAGGGCCTGTAGCTGCGATCTTGGCAAACAGGCGCTGCCAGACACCGCGCTGGGACCACCCGTTGTAGCGGTTGTCGATCGTGGTGTGCGGACCCGTAAGTCGGAGGGCGTGTCCCGCCAGCGGCAGCCGACCTTCAGGGCGTGCAGGATGCCGTGGATCACTCGCCTGCCGTCGACCCGGGGCTTGCCCGGTTGGCCGTGACGCAGATGTGGCTCGATCCGCCCCCGGGCTTCATCGGAGAGCCAGAACAACCGTGCCATCGCGATCCTCCTGCGCTAGAAACCCAATCTCAGGAAGAAAACGCAAGGCACAGCAATGGGTTGTATGAGTTCCCCACCCAAACTGTGCCAACCGTCACAAGTTCACGACGTAGTGTTTCCATCCACCTGGTTTCAGCCCGTCAAAATCAATCTACGGGTGATGTGGCTATCGGATTATCCGGCCGCGGCCAAATCACACCCTCATCGGGCACGGCGCGCAGCACGGTGCAGCCCATCCCGATCATCGCCCGCTGCCCGACCTTGAGCCCCTGCAGCACCTTCGCGAGCGGGCCGACCAAGCCGTCCGCCCCGATCGTGCAGCGCCCACCGATGAAGGCCGCGGGTGAGATGGTCGTGTTGTCGCCGATCTCCGCGTCGTGGCCGATGATCGCGCCGGTGTTCACCACGCAGAACCGCCCGAGCCGCGCATCGACGTTGACGATCACCCCATGCGCCACGAAGGCGCCCGCGCCCAGAGCCACGCCCTGGCTGACGATCGCGTGCGGCGACACCAGGGGCGGGCAGGGCAGGGCGTGCTGGTCGAGCCACGCGATGATCTCGGCCCGCGCCTGGATCGCCGCCCGGCTCACGCCGCCCACCGCCAGGGCGACGCCGGCGAACTCCGCGCGGTCGGCCAGCAATTCGTCGAGATAGCCCCGGTAGGTGCCGACCTGCGCGCTCGGCTGGCTCGAATAGGTCGCCTCCACCGTGTAGCCGAGCAGCTGCGCGACTTCGGCGATCTCCTTGGAGAAGCCGCCGCCGCCGATCAGCGCCAGGCGCTTGGTCTCGCCCGTCACCGGCATCTACCCTTCATAGCGTCGCCCCGCCATCGACCCGCAGGATCTCGCCGGTCACGTGCCGCGCCTGCGGCGACATCAGGAAGGCGATGGCGTCGACCACCGACGCGACCGTGGCGACGCCCGCCGGGCTGCGCTTCTCCAGCGCCTCCCGGAAGCCCTCGCCGTAGAGCCGTGCATGCGCCTGGGTCATCTCGGTGTCGAGCCAGCCCGGCGCGACGCCGACCGCCC
The DNA here is from genome assembly GCF_900113845.1 of Methylobacterium brachiatum. NCBI lineage: Bacteria > Pseudomonadati > Pseudomonadota > Alphaproteobacteria > Hyphomicrobiales > Methylobacteriaceae > Methylobacterium > Methylobacterium brachiatum. Next base: position 8,735 of record NZ_FOQW01000039.1, on the reverse strand, counting down.
GCCGGGGCGCGAGTTCCCGGGCAAGGCCCCGGATCAGCGCGTCGAGCCCCGCCTTCGAGGCGGCGTAGGGGACGATGGCCGGCTCCGGCCGCTGGGCCGCCACCGAGGAGACGGCGCAGAAGACCGCGTCGCGGGTCGAGATCCGGGCATTGCCGAACGCGGCGGCGAACAGGGTCGGGGCGACGAGGTTCGTGGTGTAGAGGCGCTGGACCTCCTCCACGCTCAGGCTGCGCATCGGCTTGATGACCTGGACGCCGGCGCAATAGACGAGGCCGGTCAGCAGCCCACGTTCGGCGACCGCGGCCTGCAGGGTCCCGGCGATGGCGGCGAGGTCGGTGACGTCCGCGGCGATCGTGGCGATCCCGGCCGCGGCCAGTTCGGCCAGGCGGTCCGTCCGGCGGGCGAGGGCGGTCACGGTCGCCTGCGCGGCGAAGCGCTCGGCCACGGCCCGGCCGATGCCGCTGCTGGCGCCGACGACCAGGATGTGTCCCAGGGTCTCCGCCATCCCTAAGCCTCAGGCTTCCAGCTTCGCGCCGGCGATGCCGAGGAGGTCGTCCGTGGTCGCGGCCTCCGCGATCCGGGCCGGTTCGACCTCGAGACCCAGCGTGTCGAACAGCGCCATGATGTTGAGGATGCCGAGGGAGTCGAAGGTCTCGATCTCACCGAGCTTCTGGCCGCGCGCGAGCGGCCCCGGCTGATCCAGGATCGCGCCGAGCTCGTCCAGGAACCCAGCCTCGGTCATCACAGCGTCTCCTCGAATTTCAGGACGGGCGGGGCGTAGATCCGATCGGTGCTGAGCGCGCACGCGCCCCAGCTCAGACCGACGCCGAACCCCGCCAGCACCGCGCGCAGCGGCCGGTGCGCGAAATCCTCCGCCAGGAAGCCGGAGATCGTACCGGGGATCGAGGCCGAGTTCTGGTTCCCGTAGACGGATTGCGTGCCCGAGGGAAGCTTGCCGTCATCGAGGCCCAAGCGCCGCTGCAGGTTCTTGAGAATGTACTTGTTCGGCTGATGCAGGACGTAGAAGTCCGGCTCCTCGGGGCCCAGCCCGGCGGCCGCGAGGATATCGGTGACCAGGGACGGCACGCGCTTCAGGGAGAAGTTGAACACCTGCGCGCCGTCCATATGCATGGAGGCCGGCTTGTCGGCATCCTCGGGATCCGCGCGCAACCCGCTATGCGGGATGAACAGCGCCTTCTCGCCGGAGCCGTCGCTGTGGAGCTGGAAGACGCTCTCGGTCTCGCGCCGCTCGATCAGGACGGCCGCACCGGCATCGCCCATGATCGGGGTGATGGAGCGGTCGTTCGTGGCGACCATGCGGCTCGCGACATCGCCGCAGCAGAGGAGCACGCGGCTCAGCCCGGATTCGACGAGGCTGTAGGCGACCGAGAGTCCGTACACGAAGCCGCTGCAGCCGAGCCGCATGTCGAAGCAGAGCGTGTCGGTGCGCATGCCTAAGCGGTGCTGCATGCCGATCGCCGTCGAGGGCGAGCTGTAATCGGGCGTCTGGGTGACCAGGATCAGCCCGTCGAGATCCGACGCCTGCAGGTCGAGGCCGCGCAGGAGTTCCCGAGCCGAGTTGAGGCAGAGGTCGGCGGTGGTGGTGTCGTCGCGGACGACCACGTGGCGGGTGGTGAAGCCCATCGCGCGCTTGAGCCGCTCGGCCTCCTCGGGGGACATCCCGAGATCCGCCGCCTCGGCGTCGAAGGCGAGCGCCCGGCCGCCGACCGTGGTGACGAGGCCGGCGATCCCGGCATGGCGGAACCGCAGCTCAGCCACGGGCCACCGCCTGCGCGACGTAGTCGAACCAGCCCTGGAGCCGGCGCAGGGGCGAGCGGGTGCTGTCGAGGATGCTCTCGTCGGCCAGCGGGACGTAGCGCCCGACCGCCTTCTCGACCTCGGACTCGGTCTCCAGCAGCAGCTCGACCACCGCGAAGGAATCGATCCGCTCGTACAGGTCGTCCTCGGGGCCGAGGCCGCTCAGCTCCGGCCGGCCCCAGGTCTCGACCAGACGGTCCAGCGTGGTCCGGGCCGCCGCCGCGGCCGCAGCCTCATTCGGCGACGATGTGGATGTAGGCAGTGTCATCCGGTCCTCGGGTCAGTCGATAGTCCTTGCCCTCGGGGCCAGAGCCGATGAGCGCGAACCCGTTCTCGTCCAGGAAGGTCTCGACCATCCGGTTCTTGGCGCTGGGGCGATAGCGTGCCCGCAAAGCCGGGTCGGCCTCTTCCTGGCAGACGTAGCGCAGGACTTGGCTCTCAATGCGGCGCCCGAGCGCCCGGCAGCTCATCAGGAACGTCTCGAGTTCGCCGCCCCGGACGATGGCGACGCCGACGATGCCCATATCGCCGAAGCGGTCGACCACCCGGGCCGCGTAGACGCTGCCCTCGCGCATCGCGGTGGCGACCTCGTCCTCGGTGTAGCGCCGGGTGGTAAGGTTGAACTGGTTGGTCTTGTTGATGAGCTGCGCGACGCGCCGGAGGGCGCCCGGATTGTTGCGCGTGATGTGCAGGCGGATGTCAAGCGAGGCCAGGTACTCGTCCATGGAGGCGGCCGAGCGCTGCAATTCCTGCCGCTGCGCCTCACCGCGATACTGCTCGGTCTTCGACAGGTCTTCCGCCGTGACGTTGCGGGCCCGCAGGGACGCGATCCCGTCGAGCAGGGTTAGCGCCTGCTCGGGACGGGTCCGGTCGAAGAGATGGCACTCGACGCCGGGCAGCCGGGCGCGGACCTCCTCGATCTCGAACGGGTTGTCGTCGATGAAGACGAAGCTATCCAGGCCGAGATTGAGCGTCTCGGCGAGTTCGCGGATGTTGTCGCTCTTCTCGGACCAGTTGCTGCGATAGGCCACGAAATCGTCGAGGCGCAGGGGCATCGCGCGCTGCTCGAACACCGAGCGGAAATCCGCGTCGTTGTTCTTCGTCACCGCGCAGAGCAGGATGCCGAGGCTCTTCAGGCGCAGCAGCTGCCGCTGGAGTTGGGTGTGGACGATCCCCGGAAAGTCGCTGTCGACCTCGAGGTTCTCGACACCGTCCTCGCCGACGACGCCGCCCCACAGGGTGTTGTCGGCATCGACCACCACCACCTTGCGGCGCGCCCGCAGCCGGGCCGCGATCGCGTCGGCGTAGCGCTCGACCAGCGCATCCACGGCGGCCGGGGCATAGGGCATCTGGTACATGTGCCGGTTGCGCTCGCGCAGCGCGCTGGCGAAGCCGAGATTGGCCACGGCTCCCGCCGCATCGATGACGCTGACCCGCTCGTTGGCGCGGGCGAGATCGAACAGCACCCCGTTGATGCGGGCCAAGGTCTCCAGCTGCCCGTGGAGGTCGCTCTCCACCGACGAGACCGGCACGAACGGCACGGTGTTGAGGATGATCGTCCCGGATGCCCGCGCGAGCCGGGCCGAGACCAGCTCGGCCAGCGCCCGGGCGCGCGCGATCGCCGCCTCGTCCGGGGCGACGTCGAAGAACCAGCGATGGTCGAGATGGACGATGAGGGTGTCGACCGATGCCGGCCCCGTCAGGACCTGCTCGATCTGCCCGATCGGGAAATGCTCGCACGCGACCTGGGCGAGATCCGCGAGGCGTCCCGTCACCTTCCCGAACGGGTTGGTGACGACGTTTCCGACGAAGCCAAGCGACAGGACGCGAGCCGTATTCATCCTCGATACCGGTCCCTGCGACATTCCAACGAATGCCTGCCCTCCGGCGATCGACCGGCCCCATACCTTGTGTGCGAGCGCCGCCCTCTTGCGAGATCCGGTATCATAAAGCAAGGGGGCCGGCCGTGCCGGGATCGGACCCCGCGTCGCCCGGGCGCGCGGACTCGAGCGCGTCAGTCGAAGAGGAGCGTCGCGATGGACGGAGCCGGCTCAAGCAACGCTCCCCTGGCATCACGAATCTGGTCGCAGGAGCACCAGATCGCGTTCGCGCAGGCCACCGGCGACGTCAATCCGATGCACATGGATGGCCGCGTGGCGCGGCGGACGCTCGCCGGGGGGCAGGCGGTCCACGGGGTTCACGCGGCGTTGTGGGCCCTCGATGCCTGTGCGGAGGCTTATCCGCTCGAGCGGCTGAGCGCGCTGCAGATGCGGTTCGAGCGCTTCGTGCTGGTCGGGGACCGCAGCGCGCTCGTGGTGCACGAGGCGGATGCGGGGCAGATGCGCCTCTCACTGTCCGTGGACGGCGTCCGCGTGGCGACGATCCAGGCAGCTTTCGGGGCTGAGCGACCGCGCGCCCAGCCCGTAGAAACCGGAGCCGCGGCGATCCCGGCCGAGCCGGTCACCGTCGAGCCCGAGACGATCACCGGGGCGGCGGGGACCTTCCGACTCCCGGAGCCGGAGGCCATCGCCGCGCTGGCGCCGCGGCTCGCGCGTGCGATCGGTGCCCCCCGGGTGGCGGCCCTCGGCGGGCTCTCAACCCTGGTCGGCATGTTCGTGCCGGGCCTGCACTCGATCCTGTCGAAGATCGACGTGACGCTGACGGACACGGCCGAGGGGTCCAGCCTCGCCTACACGGTGAAGCGATTCCAGCCGATGCTCCAGTCGGTGACGACCCAGGCCAGCGGACCGGGCCTCGACGCCCGGGTCGAGAGCTTCGTGCGCCCACGTCCGGTCGAGCAGGAGAGCTGGGCGGACCTCGCGGCCCTGGTCAGCCCGGATGAATTCGCCGACGCGGCCGCCCTCATCGTCGGCGGATCCCGGGGCCTCGGCGCGGCGACGGCCAAGCTGCTGGCGGCCGGTGGCGGCGATGTCTGCATCACCTACGCGTCCGGCGCCAACGAGGCGGAAGCGGTGGCCCGGGAGATCCGGGACGGCGGCGGGCGATGCCAGGTCCTGCGCTACGACGCCGCCCAGCCGGTTGGGCCGCAGCTGGAATCCCTCACGATGCGGCCATCCCAGCTCTATCACTTCGCGACGCCGCGCATTTTCCGCCAGAAGCGGGCACCGTTCGAGCCGACCTGTTTCGAAGAGATGATGCGGGTCTACAATTACGCGTTCTACGAACTGAGCCTGTTCTGCCTCGAACGGCGGGACGGGCTGGCAGCCTTCTATCCCTCGACCACCGCCATCGACGAGGCGCCGCGCGACACCCTGGAATACGCGATGGCGAAGACGGCCGGCGAGACCCTGGCGGCAACCCTGGCCCGGACGATCCCGAACCTGCGGACGGTCATCGAGCGGCTGCCGCGGGTGAAGACCGATCAGACCGCCACGATCTTTCCCGTGCCGGCCGCGCCGCCCGGCGCCTTGATGCTGCCGATCATCCGGCGCCTGTCGGCGCCGGCCTGAGACCGGCTGAAAACGCAGATCCGACGAAGCTCAGCACAATCCGGCTGCCGGCCGGGGCGACTCGAACCCGGCCCCTGTCAGCGCGAGGCTGCGCCCCCGGCGGAGCTGGAGAACGCGTCGCTGCCGCCCTGGACACCGGCGGTGCCGAGCGGATTGCCGCGCGTGTCGGTGCTCAGGTTCAAATCCCTCTGGACCAGACCGAGGGGTGCGGGGTCGAAAGGCTCGACCGGATTGAAGGCCTGCTGCCCGCCGAAGAGCGGCTTGACGACGGTCTCGGGGCGGACGGAATCCGTGCACAGCCCCGTGCAGATCGGCTCGACCATATCGGTCTGCTGGCAGATCGGCCGCATCACACCCCTGACGCAGGCACACCGGCAGGCTGACAAGGCGGGAGCAGCAGGGAGCAGAGCAAGAGGATCGACCGCATGGCGCACTGCCCTTGATGACGCTGCCTCGATGGGAGCAGCGGGATGATGGTAGCAGGCCGGCGGCTTGGTCGCGAGCAGTGGCGGCGATCACGACCCCGCACGGAGGCCAGTGGCGTCGGCCCGACATCGATCACCACGCGACATCGCCTGCGGGTCGAAGCCCGCGCCCCGCTCACTGAGCCGGAGCGGCCTCGTGATCGGAATCCTCGCCCTCGGACGCTTCGTCGTCCTGGTCGGCCTCGTCGTGATCGGCCTCGTCGGACTCGTCCTGTGATCCCTCGGCGGCCGTGAAGAAATCGCCCTTCCGGAGCGCCTCGCCCCCCGTCACCATCATGCTCAGGTAGGTGTTGAGGGTGTTCGGGGCGACATCCGGCAGCCGTTCGGCGATCTCGGCATGCGACAGGCCTTGCGGACCTGCGCTGCCCAGCAACGCCTTCAGCCGCCCCTTGGCGGAGTTCGCCCGGGGACCACGGGCCCCGCGGCGACCGCTGCGCCCCGACGAGGTCCGATCCTCGCTGGACGCCCCCGACGCCTCGGAGGTGTGGAGGATTGCAGCATCCTTCAGCGGGACGCCCTCGACGATCGCCGTCAGCGCAGCCTCGGCCGCGCGCAGCTTCGCGAGCTCCGCCGCGATCCGGTCATAGTCGCTCTGGAGCGCGGCCTTCCGCGCCCGCACGTCCACCAGGGCCTTCGTCAGGGTATTGTCTTCAGCCATCGGCTGGCCTCACCGCATAAGCGCGTCCGTTGGCGGCCATAGGTCATAGGACCTTCCGAGCGTCAACAGTGCGCCGAGTTGTGAGAAACCGGTCGTCTGGCCTAGAGACATCGGAAACGTTTCCGCTGGACTCGGCCGGCGCCGGCGGAACTACCGAATGTCAATGATGCGCGATCCCGCCCGGCCGAGACCGTCCAACCCAGACCGAATTCGCCCTCGTGACTTCGGGGCGCATCGCGCGGATCGCCGATGCCGCCCGAGCCGTCGATGGGCAGACATGACGCTGATTTCGCAGAGCCCCCCATGCCACTGAATATCGTCGACAAGGGAGACAACAATGTCATCGACATCGACTCCCGCGACCAGCATGCCCAAGCCGGAAAAATATATATCAACGGCGACAACAATTATATCCGTATCGGGCGCGGCTGCGTCTCGGACAAGGACATGCATATCGTCATCGAGTCGAACTGCAAATTCGATATCGGTGAGGATGTCCGGCTCGGCATGGCCAACATCTATATCGGCCCGGGCTCGATGCTTCGCATCGGCGACCGAACCGGCTTCACCGGACTGGTCCATCTGAACCCGGTCGAGGCGAAGGCGATCGAGATCGGGACCGATTGCTCGATCGCGTCCGGCGTCTGGATGACCACGAGCGATTTCCACTCGATCATCAGCCGGAGCGGGGGCGAGCGGCTGAACCCGGCAAAACCCGTCCGCGTCGGCAATCATGTCTGGATCGCCAACCAGGCGACGCTCCTCAAGGGTTCGACCATCGGCGACAACGCGATCATCGGGGCGCACGCAGTCGTCACCGGACACGTGCCGGCTCATTGCGTGGCCGCCGGCAATCCGGCGCGGATCGTGCGCGAGGACGTCACCTGGCGGTCGGACCTGATCTGACCGTCGGATTGCAGGGCAGGGCGGCGAGCCCGAAACCTCATATTTACCCTGGGCGCGTGTTCCGATAGGCGAGGTCCGCCGGCGAGCCGCTCGCTGGGCCCGATGACCCGCCTCGACACAGCCCCCGCGAAGACATGCTCATCCGAGCTACAGGCCTCGACACAGCCGCCGGTGGGATCCGCATCCCGGATCGAGCGCTCCGTGCGGCGGCGTGAGAGCGGTGCATTGAAGACCCTCTACGGCCTGTATCACAGCTGGGCTGCTTCCGCCGGAGCGCGTTCGAGCCGCAACCCGCTGGTCCGGCTCGCGGCGAGCGGCGGCCTTCCGCCGGCCAACGATATCGCGTCGGCGGCGGAGCAGGTCGCGGCTCTGGAGCCATATGTCGATGCCGGCTTCTACGCGAGTTGGTACGGCATCACGGTCGATCCGGTGCGCGACTACCTCGTGGCCGGCTGGCGCGAGGGCCGGGATCCGCGACCGGACTTCTGCACCGCCGACTACCTCGCCGCGCGGCCGTATCTGGCCCGGACCGGCATCAACCCGTTCCTGCACTGGGTGACGGCGCAGCGCGCCAAGGGCGGTGCCCTGCCCCGGCCCGACACGAAACAGGCCGAGCGCCTGGCCCGCCGCCTCGTCGACGGCCCGTTCTATCTCGCCAACAACCCCGACCTGCGGGCGGCCGGCGTCGACCCGGCGGCCCATTACATGGCCTCCGGCTGGCGCGAGGGCCGCGAGCCGTCGCCGCACTTCGACACCCTGGCCTATTGCCTGACCCGAGGCATCTCCTACGCGACCCAGAACCCGCTGGTGCACTACGTCCTGCACGGCGGCCCGGCCCGGCCCGAGCCGGCGGATCTCGTCGCGCTTCAGGCCGAGACGATCGGTCCCTATTTCGACGCCGCCTATTACCGGCAAGGGTTGGACGAGGGGGAGGCCCAGGAGCTTTCCGACGCGTCCGACGCCGAGCTGCTGCGCAGCTACGTGAGCGGCGGCTGGCGGGCGATGCGCAGCCCGCGCCAGGATTTCGACCCGGCCGGCTTCGTGCAGGCGCGCGCCGACAGCCGGGCGGTGATCGGCGACCCGTTCTTCCGCACCGTCGCCGAGACGCTGCTGATGGGCAAACAGCCGTTCTCAGGGACGGACAGGCTGAACGTCCCGGCCGTGGACGAGGCCTGGTACCGGGCGACCTACCCGGACGTGCGGGAGGCCGCACCCTATCTGCACTTCGCCACAAGCGGCTGGCGGGAGCTGCGCGATCCGGGCCCGGGACGCTCGACGCTGGACGCGCTGCTGCGCGTCTGCGGCCTGCGCCCGGCGCGTCCGCCCGTGGAGGACACGCTCTGGCTCGGCGCGATCGGCCGGGAGCCCCTGGACCGGGCGGCATCCCTGGACCTGCAG
>NZ_FOQW01000003.1:0-453582 GCF_900113845.1 Methylobacterium brachiatum | reverse complement strand
AAGGCTGGCTGGAAAAGCGGACGGCCTGCTATCGACCGAGGCTGTCGTCTAATCGCTTGGCATAAAGCAAGTCCTTTTCGGGTCGTCGGGCTGTCGTTTGCCGGGAGCACGGTCGTCTTCGCGGTCGGCATGAGCCGCCGCATGATGGGGCTTCGCAGGATGAACCTTCCGATGTGTGAAGCGCACTCGATGGGCCGGTGAGGATCTCAGGGTGCAACAGCCTCGGCGGAATGGTTCGCCCCCGTTCCGGCAGGGACGCCTCGACGCGCTTTGACGCGCGGCAAGCTCGGGTGTTCTGAGATCAGGCCATGGCAGCCTTCGCCAGGTAGGGTTGGCCGGACCGCAACATGGCATGCATGATGACAGCCAGCTTGCGTGCGACGGCCACGGCGGCGCGCTTGAAGCCCAGCCGCTCGCGCAGCTTCAGCCCCCATGCACGCAGGTCGCTGTCCACCCGGCTTCGCGTCAGCAAAACGGTCGCGGCCTCGTAGAGGAGCCCCCGCATGTGCGCGTCTCCTCGTCTGGAGATGTGGCCGTCATAGTCGACCTCGCCCGACTGATAGCGTCGCGTGGTCAGCCCGAACCAGGCGGCGACGGAGCGCGACGACCTGAAGTTCGCAGGATCTTCGATCGCGGTCACGAAGGCGGTCGCCGTGATCGCCCCGATCCCTGGGATCGCCATGAGACGCTGACAGGCTTGGCTACGCCGAGCGCCCGCGAGGAGCTGGCGTCCGAGTTCGGCCGCCCGCCGGCGAACCGCACCCCAGGCCTCCAGCAGCGGAAGGATGACGCGAGCCAGACCGTCCTCGTCCGAGAGGAGCCGTCGAACCTCCGCCTCGAACGATCCGCCCTTCGCGCCCGGCACGATCAAGCCGAACGTCTTCATCAGGCCGCGGATCTGATTGGAGAGTTCGGTCGCCATCCGCACGAGCTTGTTACGTCCGGCGACGAGTGTCCGCACGAGCATGCTGTCGTACCCCTTCACGCGCACCTCGCGGAAGAAACCGACCTCGGCCAGATGAGCCAGTCCCTCGGCGTCGTTGGCGTCGGTCTTGTTGGCCGCCATGTCGAGGGCGGCCTTGGCGTGGCGAGCGTCGATACAGATCGCCGGGAGACCCTCGGCCGTGAGGGCATGGAAGAACCAGATCGACAAGGGCCCCGTCTCGAACACGATCCGTTGGGCATCAGGCGCGTGTTTGCGCAGAACCCCAGCAATGACAGCGGGATCGGAGGCACACTTACCCCGCCAAACCCGCTTGCCGTCCCGCCGCACACAGATCGCGGTGTCTTTCAAGGACACGTCGAGGCCGATATACTCGCCCATGGTTGTTCTCCGCTCGATGTATGGGCCCGGCGTCCAGTCGTGAGCCCGCAACTTCATCCTGCCGGGGAACAACCACCTCTTCCATTTAAAGCCGGCTCAATCCGGCTCTGAGGGGAACGCTCCCGCGATTACCCCATGTGTCAAAAGGCCGGTCTGAGATAGACTTTTGGCCTGATCTGCGGAGGCCAGCATGGGTCGGTTCGTCGAAGGGCAGGACCGTCGGCAGTCCTGGTTGCTGCCCAGTTCGCTGGACGACTATGTCACCGCGGACAATCCGGTTCGCGTGGTCGAGGTCTTCATCGACGAACTCGATCTGGGCGCCCTCGGCTTCACGCGCTTCGAGCCCGCAGCGACGGGGCGGCCTGCGTATGATCCGGCCACGCTTCTGAAGCTCTACCTCTACGGCTATCTCAACCGGGTGCCGTCGAGCCGGCGGCTCGAGCGGGAGGCCCAGCGCAACATCGAGGTGATGTGGCTGACCGGCCGCTTGGCTCCCGATCACAAGACGATCGCCAACTTCAGGCGCGACAACGGGCCTGCGATCCAGGCGGCCTGCCGGCAGTTCGTGGTGCTATGCCGGGATCTGCAGCTCTTCGCCGGGGCGACCGTCGCCGTGGACGGATCGAAGTTCAAGGCGGTCAACAACCGGGACCGCAACTACACCGTGGCCAAGGTCGCCAAGCGCCTGGAACAGGTGGATGCCAGCATCGCCCGCTACCTCGTGGCGCTTGACCGGGCGGATCGGGAGGGTAACGACGTGCCCGAGGCACGGACGCAGCGGATCGGCGAGAAGATCGCCGCCCTACGCCGCCAGATGGCCTTCCTGCGCGAGATGCAGGAGCAGGTAGAGGCCGCAGACGACGGACAGGTCTCGCTGACCGACCCGGACGCGCGCTCCATGGCGACGAGCGGGCGCGGCACCGGCATCGTCGGCTACAACGTCCAGATTGCGGTCGATCCCGAGCATCATCTCGTCGTCGCCCATGAGGTCGTCAACGAGGGCCATGACCGAACCCAGCTCCTGCCAATGGGCGGTCGGGCCAAGCAGGCCATCGGCGCGGAGGAGGTCACGATCCTGGCCGATCGCGGCTACTATAGTAGCGACGAGGTTCTGGCCTGCGAAGGCACGGGCATCCTGCCGGCCATGCCGCGGGCCGACACGTCGGGTCGAGCCAAGAAGGGGCTCTTCGTGCGCGCCGACTTCGTCTACGACGCGGCAGCCGATCACTACGTCTGTCCCGCCGGCGCTGTGCTGACGAAATCTAACGCCCGCTCCGATCGACACGGTGACATCGATCATTATCGCAACCTGGACGCCTGTCATGCCTGCGCGATGCGGGCGCGCTGCACGACCGAGAAGTTCAAGCGCTTCAAGCGCTGGAAGCACGAGGCGGTGCTGGAAGCCATGCAGAGGCGGCTCGACGCCATGCCCGACGCCATGGCGGTACGGCGCGCCACGGTCGAGCATGTCTTCGGAACGCTGAAAGCCTGGATGGGCAGCACGCCCTTCCTGACGAAGGGCCTGAAAGGCGTGCGAACCGAGATGAGCCTCGCGATCCTCGCCTACAACATGAAGCGGATGATCCGCCTGTTCGGCGCAACCTGGCTCATCCAGGCCATTCGAGCCTGAAGCGGTCGACCGCGCCGCCGTCATCATCCTGCCGACCAGCGCTGGCGACCACGATCAATGCGTTTTGACACGGCCTCGACCCAACGCAGTCGTTCATGAGCGGCTGAGCGCCTCCCGTAAGCGGACAAGGCCTCGGAAGGACGGAAGATACGTGTGCGCGTCTCGAAAATTGCTTCGTCAAGTCGCGCAATCAGGGCAGGTACGCCCGCAATGCCGGCTTATGACAGCCTACGCCCCGTCGTCTCCGAAGTCGGCTCAGGTCATCAGGCGGTGGGTGTTGTCAGCGACGAGCTCCCGGTAGCGCGCGATGACGTCGCCCTGGCTGCCGCCCGCCATCAGGGTGTTGGCGGCCTCCATCGCGGCCACGACCTTCTCGCCGACCATCGAGACCATCTCGGCCTGGCCCTCGGCGCCGCCCCAGGCGATCCGCACCAGCCGCAACTCAATGACCTTCTGCGCCTCCACGGCGAGGAGGAACGCGGCATAGAAGGGGTTCAGCATAACGGCTCCGGTCGGTCGGTCGTACCTGACAACGCGGGGACGGCCCCGCGGTTATTGCGGATGATGACGCAGGCCGGGGCCGTCTCCATCACATTGAAGTGCGCTCCCCCCGTCGGCCCGCCCGCAAATTCCCGCAATCGCGACCTAGGCGGTGGTCACGGACCCGCAGGCAGGCGATGCCCGCGTCTCGAGCTCAAGGCCAAGGTCGCACGGCGCTTGCGTACGAAGGCTGGCCGCGGGCGGCCGGCGCAATCACGGACACCATGACCCAGTACCTCGTCAGGCGCGCCAACCTTCTCGTGCTCGGTGTCCTCATGGCCATCGTCGCCCTGGTCGGCGCGGTGACCTGGGAGCGCCTCAACGCCTCGCGCGAGGCCCGGGAGTGGTCGCAGCACAGCTACCGGGTCCTCAGCACCACCAAGGACCTCGCCATCGCCCTGCGCGACGCCGAGCGTGGCCAGCGCGGCTACGTCCTCACCGGCCGCGACGAGTACCTCGCGCCCTACGACGCCGCCCGCGACCGGCTCGGCCTGCTCCAGGGCGAGTTGCAGAAGCTGACCGCCGACAACCCCGCGCAGCAGGAGCGCATCCGCGCCCTGGCACCGGCCATCCAGCACAAGCTGGAGGAGCTCGCCCAGACCGTGCAGGCGCGCCGCGACGGCGGGCTTGAGAACGCCCTGCGCATCGTCAACGGCGATGCCGGCCGTAACCACATGCGCGAAGCCGAGGCCATGCTCGACGGCATGCTGGCCGAGGAGCAGCGTTTGCTCGACGAACGCCTCGCGCAGAACGACGGTCGGGCGGCCTGGGTGCGCTGGATGGTCATCGCCGGATCGGCGCTGGCGGTCCTCACCATGCTCTGGGCAGCCCGCCTCCTGAACCAGGCGTGGTCGCGCTCCTACGCGACCGAGGCCGAGCAGCGGGCGCTGGCCATGCGCCTGCGCACCACCATCGACAGCCTCAGCCAGGGCGTCGCGGTGTTCGGGCCCGACCGCAGGCTCGCGAACTGGAACGAGTGCTTCCAGGTGCTGCTCGACCTGCCGAAGGCCATGCTCCGCCCCGGCATCGCTTACGGCGCCTTCGCCGAGCACACCGGCGAGCCCGGTCGCCCCGCGCTGGAGAGCGAGGACCAGGTCCGCCACGGCAGCCGGAATCCACGTGAGGCGGTCACGTACGAGCGCGAGCGCGCGGACGGGCACCACCTGGAGATCCGCCGGACGCCGATGCCGGACGGCGGCTTCGTCCTGACCATCTCGGACATGACCAAGCGCGCCCAGGCCGAGGCCGTGCTGCGCGAGGCCCAGAAGATGCAGGCGGTCGGGCAACTGACCGGCGGCATCGCGCACGATTTCAACAACCTGTTGCAGGTCATCCTCGGGAACCTGGAGTTCGTCCGGGCCAAGCTCGACGGCGACGCCAGGCTGCAGCAGCGGATCGAGCGCGCGGCGTGGGCGGCCCAGCGAGGAGCGACCCTGACCGGCCAACTCCTCGCCTTCGCGCGCAAGCAACCGCTCGCCCCGGCGCCCGTCGACCTCGCCGCGACGATGCCGGACCTGATCCCGCTCCTGCGGCGCACGCTCGGCGAGCACATCGAGGTCCGCTACGTCGAGACCGCCGGCCTGTGGCCTGCCATGGCCGACCCGGCCCAGTTGGAGAGCGCCGTCCTCAACCTCGCGCTGAACGCCCGCGACGCGATGCCGGGCGGCGGCCGGCTGACCATCGAGCTCGGCAACAAGGTCCTCGACGAGGCCTACGCCCGGAACAACGCCGAGATCACGCCGGGCGACTACGCCATGGTGGCGGTCTCGGACACCGGCCACGGCATGACCCCGGACATCGTCAGGCGCGTGTTCGAGCCGTTCTTCACGACCAAGCCCGACGGCAAGGGCACCGGGCTCGGCCTCGCCATGGTGTTCGGCTTCGTCAAGCAGTCGGGCGGACACGTGAAGATCTACTCGGAGCCAGGCGAGGGCACGACCGTGAAGATCTACCTGCCCCGGGCGGTCGGTGCCGTGGCCGCCGCGCCGGTCACGGGCACGCCCGTCGAGTTGCCGCGCGGCTCGGCCACGGTGCTGGTCGTCGAAGACGAGGCGGGGGTGCGCGAGATCGCCTGCGCGATCCTCTCCGACCTCGGCTACCGGGTGCTGGAAGCCGTCGACGGCGAGGATGCGCTCCGGGTGTTCGGGACCAACCTCGCCTCGGTCGACCTGCTGCTCACGGACGTGGTCCTGCCGGGAAAGGTCCGCGGGCGCGAACTCGCGGAACGGGTGCAGGCGCTGCGCCCTGAGGTGCGGGTGCTGTTCATGTCCGGCTACACGGAGAACAGCATCGTACACCACGGTCGGCTCGACGACGGCGTGCACCTCGTGGGCAAGCCGTTCAAGCGCGAGCAGCTCGCCCGTAAGGTCGCCGAGGTCCTGAAGGGTGTCGCGGCGCCACCGGAGGCCGGGAACGTCGTGCACCTGCGCCCGGTGAGGGACGCGGGTCCCTGACGCCGACGGGTTCCCCTAGCGCCCGTTGATCGGCCCGGGAGGCTGGGGGGCCGGAGGCTCGCCCGGCGGATCGCCTTCCGGCGGTGCCGGGTCCGGCGGCGGGTCGCCGATGGGCGGCAACGGGTCGTCCTCTGGCCTGGGTGTATCGGATTGCATGATGTCCCCCGCATTCGGCTCCCGGGAGCGGAAGCGGACGACAACGCGCGGCGATCCCCGATGTCCCGTGCGTAGATGACTCCGTCGCGCGGGCCGAAATTTCCATGCCCCCGGGCGGACCTGCGCCGTGTCGACGCGTTGTCCGCCGCGTGGTTGTCCCGCGCCGGTCGCGAAGCTACTCACGCCCGCCAGAGGGGGCCATGGACGAAGAGAACGAGAGGCTGCGCCGGCGCGAGCGCGAGCTCGAAGACCGCGTGGCCCGGCTTGAGGCCCAACTCGGCGACGGCCTGCGCCGGCCGGGCCAGGGCCAGCGGACCTCCGCGGCCTCCACCGACCTGCTGTTCACGGCGGCGGAGAAGACCCGCATGCCGCAGATCATCACCGACCCCAACCTACCCGACAACCCCATCGTCTTCGCCAATCGGGCCTTCCAGAACCTGTGCGGGTACGACGCCGACGAGCTGATCGGGAGGAACTGCCGTTTCCTGCAGGGGCCCGGCACAGACCCTGCCGACATCGCCAAGGTCCGGGACGCCATCGCGGCCCGGCGGGACGTCGTCGTCGAGATCCTGAACTACCACCGCGACGGCACGCCCTTCCGCAACGAGCTCTACGTCAGCCCCGTCTTCGATCCGGAGGGACGGCTCCGCTACTTCTTCGCCAGCCAGCTGGACGTCACCCGGTTCCGCACCACCGAGGGCGTGCTCGCCGAGAGTGAGGCCCGCTACCGGGCCCTGTTCGATGCCGTCGACAGCGGCTTCTGCGTCGTCGAGATGCGCTTCGACGCCGAGGACCGGGCGGTCGACTACCGCTTCGTCGAGGTGAACCCGGCCTTCGCGGCGCAGACGGGCCTGCACGACGCCGTCGGGCGCTGGATGACCGAGCTTGCGCCGGCCCATGAACGCCACTGGTTCGAAACCTGCGGCGAGGTCGCACGTACGGGACGACCGGTGCGGTTCGAGAGCGGCGCCGTCGCGATGGGCCGCTGGTTCGACGTGCACGCCCTGCGGGTGGGCGAGCCCGAGCAGCACCGCGTCGCCATCCTGTTTAACGACATCACCGACCGGCGACGCCTCGAAAACCATCTGGAGGCCACCGCCCAGGAACGGGCCGACGAGCGCGACATGGTCTGGCGGGCGAGCCGCGACCTCTTCGTGATCTGCGGGTTCGACGGAGTCTTCCGCAAGGCGAACGCGGCCTGGACCGAGACGCTGGGGTGGGACGTCGCCGAGGTCGTGGGCACCCGTTTCGACGCGTTCGTGCACCCGGACGACTACGAGCAGGCCGCCGCCGCATTCGAGAGGATCCGCGTCGGACATCCCCTGGACGACATCGATTTGCGCGTCCTGACCAAGGACGGCGGCCATCGCTGGCTCTCCTGGAACGCCATCCCGAGGGGCGACCACTACTATGCCGCCGGCCGCGACATCACCGAGCGCCGCGCGCTGGAGGAACAGCTTCGCCAGTCCCAGAAGCTGGAGGCGGTCGGCCAGTTGACCGGGGGCGTGGCCCACGACTTCAACAACCTGCTGACGGTCATCAAGTCGTCGACGGACCTGCTCAAGCGGCCCAACCTCGCCGAGGAGCGCCGGGTCCGCTACGTCGGTGCCATCTCCGAGACGGTCGACAGGGCGGCCAAGCTCACCGGGCAACTCCTCGCGTTCGCCCGCCGGCAGGCGCTCCGTCCGGAGACCTTCGCGGTCAACCGCGCCGTGGCGGCGGTCTCCGACATGGTGGGCACGCTCACCGGCTCGCGCATCCACGTCGAGCTCGACCTGCCCGACCGGGAGACGCAGGATCTCTACGTCAACGCCGACCCCAGTCAGTTCGACACCGCGCTGGTGAACCTGGTCGTGAACGCGCGGGACGCGATGGACGGCGAGGGCCGCCTGCGCATCGGCCTCCGTCGCGTCGGCCGCATCCCCGCGGTCCGGGCGCACCCGCCCCAACGCGGGGACTATATCGCCGTCTCGATCACCGACACGGGATCGGGCATCGCCCCGGAGAACCTGGAGCGCATCTTCGAGCCGTTCTTCACCACGAAGGTCGTCGGCCAGGGCACCGGGCTCGGCCTGTCCCAGGTGTTCGGGTTCGCCAAGCAATCCGGCGGCGAGATCACGGTCGAGAGTCGGGAGGGCGCCGGAACGACCTTCACCCTTTACCTTCCCCGTGTCGCCCCAGCCGCCGCCTCGGTGCCCGACGCGGAGCCGGACGCGTTGGCGGAAGGCCATGGCACCTGCGTCCTTGTCGTCGAGGACAACCTCGATGTCGGGGCCTTCGCCCAGCAAGCGCTGGGCGAACTGGGCTTCTCGACGGTCTGGGCGACCGACGCGGAAAAGGCCCTGGCCGAGATCGAGCGCATCCCGTTCCGGTTCGAGGTGGTGTTCTCGGACGTGATGATGCCGGGCATGAACGGCGTCGAGCTCGCGGGCGAGATCCGACGGAGACGACCGGACATTCCGGTCGTCCTGACCTCAGGCTACAGCGACGTGCTGGCGGCCGAGGGTACCCACGGCTTCGACCTTTTGCGCAAGCCGTACTCGGTGGCGGACCTGTCGCGCATCCTCCGTCGCGCCATCCAGGAGGCGAGGTCGAAACGTCCCTGACGACACGACCGTTCGTACTCTCCGAAGCCCGACCCCGAATTCATCCATGATTGGACCGGGATTGAAACTCAGACCACAAGACGGTTGCGCGCAACTCGTCTAATCTACGATTCCGACACTCGCCCGAGAACATGCCAGAGCCTACCCTACCGTCCCTGGTGCGCGATCCGGTCCGCCTCGAAGCGCTGGCGGCGACCGGCATCCTGGATACCCCGCCGGAGGCGGAATTCGACGACATCGCGCATCTGGCCGCATTGGTTTGCGACACGCCCGTCGCGCTCGTCAGCTTCGTCGCGGAAGACCGGCAATGGTTCAAGGCGCAGGCTGGTTTCCCGCTCTGCCAGACGGCCCTCGACGCCTCGGTCTGCGCATACACCCTGGCCGCTCCGGACCTTCTGACCATCCCGGACCTGACCGTCGATCCGCGGACCCGGGACAACCCGCTGGTGACCGGGGAGCCGTTCATCCGCTTCTATGCCGGGGCACCGCTGCCGGAGGCGGACGGGCAGGTGCTCGGCAGCCTGTGCGTCATCGACCACGAGCCCCGGCCCGGGGGCCTGACCGAGAGGCAGGCGGACGCCCTGCGACGGCTGGCCCGGCAGGTGATGACCGTGATGCGCGAACGGCGGCTCAACGCGGAGATGCGGACGACCCGCGACGCGCTGCGGACGTCGCAGGAGCGGCTGGCCTTCGCCTTCGCGGCGTCCGGCAGCCTCGGGTGGTGGGACTGGGACATCCCGGCCGACCGGCTCTACGCCGGGGAGCAGTTCGCCCGCATGTACGGCGTCGATCCGAAGGACGCCGTCCGGGGCGCACCGCTCGCCGCCTTCGTCGACGGCATCCACCCGGACGACCGGGGCTGGGTCGGCGAGCGCATCCGGAACGCCCTCGATACCGGGGGCGAGTTCAGCGAGGAGTACCGCCTGCTCCGCGGTGACGGCACGCTGACCTGGGTGCACGCCCGGGGACGGTGCTTCCTCGGCGACGACGGCAGGCCGCTGCGCTATCCCGGCGTCGCCGTCGACATCACCGCCCGCAAGCTGGCCGACGCGGCCCGCGCCGCGGGCGAGGCGCGGCTGAAGTCGATCATGGAGACCGTGCCGGTCGGCATCCTGCTCGCCGAGGCGCCCTCGGGCCGCATCCTGATGGGCAACCAGCGCCTGGCGGAGATCCTCGGCCACGACACGCTCTACGCCCCGTCGAGCGACGCCTACGGCGCGTTCGTGGCCTTCCACGAGGACGGTCGGCGGGTCGAGGGGCACGAGTATCCCCTTGCGCGCATCACCGGGGGCGAGTGCAAGCGTGCGGCCCTGGAGGTCCTCTACCAGAAGCCGGGCGGCGCGCGGCGCTGGATCATGATCACCGGCGAGGCCGTCGAGGACGAGCGGGGCTCGACGGTCGGGGCGGTTTGCGCGGTCAGCGACATCGACGACCGCAAGGCCGCCGAAGCGTCGCAGGACATCCTCAACCGCGAGCTCAGCCACCGGCTCAAGAACACCCTGGCCATGGTGCAGTCCATCGCGACGCAGACCCTGCGCAACGCAGCGAGCTTGCCGGCGGCGCAGGAAGCGCTGGCGGCCCGCCTGGTCGTGCTCGGCAAGGCTCACGACGTCCTGCTGCTCGGGCATTCCGAGACCGCCAACGTCCTCGACCTCGTGCGGGGAACGCTGGCGCTGCACGAGGACAAGGCCGGTCGGTTCCACGTCTCCGGGCCGAACCTGTTCATCGGGCCGAGCGCGGCGCTGATGCTCGGGCTGGTGCTGCACGAGCTCGCGACCAACGCGACCAAGTACGGGGCCCTCTCCACTGCGGCCGGCCGTGTCGACCTCGACTGGAGCGTGACCGGGGACGGGGAGGATGGCGAGTTCCGGCTGGACTGGCGGGAGCGGGACGGGCCCCCGGTCGCACCGCCGGACCGCAAGGGCTTCGGATCGCGCCTGATCGAGCGCGGGATGGGCGGCGGGCGGGTCGCCATCGACTACCGGGTCGAGGGCGTCAATTGCGTGGTGAGCGTGCCGATGGAGAGCCTGCAGTCGCGAGCCTGACGATAGGCCGACAGGGTGGTGGATCCCCTCCTGCGCTTTCGCCGGACAATCTTGAATGACGAACTCCTCCAAGGCGTTGACCGGAACGCCGCAGTGACGAGGCGTCGATGCTTCGCTATCAGCCTCGTTCATGGACGATGCCGATTGCCGCGGGGCAGGCGAACTTCTCGATGATTGACGATTTGCGATGCCTCTCGCGCGAGGAGCTTGAGGCAGAGGTCCGCCGCCTGAGGGCGAAGTTGGCCGACCGACCGGATCACGGCCCGAGCCCAACCGACCCGCACCCACGCCCGGCATCGACCGACACCGAGGTGTTGTTCTCCGCGGTCGACAAGACCGGCCTGCCGATGATCCTGACCGATCCCAACCAGGACGACGACCCCATCGTCTTCACCAACCGGGCTTTCCTCGACCTCACGGGCTACGGCATCGAGGAGGTCGTCGGCCGAAACTGCCGCTTTCTCCAGGGACCGGACACCGAGCCCGACCGCGTCGACGCCATCCGCACCGCCCTCCGGGAAAACCGCGACCTCACCGTCGAGATCACCAACCACCGTCGCGACGGCACGCCCTTCGTCAACGCCTTGTTCGTCGGCCCCGTCTTCGATGGCGAGGGACGGCTGCGCTATCGCTTCGGCAGCCAGATCGACGTCACCGAGGCGCACCGGAACCGCGAGCGCCTAGCCGAGAGCGAGGCACGCCAACGCGCCATCTTCGACAGCGCCAGCGAGATGGCGATCATCGTCACCGACACCGCTGGCACGGTGACCGACTGGAACGTCGGTGCCACGCGCATCCTGGGCTGGTCGGCCGAGGAGATGCGCGGGCAGCCCATCGAGCGGATCTTCACGCCCGAGGATCGAACGACCGGTCAGATGCGTAAGGAGATGGACGGCGTCCTCCGCGACGGCCATGCCGAGGACATGCGCTGGCATCTGCGCAAGGACGGCGGCCGGTTCTACGCGGTCGGCGACATGACCTCGCTGCGGGGGCTCGACGGGACACACCGGGGTTTCGTCAAGGCGTTCAGCGACCGCACGCAGGAGCGCAACCTTGCCACCAAGGAACAGGCCGACGCCGAGTTCATGCGCAGCGTCCTGGCGTCGTCCGCCGACTGCATAAAGGTGCTCGACCTCGACGGCGGCCTGACCTTCATGAGCGAGGGCGGCATGCAGGTGATGGAGGTCAGCGACTTCAATCAGATCAAGGGTTGCCCATGGCCGAGCTTCTGGCAGGGCCAGGGGAACGCCGATGCCCTGGCGGCCTTGGCCGCGGCACGGGACGGGGGGATCGGCCACTTCCAGGGGGGCGCGGACACCTTCCTCGGCAACGCCAAATGGTGGGACGTCCAGGTGACGCCGATCTTCGGCCCTGACGGGCGGCCGGAGCGGATCCTGTCCGTCTCGCGCGACATCAGCGAGCAGAAGTCGTTCGAGGAGCGCCTCGCGGCGAGCGAGGCCCACTGGCGCGAACTGTTCGAGCGCTTGAGCGAGGGGTTCATCGTCGGCGAGGTCGTGCGCGATCCGACCGGGCGCATCACGGATTGGCGCTACGTCGACGTCAACTCCGCCTGGGGCCGGCTCGTCGGCATCGCGACGGACAGCGTCGTCGGACGCACGATCCGCGAGGTGTTTCCGGGTATCGAGGATGCTTGGGTCAACGAGTTCGCCGACGTGGTCGAGACCGGAGAGCCGGTGACGTTCATCCGACAGGTCGGCACCCTGGCGCGGTGGTACGAGGGCCGGGCCTTCCCGCTCGGGAGCGAGCGCTTCGGCGTGATCTTCCTGGAGGTGACGGAGCGGGTGGAGGCCGATGCCCGGCGTAGCGGCCTCCTGGAGCTCGGGGAAAGGCTGCGGGCCGACATCGGCACCGACGCGTTGGCGATGGCGGCCGCCGCCATACTCGGTCGCGTGCTCGGCGTTGGCCGGGTGGGCTACGGCACCGTCGGCTCGGATGGCGAGAGCTTCGTCGTGGAGGAGGACTGGACCGCTGCCGGATTCCCGACGCTGGCCGGCCGCTACCGCATGGACGATTACGGCCTCTACGCCGAGGACCTCCGGCAAGGACGAACGGTCGTCATCCCGGACGTGCGCGAGGACCCGCGCACCGCCGCCTCAGCCACGGCCCTGGAGGCCGTCTCCGCCCGCACGCTCGTCAACGTACCCATCGTCGAGAAGGGCAGGACGATGGCGGTGCTTTACGTGAACGATGACCGCCCCCGGGCCTGGGGCGAACCGGAGGTCGCGTTCGTCCGCCAGATCGCCGAGCTGACCCGCCAGGCCGTCGAGCGGCGGCGTGCCGAGGAGCGGCAGGACCTGCTGAACCACGAACTCTCCCACCGCCTCAAGAACACGATGGCGATGGTCGTGAGCATCGCGCACCAGACGCTGCGGTCCGTCCCGGAGCGCGAGCCGGTGGAGGCGTTCCAGAAGCGCATCCAGGCTCTGGCGTCGGCCCACGACCTGTTGCTGCGCAAGGACTGGACGGCGGCGGACCTTCGGACCGTGTGCCGGGAGGTGCTCGGCAACGCGGCCGAGGCCCGCCGCTTCACGCTCGATGGCCCTGACGTGGCGCTCGGCCCCAGTGCCGCTCTGTCGGCGTCGCTGCTTCTTCACGAGCTGGCGACCAACGCGGCCAAGTACGGCAGCCTGTCCGGCGAGGAAGGCCAGGTCGAGTTGCGGTGGTGGGTCGACGGCACGACGGGGGAGCCGGGATTGGTGCTGCGGTGGCGCGAGCACGGCGGCCCACCCGTGACGGCGCCGACCCGACGGGGCTTCGGGTCGCGCCTAATCCGCACGGGCCTCGTCGGAACGGGCGAGGCCGACGTTACATACGACAGGGACGGGGTGATCGCGGTGATGCGTGCACCGATGGTCGAGGTGCAGCGCTCATGACGACGACCGAGGCGGACGGCGACGGGGTGCGGCCGGTCGTGCTCGTGCTCCAGGACGAGCCGATCCTGGCAGGGATCATGCGGGACTTCGTCGAGGAGGCGGGGTGCGACGCGGTCGTGGTGCGCACCGCCCAGGCGGCGGTCCGCACTCTGGAGGAGCGCACGGATATCCGGGTGGTGTTCGCCGATCTCGACGTGCGCGGCTCGACCACCGGGCTGAAGCTGGTGGCGATGATCCGGGACCGGTGGCCTCCCATCGAGCTGGTCCTGACGGGCGCCCTGGCGCCGGACCTCGACGCAATCCCGGCGCGGGGCGTGTTCTGCGACAAGCCCTTCCGCGAGGGCAAGGTGATCTCGGCAATCCGTAGCTTCGCCGCTTGAGCCAAACGCTGCGACCGCGCCATGGAGGTGATGGCGCAAGGGGTCGGAAACGAGTGGAACAGAGAAGTCCGCTTCCCTTGATCTAACGCTCGAAAGCGGAACGGCTCAAAACCACCCAACCCGGTCATTCAAAAACGCATTCCCGCGAGGCGGGACTTGGCCGGAAGCGGAATGACGGCTTCCAGCATTAGAAACGAGGAAGCAGACCTTTGTTGCGGCCCAGGGCCTCGTCTCAGTGTGCCTCGTATGGGACCATCCATCCTGCGGATTCCAATGTTCGCTTGGATGGCGAAATCCGCGTGGAAGGCGAGTGGCCCTGAACGCGGTGGCCATGACATCAGCATGTCATGGCCCATTCCTTACGCATGACTGTGAACTGAGATCGGCGCAGCCGGACGATTTATCGGGGCGGCAAAGGCACGCAGAATGGCGTCGAGCCCATCGGTGAGTGCAGCTGGCCCAGGCTGGAGGATGAGCGGCGATTTTATCTCGACGATCCGTCCCTCCGCGACCGCCGGCATGGACGACCAGCCGGGCCGCGACGCGATGCGGGATGCCACCACCTTCTTCCCGCACCACGATGCCAGGATGACTTCCGGCCGGGCGGCCAACACCGCCTCCGGCGTGACGATGCGGTCCTTGGCGGCCGGCTGCCGGGCGAGTTCGGGGAAGACGTCATCACCGCCCGCGATGCGCACGAGCTCGGATACCCACCCGATGCCTGAGATCAGCGGCTCGTCCCACTCCTCGAAATACACCCGGGGCCGTGGGCGCCCCTGTGCCCGTTCGGCGACCGTCGACAGCCGTTTCTCGTAGCCGCGGGCCAGCGCCTCCGCGCGGTCCCTTGCGTCCACGAGGGCGCCCACCGTCCGGATCATGGCGAGAATGCCGGCCACGTCCCGCTGATTGAAGAGGTGGACCGCGACCCCGACCCGGGCGAGGTCGGCGACGATGCCAGCCTGCATGTCCGAGAAGGCCAGGACCAAGTCCGGCGCGAGTGCCAGGATCTTGGGGATGTCGGCGCTAGTGAAGGCCGACACTCGGGGCTTCTCGCGACGGACCTGGGGCGGGCGGACGGCGTAGCCGGACACGCCGACGATCCGGTCCTGCTCTCCCAGCAGGTACAGGGTCTCGACCGTCTCCTCGGTCAGGCAGACGATCCGTTCAGGCGGGAAGCGACGCATACAATACCCTATAGCGCAAGCGACCGCCCGATGTCCGCGGGAGGCCCAGGCATGGCAGACGTACGAATACGACGCTGGCCAACTATCCAGCCGCTGGTTCTCAACGCCAAGCCATAACGCGTAGCGCATGGCGTGACCCGTTACGCGTTTCCCTCGGAGTCGCGCGACGCAACGTTCCAGGGCGCCTGCTGTCGGCGGGGCGCTCCCAGGCGGGCCGGGGCGCGAATGACGCGGGGCCAACGAGTGTCGCCAACGACCGATGACGCATAGGGTCGTCCCCGAAACGCCCTCGTGCGCCACCACCGACACGCGACCTGGTCGAGCCGAGCGAAACCAATCCCGTCCGCAAGGGCGATCCTTGAATAAGAGGTCTGGAACGATGCTCTCCCAAGCGGCCGTCCTCCTGACAGCCCTCCTGTTCGGGGGAATGCTCCTGTACTCGTTCGGCTTCGCCTCGTTCCTCTTCAGCGCCCTGCCTGCCGAAGCCGCAGGCCCGCTCCTGCGGCGCGCCTTCCCGCACTTCTACGCCTTCGTCATAGGGTGCGCCCTCGCCGGCGCGGCGCTGACGGCCAATCTCGATGGGACTTCCGCCCTCATCCTAGGGCTCATCGCCTTCACGGCCCTCCTGGCGCGGCAGGTTCTCATGCCGGCCATCAACACGGCGAGCGACGTAGGCAATCGCAGGCGCTTCGGCGTGCTTCATACCGGGTCGGTCCTGGTCACCCTGGCCCACATCGTCGGATCGTCCGTGGTGATCCTCAGGCTTTCCGCATAGGCGTGAAAGCCGATGCGCTGTCGGGAGGCGCGTCGCGGGATCGGCAGGGCCCAGCGTCCCGCAGGCATTTTACGCGTTCGCATTTCTGGTCGGGAGCAGCGCATCTACCAAGCCCGTACGGTCTGACCCCCGAAGATGCGCGACAAGGGCAGGTCAAGGAAGACGTAGGGGTTGGGGCTTGGCGGCTTGCCGGCCGCGTCCCGACAAAGCGGTCGGGTATCTCCGAGGACACCGCCACGTCGCCGGGCTCGGGTGTTGCTGCCCTCGAATGGTAGGCGTCCTGCGTCATCGTCCGCAGGGACAGGGACAACGGCCAAGCGTTGCCCACGAGTATCGTCAGACCGGAGCCCCCATGCTGAACTCCCTCTATGCCGCCTTCCTGCTTGCAGTGGAGGCGCGGAAGGTGATCGAGTTGCGGCTGATGCGGATCGCCTGGGGCGGCGCCGAAGGCTAGGCCGAGATGGTCTCGATGGTCGGCGAGAAGGTGGTCGCCGCGATGGAGGCCGCCACCACACTGATGGCGTGGGGAAGCCAGGGCGATATCATCGCCCGCTACAGGGAACTGGTCGCCGACAACACCCATTGCCTGATGGCCTGAGACGGCCGTTCCGAGGGAAGCGGGATCACGTGGGGAAGGCCACACCCCTCAAGCGCACGCCGACCTCACGGCCAGCCGTCTGTCGGCGGTTCCGCGGGCGGGGCGTCGTCCTTTGGAGGGGGCGGCAAGTAGGGAGGCGGGACGCGTCCCGGGCTCGGCGGCGTCGGCAGCCCAAGGTCCTCGGTCGGTTTGGGTGCCTCGTCGGTACGGTCCTTCTTGTCGGACATGTCTGATCCTCAGCCCTAGTTGACCTTGTGAACGAGGAGGCCGTCGAGGTTATGACCATCGCACGCAAACTGATCTACGCCGCATCGAACGGCGACAACGGGTTCCTGTGCGTCGGCAAGAACCCGTCGGACGTGATCGTCCTCCATGAGCCGAACGGTCCCTCGGGCGGGAGGCCGTCCCGCGTCGAACTCTCGACTTTCCTCTCCTTCGGGGCGGACTGCCCGGAGCGGCTCCCGCTGCTCGGCGTAATTGACTCACTCGTCGCCGCCTCCAGCGCCACCGTGCCGGCGTCCCCGTCCGTGCCAGAACCCGGTGCCGCCGGGGCCGAACCGACACCAGGGGAAATGGTCTCGTCGACCTGAAGGCGGCGCACCTGATGAACGCATCGGGCTCTGGTCGACACTCGCGGGATGCTCCCATACGCAAAGAGGCGCCCGACAGTCCGTCGGGCGCCTCTGTCGTTAGACGTTATGGCGAAGCCTGCGACCCGCCATTAGAAGTGATGTTTCAGTATCCGTAGCCGTAAGCCGGGTATCCGTAGCCATAAGCCGGAGCGTATCCATAAGCCGGAGCATAGCCGTAGCCGCCGTAATATCCGACCGGGCGGCCATAGCCGTTACCGTAGCCACCGTATGAGTTCGCGACGATGGCACCTGCGGCGAGGCCGGCGATCCCGAGGCCGATGGCTGCACCGGGGCCGATGCCGCGGCGATAGCCATAACCGCGATAGCCGTAACCGCGTCCGTAGCCGCCGCGGAAGCCCACGCCGCGATATCCGCCGCCATAACCGTATCCGCCATGGCCGTAACCGTAGCCACCGCCGTAGCCCCAGCCGCGGGCCTCTGCGGGTGCCGATGCCAAGAGCCCGAGGCCGAGCAGAGCCGTGGAAGCGAGTGCGATCTTACGCATTCGAAACCTCATGTCGCATGGGAATGACACCTCAACAGCTCGGGGCGTGCGCCGTTCCAAGGCTATGTGCGCCATGGCACGGTGGGGTGCCCGTCCGACGGGAGATGGCCGCAACATCGGCGACCAAAATCTCCAGCAAGCAACCATGATGCCTGGGCGGGAGCATCACCCCTCTTCGGCGGCGACTGCGCCGTCCCGGAGAAACGAGGTCACCATCTGGCCGGTCAGGCTGCGAACGGGGGATCCCGCCTATCCAGGACATGGCTGTCCCGAAGAGCAGCCAAGGCCTCGTCGGCGGCGCGTTGCCCGCTGTCGTGGGCACCGTGGGCGGTCGTGAAGTCGAAGGGATGTGTCGCCTCGCCAGCGAAGAACAGCCGGTTCTCGAAAGGCTGCGCCAAGCGCGAACGCGCCTGCGAGCGACTAGGAAGCGCGCAGCTATACGCGCCGCCTATGGACGCGATCCGGCTCCACGAGGTCGCCGCGAGCGGCCGGATCGCCGACGCCACGTCGCTGCCGAACAGGGCGGCCAACTGCGCCGTCACGAAGGCGAAGCCGTCGGCCGGGCCCTCCTCATCCAGGATGCGCGCGCCCTCGCCACCGAGGAAGGCCTCGATCACCGGCCAGCCATTGGGTCGTATGGAATAGGCCGCCGACCTCGGGTCCTCCAAGTTGCCGTAGGCATGCGAGTCCGGCCCGAACGCGTTCTCGCGCTCGATCTCTAGAAAAATCTTCTCGTTGCGTCCGAGGGGAAGGGCCGCGGCCGCTTCTCGCCAAGGGTCGATGCCGCGGGGAAGGCGGATCGCGTCGCCGGCCAGGACCGCGGTCGAGACAGTGAGAACGGCGGCCTTGGCGCGGATGGTACCCGCGCGGGTGGTCACCTCGACGCCGTCCCCGGTCAGGTCGATGCGTTCGGCCGGCGTGGCCAGCCGGACCGTCGCCGAGGACGGCAAGCTGGCGGCGACCAAGGTGCCGTAGCCGAGCGGCAAGTGCCAGTTCTTACCGGTCGATGCGTCGTCGTAGGCCAGGTAGTCGGTCGCGGAGATGTCCTCGGGCGCGGCGCCGCTCATGAAGCCCGCGATGGCCCGCACGTAGCCGTTCCAGGCACCGCCCTGTTCCAGGGCATCGCTGGCACGGTCGCTGCCCGAGGCGACCGTACGGAGTCGCTCCTCCCAATCGCCATAGGCCCTCCACGCCGCCTCCTGGTCGTCCTTGTCGACATCCAGGGAAGGGTGCGCCTTCGTCCAGGGCGGATCGCCCCGGTTGACCGGGAAGCCGGATGCCTCGGCGATGCCGACCCATGCGTTGCGGTCGCCTGAATGGAGCCACTCGCAGCCGAGGTCGAGAGGATAGCCTCCGAGGTCCTGGGTATAGGCACGCCCTCCTAGCCGCTGGGAGGCTTCCAAAAGCAGGCACGAGGCGCTGCTGTCCGCGAGCCTGCGCGCGGCACCGATGCCGGCGGCGCCTCCCCCCACGACGATCACGTCGAATTCGCTGGTCATCCGTCCAAGGTGAGGTCGGCCGACACGGCTTCCAAGGTCACCGCGGCCCCGCGGCCTGGCTTCAGGCCCAAAGCCTCCCACCGAGGCCGCCAATCATCGACGGGGAGTGCCGGGCACGACCGACGGGGGCCATCCTAGGTCATCGGACCTCCGGGCGCGGGCACCATCCCGTGACCGTCCGCAAACCTCCGAACCTTGAAGTCCCGCATACCCGGTCCCGAACCGGTAACCTCCAGCGCTCCGGATTGCCCCAGCGCGAGGATGCGCGCGAATAGGAGCTCGTAGCTGCATCCCTGTCCCGGCTGGTCTGAGCCGTCGTCGAGATGACCGATCACGCGGGCGACCAGTTTGATCAGCAACTCCCATTCCCCGGTGGCGAACCCAGTCAGGACGTCGTCGAAATGGGTCAGGGGCGCCGAGACCAAGGTCCCGTCCCGAACGATACGCAGCGGCGCGTTTTCCCGCCGCAGTTTCGCCCAGCGGGCCGTGACCGCTTCGTTCTCGGCTTCGGTGAAGGGCCTTCTCCCGCTCACGAGATCGGCCGCGACCATCTCCTCGGGACGCAATTGACCCAACGACCATACCGTTGAGGCGGCACTTAATCGGGGGAAGTCCGAGCCTATCACCTCGACGATGTCGAAGGGGCGCCCGGCCATGCGGGAAACGAACCGAAGGAAGCAAGCGTGCTCCGCCGCGTCGGTCAGGCAGGCCCAGTAGACCGGATGGACGCCGGGGTTCGTCGCCTCCGCCCAAGGTGCCTCCGGATCGGTGGGCTCCCCTTCCGGGTCGTCGTCCGGCCGCGTGTTCTCGGCGAACCAAATCCGGCGCGCCTCGGGGTCGAACGGTTCGATGGGCCCGACGTCGAGGACGTGGGTCAGCGCGATCACCCGTTCCGCGCGGCCCTGCAGCCGTAAGGCCTGCCTGACGGAGTCCGCCCTGGCCGCGCCCCAGGTCACATGGACGACCTTCGACGCGCCGGTCACGGCGTGCGGCCCGCGGCGCACAGGTCCGCTGGGAGCGGACTCGACGCCTCGAACAGCTTGCAACTGCGCGCGATCTCCTCGCGGATCATCGCGCACGGGTTCACGACGTTGCACGGCGGGTGCGTGGCCGGCGAGGCATCGAAACACTGCGCGACGAGACGCTTGGCGGCAGCGGACCCGATCTCGTCGCGGCACGCCACGGTCCCCTGGCCGGCCTGGGCTTGTGCGAAAGGCGGGACGATGGAAGCGACGGCTACCGCGAGCCATGCCCCTGTCACTCGCAATGCCTTCATCCGAACCTCCCCGCTCGATGCCTCGCCCGGCACTAGGCGCGGCCGGCCCGAACCGGTGGGCTCATTTGCGATCATCGGTCCGACATCGATCCCGGATGTGACCGCAGGGCACGCGGGCTTTTCGAATTGTAACCGTCGTCCTCCGCAGCCGAGTTGCAGGTCGCCAAGAGGGGGCCGGCGCGGCCGAGATCGTCGATGGAGGTCTTGTCTTGCCCGGGCGCCTTTCGCGCTTCCCCGGATGGTCGCGCCCTATTCCACCTTCAGCCTTTTGGCTGCGGCGGGGCACAGCATCTTGAACTGCTCGATCATCGGCGGGTTACCCGATGCACAAAAGGTGTCGCCGTCCGGGCCAAGCGGGAAGCGGGCCATCGTGGCTTGGCGGTCGCCGTACCGGTAGCTCACCGTACCTGCCTTGCAGTTCGCCTGCGCGGCCATGGTGGCCCGCCCCTCGCTGCGCAGATAGTCCGCGACGCACTGGGCCGTCGTCAGCTTGCCGCCGAACTGCTTGGTTTCCCCGCCGGGGTCGCGCTCGCAGTATTCCTGCAAGTCCGCCTTATTGACGATCCCGCACATGCAAGGATCGCGTCCAGGGCGGTTCTCTGTGCCGCTGAATGACCCTTACGGGCCCCAGCGCGTTCACTGCCGTAACCCAACCCGCGCAGGAGCGCCAATGTCGAGCCTGACCGAGCGCAAGGCACGTCTGATCGTACACGGCGACCAGCCCTACAACGCCGAACCGCCCCTCGACCGATTGCGGGCCTCCTACCGGACACCGGCGGAGGACTTCTACGTCCGCACGCACGGCGACCTACCGGACCTCGACGAGGCGACCTGGCGCCTCACCGTCGATGGCGGAACCGGCCCCGCGCTTGAGGTGTCGCTATCCGATCTGCGGACCCGCTTTCCGGTAGCCATGGTGACGGCCACGATGCAGTGCGCTGGCAATCGCCGCGCCGACATGCGGGCGGTCGCCCCGGTCTCGGGCGACCCGTGGGATGCAGGAGCCATCGGCACCGCCGAATGGACCGGGGTTCGTCTCGGCGACGTCCTGCGCGAGGCGGGGGTCGCCGAGCGCGTGGGCCTCCATGTCGCCTTCGAGAGCCACGACACGGTGGACGGAAACCCCTACGGCGCCTCCATCCCACTCGCCAAGGCCATGGCGCCCGAGACCGTGCTGGCCTACGCCATGAACGGCGAAGCCTTGCTCCCGGAGCACGGCTTCCCGGTCCGCGCGGTGGTGCCGGGCTTCGCCGGCGTGCGCAGCCCGAAGTGGCTCCGGAGACTGACTGTCCAGGACCACCCCTCGGACAACCCGATCCAGGCCGGCGATTACAAGCTGTATCCGGCGGACGTGACCGCCGAGACCGCCGACCCCGCCAATGGGCACACCATCGATACGATGCCATTGAACGCGGCGATCTGCGAGCCGGCACGCGGGGCCATTCTCAAGCCGGGGAGCAACAGGATCCGAGGCTACGCGGTAAGCGGCGACCGAACCGTCGTACGCGTCGACGTCTCGGGGAACGGCGGCCGGTCCTGGGTGCAGGCCGAGCTCGAACGCGACGTGGCGGCTCCTTTCGCCTGGACGTTCTGGAGCACGAGCCTCGACCTGCCTCCGGGCGAGCATGAGCTCGCCGTGCGCGCCTGGGACGAAGCGGGCCAGACGCAGCCGGCACTGCCGGACGAGACCTGGAACCATAAGGGCTATCTATGCGCCTGCTGGCATCGGGTGCGGGTGAACATCGCCTAATGGTCAAAATCTGACGCTTAGTACCCGCCGTGAGGGTCTGCTTCCGACCTAACCCGGTTTTCCAAACCGCTTTCAGAGCAACCGCTAAGCGGCAATTCATCGGCCGCTCGGAGTGCTTGCGCGCGATGCACGGCCTGCGCTCCCAACGGCTTCGGCGCAGACGCGCGGGGGGCGTCCAGGAGGCCCTGTCTTCATGTCAGCTCAGCTCTGCTGCAGATGAGGAGAGGGTGCATATCGACGTCTCGATTTGCGGTCGCTGAATTGCCGATCTCGAAATTCGTTCGGGTCGATATTCCACCACTGTCTCACCAGCACGGGCGTGATGTGCGCGTCACGCCGCTGCGCCGAAGGAAGCAGCACGCTATGAGACGGTCTGGGACGGCGGCGCGGCGCCGTCCGTCGCGACATCCTGGGAGACACCCATGCGTGGCGTTACCTACACCGAAGGCGCCCGGATCGATGCGCCGGACGCCCTCCTCGACACCACCTTTCCCGATCCCGTGCCGGTTGGGCGCGACCTGCTCGTACGCGTGCAGGCCATTTCCGTGAACCCAATCGACACCAAGGTGCGCCAAGGCGCCTACAAGCAGGGTTGCGAGCCGAAGGTTCTCGGCTGGGATGCGGCCGGAACCGTGGTCTCGGTCGGACCGGAGGCGCGCCTGTTCAAGCCCGGCGACGCGGTGTTCTATGCCGGTGCGCTCGACCGGCCAGGTAGCAACGCCGCGTTCCAGTGCGTGGACGAGCGCCTCGTCGGTGCCAAGCCAGCCAGCCTCGATTTCGCCGCCGCCGCGGCGCTACCGCTTACCGCGCTGACCGCTTGGGAGATGTTGTTCGACCGGCTCGACGTCGCCACGCCCGTTCCGGGTGCCGCCCCCGCGATCCTGATCGTCGGCGGCGCCGGCGGCGTCGGCTCGATCGCGATCCAGCTCGCCCGGCAGCTCACGGATCTCATCGTGATCGCTACGGCCTCGCGCCCCGAGACGGCGCAATGGTGCCGGGACCTCGGCGCCCACCACGTGATCGACCATGCGAAGCCCCTCGCCACCGAGGTGGCGGCGCTCGGTCTTCCTGGGGCGCCCGGGTTCGTGTTCGCGACGACGCAGACCGGTGCGCATCTCCCGCAGATCATCGAGCTCCTCGCGCCACAGGGTCGCCTCGGCCCGATCGACGATCCCGAGACCCTGGACGTGATGCCGCTCAAGCCCAAGAGCCTGTCGCTGCACTGGGAGCTGATGTTCACCCGCTCGCTGTTTCAGACCGCCGACATGGAACGGCAGCACGCGATCCTGACCGAGATCGCCCGCCTCATCGATGCGGGACGGCTGCGCACGACGTTGAGCGAGACCTTCGGTCCGATCAACGCCGCCAACCTGGCACGCGCCCACGCGCTCATCGAGAGCGGGAAGGCGAGGGGCAAGGTCGTCCTCGCTGGGTTCAGCGACTAAGCCGGCACGCGAAGCGTCCCGGCTCGGAGCTGGGACGCCGGTCGAGCTTGCCCCGGTCCCGGCCGTTCAGGACAATGGAAGCGCCCTCCGACGCAAACCGTTTCGCGGTGGCGGCGCCGATGCCGCTTCCGGCACCAGTGATGACGCGCCTCTTCTCGAAGCGAGACATGTTCGGCTTCCCTCCCAACGGGCGATGCCGGATTTCAGGCGACGGGCGGGATGACCTTCAGGTCGCTCAGGTGTCGGAACTGGTTACGGAACATGTCTTCGGTGTCGATGCAGGCATGGAATCCAGCCTGGCGGGCCTTGATTGTGCTGCTGATGTTGTCGAAGCCGCTGGCGAAGATGAAATCGCCGAAGGGCCACGAAGCCACCTTGTCATAGGGGATCAGCTGTAGCCCGTGGCGTTCGGCCATTCTATCCCAGTGCGGCCCCTTGTCGGCCATGTAGGTCGCGAGCGGCATCGGGATCGGATCGGCCCAGTCCATGTTGAACATGCGCGCGATCCGCGGCCACATGTGCTGCCAGCGAAAGTAGTCGCCGTTGGTGATGTTGAAGATCTCGTTTCGCGCAGCCGGCGTCGTACCGGCCCAGTCGGCGGCCTCGGCCAGGATGTCGGCGGAGCTGACCTGGTAGAGCGCCCGGTAGGCGGCCTCGGTCCCCGGGAAGCGAAGCGGGATGCCGAGTTCCTTCGAGATGGCCGCATAGACGGCGATCACCGTCAGCAGGTTCATCGGGTTGCCGACCGCGAAGCCGCAGACCGCCTCTGGCCGAAGGGCCGTGAACGACCAATCCTTACCCTTCTGGCGCTCACGCAGGAGATCCTCCTGGTCGTAGTAGAAGTTCGGCGGCATCAGGCGCGGGTCGTCTTCGCGGGCGGGCGTCTTGAACGGGCCGAGATCGGCGCCGTAGGCCTTGCCGCCCTGGTAGAACGTGACGTGGCGCAGGCCCGGTGAGGTCTCCTCGACGACGTCGAGCAGGTTGCGCAGGATTGCGACGTTGACCGTGCTCTTCTCGGCGGCGGTCTGCTTTTCGATGTAGGCGCCGAACACGATGTGGGTGACGTCGCGGATGCCGCCGAGGCGGTCCCGGACCTGTCCGGGGTCGAGCAGGTCGACCGAGACCGCCTCGACGTTCGGGATGGACGGCTCGGTCCGTCGCGACAGCCCCAGCACTTGGGTATCGGGTCGAGCAGCGAGGCGAGCGGCTGCGGCGCGGCCGATGACGCCCTGGGCGCCGGCGACGAGGACTTTTCTTTGCATGGTTGGCTCGCTCCCGTTTCCCGTAAGCTGGGGGTTGGCGGGACGCGTGGGAGGCGACCGCTTCCTGAACCAGTCTTACCCAAAGGAAAGCTGCCGTCCTCGGCCTAGGTTCGCACGCTCGATGATCCGGTCCGCGCCTCGCCCATCGCACGCCTGCAACGATCCTCGACCTCGGAGAGGTCGCGAGCGATGACCTTCTACACGCCGAAGGCCCGTATGAGCGCTATTCCAGCATGGCCTGCAGCTCGGCCCGTCGCGTATCGCCGGGCACGACCGTTTCAATCAGGCGACAGGACCACGCGAGGCGGTCGGGGTCGCGCTCCCCCCAGAGCCCGCGTGCCTTGTTGTCCCTTGAATCCTCGCAGACGTGGAGCGGTGGGCACAACAGGGTCGAAGCTCAAACTACCAGGCGAGGGTCTGCTTTTGACCCAACCCAGCCGCTCACCGCTTCAGATCCGGCGCTTGAAAGCGGATAAACGCTCGCTCAAGGCTGTCGTTTAGCGATCGTGATCGCTGGCTTGGTGGGTCGGAGACACCGGTTCGTCTGGCGCTGCGGGCTGAACGAACACGTCAGGTGCGGACGAGCCGTTGCCGCTAGATGATCCGGCGCGTTTCCTCGGCGGTCCACCGGCGCTTTCCGCAGCGCACTGAATGCGGTGTGCGCCATCCGCGCAGGTTTCACCCCGGGGAACCAAGGCGGCCCGGAACCGGTCGTGTGAGAGACGATCGTCCGACCGGAGAGACCATCATGCCCTTCATCGCGGCCCACGACGGCGCGCAGCTTTTTTTCAAGGACTGGGGACGCGGTCGGCCGGTCGTGCTCATCCACGGCTGGCCGCTCGATACCGACATGTGGGAGTTCCAGCAGCGGACGCTCACAGAGGCTGGTTTTCGCACCATCGCCTACGACCGCCGCGGATTCGGCCGCTCTGACCAGACCTGGGACGGCTACGATTACGACACCCTCGCCGACGACCTGAAATCCGTGCTCGACGCCCTCGATGTGCAGGACGTGGCGCTGGTTGGGTTCTCAATGGGCGGCGGCGAGATCGCCCGGTACATGAGCCGGCATGGCGGCGCCCGGGTCACTCGGGCCGCGCTCGTCTCGTCGGTGACGCCCTATATGCTCAAGACGGCAGACAACCCAGACGGCGTCGACCCAGCGGTGTTCGACGGCATGATCGCCGGGCTGAAGAAGGACCGCCCGAACTTCATGGCGACTTTCGCAAAGACGTTCTTCGGGGTTGGGATACTCTCATCGCCGGTCTCGTCCGACCTGATCGAATGGACCGGCACCCTCGCGATGCGCGGGTCGCCGAAGGCGACGACCGCCTGCGTGACGGCCTTCGCCGAGACCGACTTCCGCGCCGACATGGCCGCATTTCGCGTGCCGACCCTCGTGATCCACGGCGATGCCGACCGGACCGTGCCGATCGACGTGTCGGGCAAAGCCACAGCCGCCGCGATCCCCGGCGCCGAGTTCGTCGTCTATGACGGCGCGCCGCATGCCGTGCCGTTCACCCATGCCGAACGGTTGAACGCGGATCTGATCACCTTCCTGAAGGGCTGACCCGCGCTCCGCTCACCATTACCCCGCACACACAATCCGAGGTACCATGACGACGAGCCCGATCCTCCAACCCGTAACAATCGGCGATCTGCACCTCAAGAACCGCATCGTGATGGCGCCGCTGACCCGCAGCCGGTCTTCGACCGCGGGCGTACCGCCGGACTTCGCCGCCGATTATTACGGCCAGCGTGCCAGCGCCGGCCTCATTATCTCAGAGGCTACTAATATCTCGCAGCAGGCCGTGGGCTATGCCTACACGCCGGGCATCTGGTCGGACGAGCAGATCGAGGCTTGGAAGCGCATCGTCTCGACGGTCCACGCCAACGACGGCTGCATCTTCCTCCAGCTGTGGCACACCGGCCGGATATCCCATCCCGACCTGCAGCCAGGGGGCGGCCTCCCGGTCTCCGCTTCGGCGGTGAAGCCGGAGGGAACTGCCTTCACGATGGAGGGGATGAAGCCCCACGTCACCCCACGGGCGTTGGAGACCGACGAGATCCCCGGCATCGTCGAGGATTACCGGCGCGCGGCCGTGAACGCCAAGCGCGCCGGCTTCGACGGGGTCGAGGTCCACTCGGCCAACAACTACCTGCTGGAGCAGTTCGTGCGAGATTCGACCAACAAGCGAACCGATCGCTACGGTGGCTCGATCGAGAATCGTTTGCGGTTCCCGCTTGAGGTGGTCCGTGCGGTGACCGAGGCCTGGGACGGCGGAAGCCGCGTCGGCATCCGGTTGTCGCCCGCCACGACGCAGCCCGGCGAGACACCGCTCGATTCCGAGACGCATGCCACCTTCGGCGCCTATGTCGATGCGCTCAACGAGTTCGGCTTGCTCTACATTCACACGATCGAGGGCGTCACGCAGCAGACCCGTGATGTGCCGGACGGCGTCGATTTCCTCGACCTGCGGCGCCGGTTCGGGGGCGCCTATATCGGCAACAACCAGAACACCCTGGATCTCGCCGAGAAGGAACTGGCCGAGGGCCGCGCCGATCTGTTCAGCTTCGGCCGGCCCTACCTTGCCAACCCGGACCTCGTCGGGCGGCTGGCGAGCGGGGCACCGCTGGCCGAGGCACCCAAGCAATACTGGTACGGCGGCGGTGCGACCGGTTACTCCGACTGGCCGGGCATGGACGGGCCGGTACCGGTACGGCGCTGAACCGATCACGGAGATCGGCACGTCGCCGATTGTGACCGAGGCGACGGCCTGTATCGTGTGAGTGTCTTGCTGCGCGCGGGAGAGCGCTCGGCCAACCTCGGCCTTGCCGGCAGGATCGAACCGAGCGGCCGGTGTGTACCCCGGCCGGCATCGGGCGTGGGTCACCACCACCAGGGGCAAGTTGCTCGAAACCGCGCTCCGAGCCTCCGAGGGCGCCAAGTCGGTGAGTATGCGACGTGGCGCCGAGGATGCGTCCTCGGTCGCCTACAACCCGTGCCGACATGCGGGCCGGCGCGCCGCGTCGCTCCGGCACCGGGTCCCAGCGCGGCCTCACGAGGGCGGCGTGCAACGACCGGGCATGGCGCGGGTTTCCTAGCCTTCGACTGAGACGCCCCGATCCTACCGATCCGAACCCAAGGAGCACCATGTCCCGCGAGAGCAGCATCCAGGCGACCGAGAAGTTCGGAGAACTCGTCAACGGTGGCCAGTTCGACGCCTTCCCCGAGGTCGTCGCCCCGGACTGCCATGATCACGACCCGGCTCCAGGCCAGCACATGGGTCCCGAGGGATACAAGGCCTTCTTCACCGAACTCCGCACGGCGTTCCCCGACATGCAGGTCGAGGTGAAGAAGCTCGTCGCCGACGGGGACAGCGTCGCCTTCGCCTATACGCTCACCGGCACGCACCAGGGTGACTTCAACGGCCACAAGCCGACCGGGAAGGCCATCAAGGTCCGCGGCATGCAGATCGGCCGCTTCGTCGACGGCAAGATGGTCGAGCGGTGGGGCTCGTCCGACGAGCTCGGCATCCTGAAGCAGATAGGCGCCATCGAGGGTTGACGGAGGCTTCCGCGAAGGCGTCCCGGCCGCGGGACGTCCTCAAGACATGACCCGGGGCGGCCCATGGGCCGCCCCGGGTCTCAAGAGCCAATTTTCGGCTTCCCGACGCCTCAGGCGCTCCGGGCTTGGTCGGGATGGCGGCCCTCTGCGAACTCCTCAACGATCTTGGCGCAGAAGGCCGGCAGGTCCTTGGGCGTCCGGCTGGTGACAAGCCCCTTGTCGCAGACGACCTCCTCGTCGACCCAGGTGCCGCCGGCGTTCTCGATGTCCCGCCGAACGGTGGGGTAGGAGGTCAGCGTCCGGCCCTTCACGACGTCGGCCTCGATCAGGGTCCACGGCCCGTGGCAGATGACCCCGACCGGCTTGCCCGCGGCGAAGAAGTCCCGGACGAACGCCACGACATCCTTGCTCGCCCGGAGCTTGTCGGCGCCGACGCAGCCGCCGGGCACTACGAGGCCGTCGTAGTCCGCGGCCGACGCCCCCTCGATGGTCCTGTCCACCTTGTAGCGGTTGGCGGGATCGAGGTCGTTGTTGACTGTCTCGGCTTCGCCGGCCTCCAGACCGATGACCGTCACGGTCGCCCCGGCCTGCTTCACCGCCTCATGCGGCTTGGCGAACTCCGGATCCTCGGTGCCGCGCGGTGCGATCAGGATCGCGATCTTCTTGCCCTGCAAGCTCATGTCATCGTCCTTCTGGGTGTCGGAACCTAACGGAGGCACCGTCGCGCCGTTCCTCACGACGGGATGCGGTCGATGCCGGAGGTATCCCGGCCGCGACGCCGAATTCGCGGTGGCGGACGGCGCTCAGCGCCCGATAGA
Organism: Methylobacterium brachiatum; assembly: GCF_900113845.1. NCBI lineage: Bacteria > Pseudomonadati > Pseudomonadota > Alphaproteobacteria > Hyphomicrobiales > Methylobacteriaceae > Methylobacterium > Methylobacterium brachiatum. The sequence goes on along the minus strand of NZ_FOQW01000003.1, from coordinate 424,242 downwards.
CTCGGAGACGCGCCGGCATCACCGAACCGAGCGGCCGGTGCGCCGCGAGACTAAGCGCTGGGCGGAAAGTCATCTCCCGGGATACGAACGAGTTCCTTTGCGGCCCGAGGGAGCCCCACCGCCGAACGGTCGCCACGACGCATGCTCAAGGCGCCTTCACCTCTGGGCAGGCAGCTTGGGTCGTTCGGACGATCCGCGAATCCCCGCCTAGCGGCGGGATCGTCCGCTGCCGGGCGGGGCTTCGAGACAGCGGGACGGTCATCTGCCCTGATCAAGTGGGCATCACGGGCCTACAACATAGGGAGGTGGCGCGGTCGGGGACCCCGCGGAAACGCTGCGTCGATCCGCATGAACTCGTCTTCCGTCAGCCGCAGCGGGCCAGCGCTGGCGTTGTCGGCGGTATGCTCGGGACTGGACGCCTTGGGGATCGTGAAGGTGGACGGCCTCCGCGTGAGGAACCGGAGCGCGACATGACGGGCGGTGGCGCCGTGGTTCGCCGCGATCTCATCCAGGACGCGGCCGCCCGGTGTTCGTGGGCCAGGGAAGCTGCCATGGCCGAACGGGCTGTAGGCGACGACGGCGATGCCGTGATCCTCGCACCAGGGCTGGACGGCGTGCTCGATTGCACACTCCTCCAAGTGGTAGAGAACCTGGTTGCAGGCGATGCGCCCCTCGCCCCCGGCCTTCCAGGCGGCTTCGAGGTTGGACACATCGAAGTTGCTTACCCCCCAGGACAGGATCTTGCCCTGTTCGCGGAGCCGCTCGAAGCCGGCGAAAGTATCCTCAAGGGGATGCGAGCCAAGCCAATGCAATAGGTAACAATCCAGCCTGTCGGTGCGCAGGCGCGCCAGCGAGCGCTCGCAGGCTGCCACTGTCCCGGCAAGCGAGGCGTTGCTGGGGAGGACCTTGGAGACGAGGAACACGTCGTCGCGCCGACCGGTGATCGCCTCGCCGACCACGGTCTCGGCGTCGCCGTACATCTCGGCGGTATCGATGTGCGTCATGCCGAGGTCGAGGCCGCGGCGCAGGGCGGCGACCGCGGTGGGCCGGTGCGCGTCGTCGATATACCAGGTTCCCTGGCCGATCACCGCAACATCGCGCGGCACGGGACCAAACGGGCGCTGCTCCATGCATTTCCCTCCATCCGTGGACGGCACGTGCGCCTAAGGCGCGAACACCGCGCGCACGCAGCCGTCCGTCTTGTGATCGAACATGTCGTAGCCGCGCGGTCCGTCCTCGAGGGAGAAACGGTGGTTGGCGAGGCAGGCCGGGTTGAGCTCGCCCTTCAAGGCGTGCGTCAGCAACCGGTCCATGTAGGCTTGTGCATGTTGTTGGGCGGTGCGCACCGTCATACCGCACCGTTTGGTCGCACATTCCGTCGTCGCTGTACCCCACCTAAAGAACTGGATGCTGCGATCTTGCGCTTAGGCGTGCCTTCCAAAGCCCGCTGATGTGTCACAACATGAGGATGTCGTGGCCGCCGGCTCGATCGATGTCTGTTTCGGAGACGCACACGAGGACCATCACGTGACTGGAATGGGCGCAAAGCGGAACGGCTGGTTCTCGGATTAACGCTGTCCGATATGGCCAGCACCATGGAGAAGGCAGCGTCGATGCCGAACGCGCTGACGGACGGCACGTAGAACAGAATCGTCAGGTTGGCATACAGGGCGGTCCCGAGGGATGCGGTTTCGGCCCCGAGGAGAGGCGTGCGCCGCCCATGCCCGTTGGTGGTCAAAGCCATGATGCGGATGAGGGCGACCGCCGCGATTAGGAAGGCTGAGCGCGCGACCGCATCAATGGGAGCCCTCGTAGTCGGTCAATCACAAGCACCACCCTCGGAGCGAAGATACGATTTGGACGGCGAGGACGCCGAGGAGGCTGCGGCCCCAGCCCCGCAACCCCAGCCGTGGACGTCGATGTAGCTGGCCGTCTGGTCCTTGATGTAGTTGAGGATCGAGGGGTCGCCGCCGTCGCTACGGACGCTCGCCTTGAAGAAACCGACGCCATCCAAGGTGAATGGCTTGGGCCGGTCGAACGCGGTCAGCATGCCCTTCCGGACGGCGTCCACCGCGGCCTCGCCGGCCGCGTTCAGGGCGTCCACGACGGCGGGCCGGAACACCTTCAGCATGTGCGTGTCGACCTCGCGCTCGAATCCGGCGACGTCGATTTCGAGGCTGATCTTCAACATGAGCGGCAGCCTGCGGATGGCGTCCGCAACGGCCAACCCCCTTGGACGGTGTCACGAAACCGCTAGACACCGTCCTTGTCGGTTGCCGCGGCCGGGCGGAATCTCCCCCTGAGGAGCCCGCCATGTTCGACCGCATCGAAGCCTTCCCGAAGCCCGACGACAACTTCGCCAAGCACATCCCGCTGACACCGGCGGAGCGGAAGCGGGCGGAACGGGCTGCCCGTCGAGCGGCCGGTCTCCCGGACCCGCGCGTGGTCGACGCGGCGGTCGCAACCGCCATGGCGGAGGCCCTGCACGCGGCTGATTTCGTCGGGCACTGCGTCCGCCGGGGCAGCGTCGCGGGCATGACTGTGGACGTCGAGGACGTGATGCGGCGGGCCATCGCGCACGTGCGGGCGGCCAAGGTTCAGGACGGACAGGTCTCCCGGGCCGCGGCGCATCAGGCGGTCGCGCAGCGGCTGCGCCTCGTCTGAGGCGGATGGGGGCTTTCCAGATTCGGCGTTACACAGCCAGGAAGTAACGGGGCGCTAACCTCAGTACAAAACCCCGGCCTGCGGCGGTGTCACGGCCAGGGACAACAGTTGACTCCTACTCGACAGTGAGTCTCGGACCCCCGATCGTGAGGGCATACCCGGACGACGGAGAGCCCCATGACCAACGCCCACGGAATTGCCAGCGACCTCGACCGTGTGGGCATGGGCCTCGTCGGCGTCCTCGCTACGAGCCTCGCGGATGCCCGCGTCCGTCAGGCCGACGCCGACTTCGAGCAGGGCCTCCGGAACGCCTCGGCGGCCGGCCGCGCGATGCAGGCTGTCACCCGCCAGCGTCAGGCGCTCCAGGCCTCGGTCGACGAGGCGGCCGCCCTCCGTGCCGAGGTCGCTCGGCTCCAGCAGGCGCTCGCCGTCGCGCGCACCGAGACCGCTACCGCCAAGGCCGAGACCGCCCAGATGCACCGGCGCGCCCTCAAGGCTGAGGGCCTCGTCCTGCGGGCCGCCCGGTCGGCATAGCGTCAGCACGACGTGCGCACGTGAGAGCACGACAAAGTGTGCACGCCGCAAGGCACAAGACCCTGACGGCATGTGAGCAGACAAATAGAAAGGCCCGCCCCGGCGTCCCGGGGCGGGCCTTTCGCTGTTCCTGTGGATGTCAGATGCCGCACTTCAGTTCAAAGGCGGGGTCCTCGATCATGTCGGCGAAGGCGCGGTCTAGGGTAGCGTTGTACTCAGCGATCTCCTCGCGCTGCCGGGGCGTCACCTGAGCGGCGCTTCCCAGGATGTGCCTGTACTCTGACAGGGTCGGGCACAGCGGCAGGCCGGGGATGGTCTTGATGCCTGCCATGTGGGCGCCCGCCTGCAGCGGCCCGCCGCGCCAGATGTGCATCATCTCGCTCGTGTTCAGCGACGCCAGCCACGCGGCCTCGGCTTCGTTCAGGCCCGCGGTGCTGGGCTCCCCATCCAGCGTCGTCAGGGAGCACGCGTAGGCGTACGCGATCTTCCCCTTCGCGAGGACGGGGTCGAGCTCGACCACCTGCGCCGTCGCGGCGGCCTTCGGGGCGGTCTCGGGCTTGGGGGCCGGCGCCGGGGCGGGCGTGACGGTGTCACGGGATTCGCGTGACGGTGTCACGGGCGCGGCGGCTCGGGCGGCCACGGCGTCCATCGCGTCCTCGACCTCCAGGCCGGCGGGCGTCGGGATGCCGGAGAAGGCCTTCGCGACCCACTTCGTTCCGTCCCAGACCTTCTGGGCCAGGGCGGCCATGACGGCCATGACGAGGGCGGCGAGTTTGCTGAGCTTGCGCATGGGGATGGGGATTCCTGTTCAGGTCTACGGAGACGATTGTCGGCGGGGGAACGAAAACGAGAAGCGGGGGGACTAGGCCTCGGCGGAGCCGAACACGCGCTCCCGGAGGGCGGGCGGGACCTGTTTCCGGTGGGCCCAAACTGCTCGGAGGGCGTGGCTCGCCTCGGGCTGCCCGAGCTCCGCAAGGCTCGCTAGGACGTGGCCGGCGTGCGAGTGAGCGGCGGACCAACCTCTGTCGTTCCGCACGGTCGCCCAGTCGGAATCCATGTCGCTGAGGACGCGGCAAGCCTCGTGGACGGCGGCGCGGACCTCGGCGATGGCGGCGCGCTCGCACCATTCCGTGACGCGCTCCTCGCCCAACCTGCGGGTGATGGACCCGACGAGGAACTCGACCTCCCCGACGAGCTCCTTCGCCAGCCGGGCGTCCCGATCCGAAGGGCGGTCGCCGAGCAGGCCGGTGGCGAGCTCCCTCTTCCGCTTGTTCCAGGCCCACGCCCGCGTCTTGAGGCAGGCCCGCAGCGCGTCGATTGCCTCTGCCCGGGCGGCGCCGGTCGCGGCCCACTCGGCCTCGGCGGCGGCTAGCTTCTCGCGCTGGCGGGCGCGGTCCGCCGAATCGGCGCGGGCCTCTGCGGCGGCGCAGGCCTCATCGACCGTGTAGGGCACGGGCGCCGGGATGGCTTCCCAGCAGACCGGGGTCGAGCCGTCCCATGAGAACCCGACCTCGCGCAGGCCATCGCGGTCGGCGGCATAGGCCCGGCTGTAGCGCGTCGTGTCGCCCTCGGCGCGCCAGAGGGTGCGCGGGCCGTTGCGGGTCTGCCGCTGCCCGGCGCTGCGCCAGGCGAGGCCGAGGGCGCCGACGGGGAGCGCCACGTCGAGAGGGAGCGGGCGGTGCGCCGCCGAGGCGGCCGCAGCGGCGACGAAGCCGACCGAGACAAGGAAGAAGAGCAGCGTGAACATGGTGTCGGACCTCCTGGCAATTCGCTGATTGCCAGATTGAAGCACTCGACCAAGCACATTAAAAGAGTCCCCGAAGATTTTTTCGCTGACCTAATTCGTAATGTGCAATTTGCAAATTACGAATTACGATCCTTCGAATGTCGAAGGAATATGGCATCTTGCTTTTTAGCGGAACGTCCATAACCTCTACTCCGTTGACCGCAACGGAGACTGGGAATGGCTGCATCGCTGACAGAAGAGGAAGTCGTTGCCCGCCTCCGCGCGGCCTGCGTAGAGGCGGGCGGCCAGACGGCGTGGGCGGCCGCTCACGGCCTGAGCGTACCCTACGTGAACGACGTCGTGCGCGGCCGCCGCGGACCCGCCGCGCGAATCCTGGAGGGCCTCGGCCTGCAGCGCGAGGTCCGCTACGTGCCGCGCCAGCCGGAGACGGTCGCGCTCTATGACGCCGACGGCGTCACCCTCTTTGAGGCGGAAGCCCGCCATGGGGCCGAGGCATGAGCCGGGGCCCGAGCGAGAACTCCAGCGTTGACCTGCTGGCCTACGAGCGCCCCTCGCCTGCGAAGGCGCTGGCGATCCTCGAAGGCTACGGCATGGACGCCTGCCTGGGCAGGTGGCCCTTCCTGACGGCCAACGCCATCAGCAAAATCGTAGAGGCCGGGCGTGCCGAGCGGAACGCCAAGTCGGGGATCATCGTCCGCACCCGGCGCCGCACCACAACGCCCGAGCAGGAAGAAGCCGCCATCGCCGACGTGTTCGCCCTCGGCGCCGTCAGCCGGGCCGCGGAAAAGCACGGGGTGCCCTACACCGCGGTGCTCAAGTTCCTGCGCGAGCGCGGCATCACGGACTACCCCCGCGTCAGTGGGGTCGAGAAGATGCGGCTAGCTCGTCAGACGAAGCGCGCCCGGCAGGCGCTGGCGACGGCCGGCATCAGCGCCACCCCCACCCCCCAGGAGCAGGAACAGGAGCAGGACATGGCAGCGGCCGCACCGGTCACGGAATCCGTCACGTCGCGCTGCGGCGGCGCTCGTCGTGTCCCCGGGGACGAAACCATCCGGGCTGACTGGAAGCGTGTCGGCCACGTCGCCGACCTCGCCTCGGAGTACGGCGTCACGCCGACGGGCCTGCGGTTGCATCTGCTCCGTCTCGGGCTCGTGGAAGCCGGCGTGCGCTGGAAGCGTGGGAAGCCCGATGTCGCGGCCGCAACCGTTCCGGAGGAGCCGGCGGCCAACGTCGTGGCGCTGCCGGTCCCCGCGGTCGCCGCCGCGGCGCCATCGCCCGTCCCGGGGCGGCCGCGGACGCTGCAGGGCATCGACCGGCTGGACGTCGAGGATCTCGTCCGGGCCGTCGAGCTCGCTCGCATGGCCGACCTGTCCCCGGACGTGGCGGTGGCGTTCATCCGTGCCGACCGGGACGCGTCCGTCGTCATGCGCTCCGGGAGGGCCGCATGACCTCCCGATTCGTCGACGGGCTCTACGAGCTCGACGCCCGCGCCACCCGCGCCCGCCTGAACGCGGCCCTCGCCGCCGTCCGGGCGCACCCGGGCTACGGCGAGGGTCCCTATTCTCGGTCCCTCCAGCGCGCCGTCGCGACTGTCGAGGGCGAACTGCTCCGGGCTGCGCGAGACGCCGTCAGCCGGTTGAACGCCGCGCTGCAGGATGCCGACAGGCCGCCGGTGCCCGATGTCCTCGATGACGAGAGCATCCCCAAGCTCATCCGCGACATGATGCGCGCGGGCAGGGAGCGGGACACCGCCGGAGGACGCCCATGAGTGACGACGCCGTCCCCGACCTGCGCGGCTACGAAGACACCGACCTCGGCGTCGAGATCCCGGCACTCAACCGCGGGGAGGCCTGGCTCGTCAGCGAGTGCGCCGGGCTCCAGTTCTACGCGTACGGCCGCCGCGACGACCTGACGGGGGAGCGCATCATGCCCCGGCTCGGCGACCGCCTCCACCTCGTGCGAGACCCGGAGAACCCGCACGACGCCAACGCAGTCGGGGTCTGGTGGCGGAATGCGCATCAGATCGGGCACCTGCCACGCTACGCGGCCGCCGCCGTCGCTCCGCTGCTCGATGCCGGCGCGGCCGCCAGGGGCTACGTGTACGACGAGGGCGACGGCGAGGCTTGGTCTCTGCGCGTGCTCGTCGTCGGAGCGGCGGCCGAGCCGCTCTACGCCGCCCACATCGAGCGCGTGGCCTATCGGGCGACGCTGCCGGTGCGGAACGAGAAGCGGGAGCGGCGCCTACGTCGGCGGGCCGAACGGTTCGCGGACCAACTCCAGGCCAGGAGAGTGGCGCGCGTCGCCCAGGCGGTCGAGACGCTGCTGGCCGTCCCGTTCGAGCCTGATCTCCCGGACGTCGGCACGGAGGTAGACGTCGACCACGTAGCCCGGCTGCTGGCCTGCTCGCGGTCGACGGTCGCCCGCCTCGCGAAACGGGCCGGCATCGTGGTCGGCCGCTACACCTGGCAGGTGCCGCTGACACCCGAGTTCGACGCGGAGATCCGCGCCTGGTGCCGCGCGCCTCGGAGCAGGCTCAATCCCGGATCCGTCCGCGCCCCCCGAATTGGTTGCGAGGTCAGCCATGCCTGGGACTAGACCTCGGCAGCCGCGCCCGCCCGACACGCACGTCATCGTGGACCGGCGCACATGGAGCGTCGTGAGCCACCATCCGTCGCTCGCCGCTGCCCGGGACGCATGGCGCCGGAAGGCCTTCCCAACCAAGGGCATGGTCAAGGGTACGCTGCGCCCTTGGGCGTCCCATCACCTCATCCGAACGGTCGCCGCCGCCGCGAACCGCTCGGCCATCGAAGCCGCCAAGAGGAGCCGCGTATGACGACCGCCGCCCCGTTCACGCCCCGCCTGCCGCCGGTCGCCCGCGGGGCGTGCCGCGCTCTCCACGCGGCTCCCCCGGCGCTCCCGGAATCCCCGCCCGCGCCGCCGGCGGACGCGCCCGTCGCCGAGGTCCTCGCCGAACAGGCCGAGGCGCTCGCCAGGGCCGTTGAGGAGACCGACCCTGTGCTAATGAAGGCCGCCCGGACCGCGGCGCGGGTCCGCGCCATGGAGGAGGCCATCGTCGGCGCGAGCGAGACCCTCGCCCGCCCCCGGACGCTCACCCGCCGCGGCTACGGCCCCGAGCCGACCGCCCTCGATGAGCGCGTGCATGTAGCGGGCTGCCGGGCAGCGGGGTGCGCCGGGGCGGCCGCGCGGGTGCGCCCGTTCCTAGACATGGACCACCCCCGCGCCGTCGAGGCCCGCGACCTCCACGACAAACTCGTGGCCGCCGAGGCGGAGTGGAAGGCCAGGGCCGAACGGGAGCGCCACCCCAGCCGGGGGTGATTGAACTCGGCTGTGGACGATTAACTACTCTGTTAACCTTGGACCATCTCTCGACTCCAGCAAGATGATCTCGGTGGGCAGGGTCGTCCTCGACGGCGGCATGGGCGGCTCGATGTTGAGGATGGAGATGAAAAAGCCAGTGACACACTTCGAAAGACAACGGCGCCTGCAGCAAAGTCTCGTGTGGTCCGCGGAGAAGATGGACACTGCCCTCGCGCGGTGTGGCCAGGACGCGGTGGAGCAGGCAATCACGACCCTCCGAATGTTCCGCGAGCCGGGGATCGTCGTCGGTCTCTGGCCGGACCGGCGGTCCCCGGGCGGCTACGGTCGCACCGTCATGAAGGGGCCCGCCAACCCGTTCGCCGCGGTCCGGGTTGCAGCCATGTTCCGGGAAAGCGAGGCACATGCCGAGCTGACAAGGGAACTCTACGGCTTGCTACTTGCCGACGACAGCGAGGCAGGGGGGCGAGCATGGGACCACTTTGTCGATGTCACCCCCGCCAACGTGAAGGCGACCAAGGCTCGCCTTGGCAGTGCCTGGACAACCGCTCATCGTGCGTAAGAAGAAGGGCCCCGGCGTAACCACCGGGGCCCTCTCTCATTCAGCGTGCTCGCAGACGACCGGGTTGAGCGTCGCCCCCGTCGGGCAGTCCCCGGCGACGGTCCGCCGGTACGGCCCCCATTGCCCGCATCCACTGCAGCGGTAGCTGTCGAGCACCGCCGGGGTCGGCCAGTGACGCAGGCGACTTGGCTCCTCCAGCCGCCAGCGATTGTGCTGCTCGACGTGCGCCTCGGCGTTGGCCTTCGTGACGGCGAAGGACACCCAGCCGCACCGGATGCATGTCACGCAGTCGTCCGGGATCTCGGTCTCACCCCTCGGCATCGTCGTCCTCCCCAGCCTTACCGAGCCGCCGCTCCTCTGGAATGTCGGGCGTCGCGGCGAGGCGCTCCCGGATCTGCTCCAGGGCGACCGGGGCGTACGCCCAGCGGTCCACACCGACGTCGCAAGATTGCGAGGTGTCCGGCAGCGAGCCGTGCGTGTGCCCGAACAGATGGATCGACCCGCGCCATACGCCCGGCCACGCCCTCATCGGGTAGTGCGAGAGGATGACGCGCTGGCCCTCGATCTTGCGGCTGACGAGGTCGTGCTGCTCGTGCCAGGGTAGGTCGAGCACGCGCTTCCAGTCGTGGTTGCCTCGGACGAGGCACTTGCGTCCCCGGAGCCGGCGGAACAGCGCGGCGCACCGCTCCGGGCTCGCCCCCAGGGCGAAGTCGCCAAGGTGCCAGACCTCGTCGCGCGGGCTGACCACCGCATTCCAGGCGGCGACGAGGGCCTCATCGTGCTCCTCGATGGTGGCGAAGGGCCGGCCCGACATGGCGATGACGCCGGCGTGGCCGAAATGGGAATCCGCGATGAACCAGGTCGTCATGGGGGCAGCCTCCTGAGCAGGGGCTGCCGCGCGCGGTCACGCCCCGGGGATGGGTCTCGTCGGTGAGCGGGGGGCGCGTATTCGTTTCACGGCGGCCTCGGGGCTGGCGAGGGGGCGATGATCGGGGCTCGGACTCAGGCGGTCAACGTCGGTCGCGGGGTTATCCCTGGGCGGCGCGCCGGGGTTGAACATAAGGGGCGGCGGGACGGCCCAGTGCCGTTATGTTCTGCGCATAAGCGCACCGAAAACGGCATAACTTGAACGCAGAGCCGCCCCCGTTGAACCGGTCGTAAATGTTCCTACTTCGTTCTCAAGGACGGAGTGGTCGATGCTTAGCTTTCAGGACGTCGCGGATGCGGGACCGGAGGAGCGCGATGCCATCATGCGCGCCCTCGCGGAGGAGATGATGGAGGTCTCCGGGCAGCGGCGCGGCGGGCGGGGATTCGTCCGGGCCGAGAGGCCGCGAGATCTCGCCAGGGTTCTCGGCCGAGACCGGCGGGAGCGCCGGCCGCAGCGCCAGGCCGGCTAGGCCGCCTCCTTCCGCTGCGGGGCTGCCGGCTTGCGTTTCGTCCTGGGCGGCGGTGCCGGCAAGGGGAGCAGGGCTAGCGCGGCTTTCTCCCGTTCGTACGCCTCCAGGATGGCGGCGGTCCACAACTCCATCCCCTCGGCCTTGAGGGCCATGCGCTGACCGCGGTCGTAGTGAAGCCGCGTGACGGCGGCGACCCGCTCCTTCTCGCTCTCTCCCTTCCCCTCCTTGTGGGAGAGGATGGCTGATGCCGCGCCGCCGAGCCGGCGGTCGCCTAGGAATGAGCCAAGGGTCCTCCGGGCATCGTGCGGCGTCCACGGTTCGATTCCGTGCAGCGCCAGCAAGTTCGCCCTGCCGGGCTTCGGGTCGCCGTACTGGTCGAGTCCTTCCAGGCGCCAGAGCAATTTGTTGACCGCGGACTGGTGGGCGTGACCGTTGCCGCGGGACGACGGGCACGCCCACGGCGACGGTTCGTCGAGCTCGGCCCAGAGGCGCTTCAGCACCGCCAACGCCTGCGGGGGCAGCGGCAGGGCGTGGGGGCGGCTGCCGCTCTTGCCGCCCTTCATCTCGACCCCGCTCCAGTTTGCCGAGAGCCACCCCGGCATGCCGTCGAGCGGGTAGAGGCGGTCGTGACTCAGGATCGAGGTCTGGTAGGTCCGCTGCCCTGTCAGGACGGTCAGCCATAGCATGGCCAGCGTCCCTGTCCCGGTCGCGTGCTCCGTCTGCCCGAGCGAACGGTGCCGCTCGGCGAGCGCCAGAGTTCGGGCGAGCTCGTCAACGAGGGGGACGTGTTCCCGCGTGCCCGAGGTGTACTCGATGCTCCACCTCAGCCACCACTCGTACTCGAAGGCGTCGAGGCCGGAGATGCCGGCGTTGTAACGCCAGGCCCACGACATCGCCTCCTTGCCCTGCTGGACGACGCGGTGGGCGGCCGATGCGGTGTTCGACTTGACGACGGCGTTCCGGACGCGCTCCAGGTCGGCGATACGGATGTCGGCGACGAGCCGGTCCTGGATGCTCCGGAAACCGGCGTGCCGCAGGTAGCTCTCGTACTGAGCCCTGTAGCCCGGCTTCAGCTTCGGGAGCTTGGCTTCGAGGAACTCCGCCACGAGGTCGCGCCATAACCAAGGCCCGTGGGAGCGCCGGTCAGCCTCGGTCTGCGCCGGCGTGTCGTCCACCGCCGCGGCGACCTCGGCGGCCGAGGATTGGTCCCCCGAATCCCCAAGGGACGCCTCGAACGCTGCGACCTGGCGCCGGGGGTCCCGACCGCGCTTCAGGCTGATCCGCGCCAGGGCGGCCTGGTCGCGGGCCTGGTCGACAGTGATGCGGGAGGCTTCGCCGAGCCTGACCGTCGCATGTTCCGTCTTGAGCATGTACGTGGACGCCGTCGGGGTGACCCGGAGGATGAGGCCCGCCGTCCGCGTGTCCGCGTACTCGATCCCGCGACCGGGAACGCGCCCCTTCTCAATGAGCTCCTCGCCGCGCTCGACGTGTTCGAGAGCCAGGACTACCCGCTTGCGCGTATACGCTGCCGGCTTCGCTTTGGGCTTCGCAGCCGCCTTCGCCATGTCTCGCCGGCCCCCCGTTTGCGTGATACCAGGGCGATACCAGCCGCACGGGGAAAGCCTGTGCAACAGGGCAGCCTACGCAGGCCGGTCAATTTCCCCTGTATCTTCAGTGAGGTGGTAAACGAATGCAGGCAGCTTTGACGGTCCGAAATCAGTCGAGGAACCAGCCTTCCAAGCTGAATACGAGGGTTCGATTCCCTTCACCCGCTCCACGCCCGCCCCATGACGGGATGACGGAGCCCCGGCATCGCCGCACGGCCCGCCCGGTCAGGCGCCCACCCATCCGGTTTCAGCCCTCCGCCCTTTCGTCGGCGGCCATGCGCCGCGTTCGGGCCCCTCGGGAAGCATCACCATGAAGGTATCCGCCGACCTGTGCATCGTGCCGATGGGCGTCGGGCCGTCGGTCTCGCCCTATGTGCGCGAGATCAAGGCGATCATCGAGGCGAGCGGCCTGACCGCCACGATGCATCCCAACGGGACCAACATCGAGGCCGACTTGTCGGAGGTCTGCGCCCTGGCCGAGCGCTGCGAGGCGCGGCTGGCCGAGCTGGGCGTCGAGCGGACCTTCTTCACGCTGATCTTCTCGACCCGGCGGGACAAGGAGCAATCCATGGCCGACAAGCTCGCGGCCGTCTCCTGACGGGTCGCCTCCGGGGCACCGCGCGGCGGGCACACCGTCGCGCGGTTCTTTCCAGTCCGAAACCACTCAGCCGTGGCAGGCGCAGCCGGCATGCTCGCAGCCGGCGTGATCTTTGTGACCGTCGGCGCAATCGTCACAGCAATAGGCCTTGCCGTCCCGGGATACAGCCTTGGTCAATTGGACCACGCACACGCAGTCCTGACAGGCACACTTTACCATCTCGACGTCGACACTGGCCATAATCTTCTCCTCAGACGATTCGTCCGCCGGCCCAGCTTAGCGCCGCGCCGCCCCGGGCGGAAGCGGATCGGCGCCGCGGTGACGCGCCCGTGATCCGACCCGCCCCTTCGTGCGTTCACCCCCGTCCGGACGCGCGCGTCCCGGGAGGAGGACGGCATGAGCGAGCAGAACACCGGCGACGTGCGGATCGAACCCTATGACAGCCCGGCCGGCGGCTGGGGCTCGGCCCGGTCCCTGGTCGAGATCCTGACCCGCGAGGGCGTTCCGGTCACCGGCTCGGCGATGCTGCTCAAGCAGAACAAGCCGGACGGGTTCATGTGCGTGTCCTGCGCCTGGGCGAAGCCGGCCAAGCCCCTGGCCTTCGAGTATTGCGAGAACGGCGCCAAGGCGACCGCCTGGGAACAGACCCGCCGGCGGGCGACCCCGGACTTCTTCGCCGCCCACACCGTCACCGAGCTGCTCGGCTGGAGCGACTACGCGCTGGAGGAGCAGGGCCGCCTGACGCATCCGATGCGCTACGATCTCGAGACCGACCGGTACCGGCCGGTCTCTTGGGGTGAGGCCTTCGCGGAGATCGGGCGGGAATTGCAGGCGCTGCGCGCCGAGGATCCGAAATCGGTGGTGTTCTACGCCTCCGGCCGGGCGTCCCTCGAGACCAGCTACATGTGGGCGCTGCTGGCGCGCCTCTACGGCAACAACAACCTGCCGGATTCGTCGAACATGTGCCACGAGCCGACCTCGGTGGCGCTGCCGCAATCGATCGGCGCGCCGGTCGGCACGGTCCTGCTGGAGGATTTCGAGTCCACCGACCTGATCTTCTTCTTCGGCCAGAATGTCGGCTCGAACGCGCCCCGGATGCTCCACCCGCTCCAGGAGGCGCGGCGCCGGGGGGCGCAGATCATCACCTTCAACCCGCTGCGCGAGCGCGGGCTCGAGCGCTTCACCAACCCGCAATCGCCGGTGGAGATGCTGACGCGCTCGGCCACCAAGATCTCGACCCAGTACCATCAGGTGAAGGCCGGCGGCGACCTCGCGGCGATCACCGGCCTGTGCAAGATCCTGATCGCCATGGACCGGGAGGCGACGGCGTCCGGTCGGCCCGCCATCCTCGACCACGCCTTCATCGCCGAGCACACGCACGGATTCGAGGATTTCGTGGCGTTCTGCGACAGCCAGGATTGGACGGGGATCGAGCGGCGCTCCGGCCTCACCCGACCGGCCCTCGAAGCCGCGGCCGGCACCTATGCCCGGGCCAAGGCGGTGATCGGCATCTACGGGATGGGGCTGACCCAGCACCGCAAGGGCACCGAGACGGTGCGGATGCTGGTCAACCTCCTGCTGCTGCGCGGCAATATCGGCAAGCCCGGCGCCGGGATCTGCCCGGTGCGCGGCCATTCCAATGTGCAGGGCCAGCGCACGGTGGGCATCTCCGAGAAGCCGGAGCTGGTGCCCCTCGACAAGCTGAAGGAGCTCTACGATTTCGAGCCGCCGCGGGAGAAGGGGCTCAACACGGTCGAGACCTGCGAGGGTATCCTCGACGGCAGCGTCCGGGCCTTCGTCAGCCTCGGCGGCAACTTCCTGCGCGCGGTTCCCGATACCGGGCGCATGGAGCCGGCCTGGCGGCGGCAGCGCCTGACCGTGCAGATCTCGACCAAGCTCAACCGCTCGCACCTGGTCAATGGGACGGTCGCCTACATCCTGCCCTGCCTCGGCCGGATCGAGATCGACCAGCAGGCCAGCGGTCCGCAGGCGGTCTCGATGGAGGATTCCACCGCGCGCTTCCACGGCTCCCGGGGCGTGTCCGATCCGGTCGGCCCCGATGTCCGCTCCGAGCCCTGGATCGTGGCCGAGATCGCGAAGGCGTCGGTGCCCCCGAACCCGCGGATCGACTGGGATGCCTGGGTGGCCGATTACGCCCGGGTGCGCGACGCGATTGAGGCGACCTACCCGAAGGTGTTCCACGACCTGAACGGCCAGATGTTCCGCCCCGGCGGGATCACCAAGCCGCTCGGCGCCCGCGACCGCAAATGGGAGACCGACACCGGCAAGGCGAATTTCGCGGTGCCGGAAGGGCTCGAGGCCGATCCCGACCTGCCGGCGCGCGGCCCGGACGTGCTCGACCTGATCACGCTGCGCTCGAACGACCAGTTCAACACCACGGTCTACGGCTACGATGACCGCTTCCGGGGCGTGAAGGGCACCCGGGACATCCTGTTCATGAACCGGGCCGACATCGCCCGGCTCGGGCTCAAGGATGGCGGCTCCGTCGATGTCGAGGCGGTGGCCGGCGATCAGATCGCGCGGCGCGTCGGCGGCCTGCGGGTGATCGCCTACGACATCCCGCCGGGAAATTGCGGCGGCTACTACCCGGAGCTGAACGTCCTGCTGCCGCTCTGGCACCATGACGAGCAGTCCAAGACCCCCGCCGCCAAGGCGATCACCGTGCGGGTGACGGCCGCGACCTGAGCCGGGGGATCTGGCGCGGCGCCGTTCTCTCCGGCAAAGAGCCCGGATGGATCAGGTCACGCCCCGAGACGTAGAGCCGCGCCTGCGCGGGCTCCTGGACCTGATCGCGGCCGGCACGCCCGTCCGCGAGCCGGGTCTCGACCTCGCGCATGTCGATGCGAGCGGCACCGCGCTCGCCGCCGGCGGGACCGCGCCGGCCGACGCGGAATCGGGCGGCCTGCCGCTCGCCGAGGCCGACCTGTCGCGCGCCCGCATGGAGGAGGCCGACCTATCCGGGGCCAACCTGCGCCGGGCGAGCCTCACCGGGGCGGTCGGGCGCTCGACCCGCTTCGTCGGGGCGATCCTCGAGGAGGCCGACCTGTCCGAGGCGGACATGTCGGGGGCGGATTTCACCGGCATCGTGGCCGGGCAGGTCAAGTTCGCCTCCGCCATGCTGGAGGATGCCCGCTTCGGCCAGGCGGCGATGCGCTTTGCGGATCTGTCGGGCGCACTCCTGGACGGGGCGAGCTTCGCGGAGGCCGACCTCTGGGGCGCGGATTTCTCCGGCGCCGACGCGGACGACACCGTATTCCGGGATGCGCGGCTCGACGAGGCCAAGCTCGCCGACGCCAACCTGACCCATGCCGATTTCGAGGGCGCCAGCCTGACCAAGGCCTCGCTGGCCGGCTCGCGCCTGCGCGGCGCCAAGTTCACCGGGGCGAAGCTCGACGGCGCCGACCTGTCCGGTGCCGACCTGTCGGATACCGATCTCGTGCGGCTCAACCTCGCCACTTGTCGGCTGCGGCATGCCCGCTTCGCCGGCGCCTGGCTCAACGGCACCCGGATGAGCGTCGAGCAGCTCGGCGGCGCCGTGGGCGAGGAGGTGACCGGCGCCTATGAGCTGGCGCAGGCGAGCTACCTCGCCCTGGAGCAGAACTGGAAGAGCATCGGCAGCCACGATGCGGCGAGCTGGGCGTACAAGCGCGGCCGCCGGATGGGCCGCTTCCATGCCGGGCACCAGGCGCGCGCCGCCTGGGCCGAGCGGGACTGGGCCGGGATCCTGCGCCACGGCTACCGCTGGACCGCCGACCGCTTCGTCGAATGGCTGTGCGATTACGGCGAGAGCCTGTCGCGCATCGCCCGGGCCTTCGCGCTGCTGATCCTCGTCTTCGCCGGCCTCTACGGGCTCACCGGCGGCCTGTTCGTGGTGGAGGGGCCCGAGGCGGGGCCGACCTACAACCCGATCGACCTGATGAGCTACAGCGCCCTCAACATGATGACCGCCAACCCGCCTGAGATCGGCCTCAAGCCGACCGGGCGGGTCACCAACCTGCTGGTCGGCCTGGAAGGCGCGGTCGGGATCATCCTGATGGGGCTCTACGGCTTCGTCCTGGGCAACCGCCTGCGGCGGTGAGGTCCGTCAGTCGTTGCCGTTCGCGCTCAGCCGCTCGATCAGGGTCCCGAGATCCTTGCGCAGGGCCCGGATCTCCGGCTCGCTGAGCTCCAGCTGGCACATCACGCTCTCGCGCACCGTGACCGCCTCCGCCCGCAAGGCCGCGCCCTGCGGGGTGAGCGCGATCTCGACCTCGCGCTCGTCGGATTGGCGCCGGGTCCGGACCAGGAAGCCCGCGCTTTCCAGGCGCTTGAGCACCGGCGTGAGCGTGCCGGAATCGAGCCGCAGCCGCCGGCCGATCTCCGAGACGGTCACGCCGTCCTGCTCCCACAGCACCAGCAGGACGAGATATTGCGGATAGGTCAGGCCGAGCCGCTCCAGCAGCGGCCGGTAAGACTTCGTCATCCGGTGCGCGGCCGCGTAGAGCGCGTAGCAAAGCTGGTTATCGAGGAGCAGCGGATCCATCGCCTGCTCCGTCTCGATCGTGTCCACTGAATACGACATGTGTCTCGCCCATCGCGGTCCGAGTGCCGCCTGTCTCGCACCGCGACCGCGGGTTGGTCATCCTAGCATAACATGCTCGCCACACGCGCAAGCTCCTGCTTGACCAGCCCTTTCTCAACAACCCCGTCGGTCCGGCGTTGCGACACCTGGGGATGACAAGTTCGATAGGCTGTCCAGAAACCCGGCTTCGTCCTCCAGCGTACGCAAGTCGAGCACCAGCGTGTCGCCGCTGATGCGGCCGATCACCGGTACCGGCAATCCGCGCAGGCGCTCGGCCAGCCGCTTGCAGCGGCCCCCGGCGCCGCGGCGCCCGCCCTCGCCCTCCGGCGCCAGGACCAAGGCGGCGCTCGGCAGGGTCTCCACCGGCAGGGCGCCGGAGCCGATCTGGCTGATGCAATCCCCGACCGACACCGTGGCCCAGCCGGACACAAGGTCCGCGACCGCGGGGGCGATGGCCCGGGCCTGCGCGTCGATCGCCGCGCGCGGGCGGGTCAGCAGGCGCAGGGTCGGCAATTCCTCCGTCAGCCGCTCGGGATGGAGATAGAGGCGCAGCACCGCCTCCAGGGCCGCGTAGGTCATCTTGTCCACCCGCAGGGCCCGCTTGAGCGGGTTCTTGCGCACCCGGGCGATCAGGTCCCTGCGTCCGGCCACGATCCCGCACTGGACGGCGCCGAGCAGCTTGTCGCCGCTGAAGGTCACCACGTCCGCCCGCGCCAGGGCCGCCCGCACGGTGGGCTCGGGCGGCAGGCCGTAGGCGGAAAGGTCGACCAGGCTGCCGCTGCCCAGATCCTCCGCCAGGGGCACGCCGTGCTCCCGGCAGAGGACGTGGAGCGCGATCGGATCCGCCTCGGCGGTGAAGCCGGTGATCGCGTAGTTGCTCGGATGCACCTTCATGACGAGGCCGGTGCGCGGCCCGAGCGCCTCGGCGAAGTCGCGCAGATGCGTGCGGTTGGTGGTGCCGACCTCGCGCAGCCGGCAGCCGGCGCGGGCCATCACGTCGGGGACCCGGAACGAGCCGCCGATCTCCACCAACTCGCCGCGCGAGACCACCACCTCCCTGCGCATGGCGAGGGCGTTCAGCACCAGCAGGACCGCAGCGGCGTTGTTATTGACGACGACCGCCGCCTCGGCCCCGGTCAGGCGGCAGATCAGCCCTTCGACATGGTCGTCGCGCTCGCCCCGTGCGCCGGTGGCGAGATCGAATTCGAGGTTGCTGGCCTGGACCATCACGGCGGCCACCGCCTCGGCGGCCGAGCGCGGCAGGAGCGCACGGCCGAGATTGGTGTGCAGCACGGTGCCGGTGAGGTTGAACACCGGCCGCAGGGACGGGCGCCGCTCGGAAGCGAGGTTCCGGGCCGCCGCCTCACGGATCGCCGCCGCATCCGGCACCGTACCGCCCTCCGCCCGGATCTCGGCGAGGACGGCCCGCACCGCCGCGGTGAAGGCGGTGCGCCCATAGGCGGCGAGGACCTCCTCCGAGGCCCCGCCGACGAGACGCTCCACCGACGGGATCCGGCGCTGGCCCTGCGCGGCGTCATCGGGGGTCGGGCGGGCTGTCGCTGAGGATGTCATGGTCCGCTGAGAGATAACGATGCCCGCGCCGAGGACTACCCCAGCCCGGCGCGCGCGATCCCCGCAGGATCGGTTGGCACCGGAGCCGCGGGGAGTGGCACCGGCGGATCGATACCGGCGAGGACGACATCATCCGCGTCGAGGATATCTACGGACGTTGAGGCGCCCGGACGGCGCCTGCGACGCGATCGCCCCCGGCCGAGGCGGAACCTTGCGGCCCGCCGGGCGACTAACCCCCTGAGCGTGAACGCGCCGGCCCCCGTGGCCGGTCGCGGGGATCGCGGATGTGGGGAAGACCGATGAAGCACAAGCCGCTCAGCGAGCAGGTCGTGGTGATCACCGGCGCGTCGTCCGGCATCGGCCTCGCGACCGCCCGGATGGCGGCCGAGCGCGGGGCCCGGGTCGTGCTGGCCGCCCGCAGCGGCGAAGCCCTGGCGCGGATCCAGGCCGAGATCGAGGGCGTCGGCGGCAAGGCGCTCCACGTCGTGGCCGATGTCGGCAACCGCGCCGACGTCCAGGCGGTCGCCGACCAGGCGATCGCGACGTTCGGCGGCTTCGACACCTGGGTCAACGTCGCGGGGGCCTCGATCTACGGGCGCCTGCGCGAGATCAGCGACGAAGACCATCACCGCCTGATCCAGACCAATCTCTGGGGCACGATCTACGGGTCGCTGGTCGCCGTCGAGCACCTGCACAAGCAGGGCGGCGCGCTGATCAATGTCGGCAGCATCGCCTCCGACCTCGCCTTCCCGTTCCAGGGCATGTACGCGGCCTCGAAGCACGCGGTGAAAGGCTTCACCGACGCCCTGCGCATGGAGCTGATGGTCGAGGATGCGCCGATCTCGGTGACGCTGGTCAAGCCGGCCTCGATCGACACGCCCCTGCCCCAGCGGGCCCGCAACTACATGGATCGCGAGCCGAGCCTGCCGCCGCCGATCTACCCACCCGAGGAGGTCGCCAACGCGATCCTGCACGCGGCCGTGCACCCGCAGCGCGACATCTTCGTCGGCGGCGCCGGCAAGGCCTTCGTGGCCGGCAAGGAATTCGCCCCGGGCGCCTACGATTACATGGGTCCGGCGATCATCGCGATGCAGAAGCGCGGCATCCCGCCCCGCGACCCGACCGGAGCCCTGCATGCGCCAGTCTCCGCCGGCGCCACCCGCGGCGACCCGCCGGTCTACGTGATGCGCACCAGCGCCTACACGCGCGCGAGCCTTCATCCGCTCGCCACGGCGGCCGGGCTGGTGGGCGTCGGGACCGTGGCGGCCCTGGCGCTGCTCGGGACCGCTCCCGGCCGCAGGAAGCGTCTGTAATTGCCGGTCGCTGCGCATTCCCTCCCGGGGCCGGCCCGGCCGACCTCCGGGGAGCAGGCCGATCCCCGCATCGTCCCGCGCCGGTTCGTCCAGCTGCCGGACGAGCGGACAATCGCCTATGCGGAGACGGGTTCCGGCCCCGACCTCGTGGCGATCCACGGCACGCTGATGTGCCTGGAGGATCAGTGGCTCGGGCCGGTGCCGGCTCTGGCCGAGCATTTCCGGGTCGTCGCCGTCGACCGCCCGGGCCACGGGTTCAGCCTGCGGCCGCGGGGGCGCGGAGCCGATATCTGGGATCAGGCCACGCAGATCCGGGCAGCGGTCCGGGAGCTCGGCCTGGAACGGCCGGTCATCCTCGGCCACTCCTTCGGGGCGGCGATCGCCCTGGCCTACGGGATGCTCTACCCGGACGAGATCGCCGGGATCGTTTCCCTGGCACCGGTCTGCTTCCCGGAACTCCGCCTCGAGCACCTGCTGTTCGGGCCGCGGGCTTTGCCGCTCGGCGGCGATCTTCTGACCCGGATCCTGCACGCCTCGAGCGATCCGGCCCTGCTGCCGCTGCTCTGGAACGCGATGTTCCTGCCCCAGGCGATGCCGCAGCCATTCCGCCAGAACTTTCCGTTCGAACTCGCGGGCCGGGCCGCCCAGATCACCGCCGAGGGCGAGGACGCCGGCTGGCTCTGGCCGGCCCTGACCCGCAGCGCGCTGCGCTATCCGAGCCTCCGGGTGCCCACCCGCATCCTGTGCGGCGGCGCCGACATCGTGGTGAATTCCTACCTGCACGGCGTCGTCGCCGCCCGGTTGATCCCGGGCGCGAGTCTCGAGATGGTGCCGGGCGCCGGACACATGTTCCCGCATTCGCATCCCGAGGTCGTCGTAAGGGCGGCTCTGTCGCTCAGGAATTAGGTGTCCGAGCGCGGGCCAAGCAGCCAGCGCTCGTCGATATCGGTGGCGTTGCGGTCGGCCAACGGTTGGGTCTCGTCGCCCTCGGCGAAGATCACGACGTCGCCCGGCCCGACATCGCGGGTCGCGTAGAAATCCCAGCGGCGGTGGATCACCCGCGGGCCGCCGAAGATCCGGTAGGCGTTCCAGTAGCGGTCGTCCCGGAAGCCGACGTAATGGACCGACGGTGCGGACGGCCCCTCACCCAAGCCAGAGGACCTTGCGCGCCTCGGCGAGCAGGACGGCGTGCTGCACGGCGGCCGGCCCCTCGTTCGGGATCGCGCTGCCCGCCTCGGCGATCAGCCGCCGGAACTTCTTGCGGTCGAGGCCGCGCCAGCTCTGGCTCGCGAGCACCGCCGCCAGCACGGTCTGGACCGCCTCCGTCCGGTAATGCGCCTCCGCCAGCGCGAGCCGGGTGACGTCGGCCTGGGACGGGCGGTCGGCTGGGACGGCCCTCTCACGCGGCAGGCCGGGATCGGAGGCATCCTCGGGCATCAGGTTGATGTCCCAGCTGACATTCTCCCGAACGACCCGGGCCGGCGACCCATACGCCAACGCATTGGCCGGGATCACGCCGCTGACGATCGACTGGGCCCCGATGATCGAGCCGTCGCCGATATGCGCGCCCTTGAACACGCTGACATTGCGACCGAGCCAGACCCGGTGGCCGACATGGATCGGTCGCGACGGGTTGATCCGGCGGCCGGATTCGAGGTCGATGATCGAATGGGCGTCGCTCACCCAGAAATTGACGCCCTCCGAGATCAGGCAATTGTGCCCGATCGTGATCGGCTTCGTCTCGTGCACGAAGATCTGGCCCTCGTTGGCGAAGGCGCTGTGATGGCCGATCAGCAGCTTCGAATGCGGGCACACATAGATCTGCACCGAGGCCAGACGCACGCCGTGCCCGATATGCACGGTGGAGCTGGGGCCGCAGGTGAGCGACATCCGCTCGAACGCGTTGGCCCCATCCCCGATCAGGACGTGACTGCCATCGCCGTTGATGGTGATCGTCCCGTCCGAAGTGTCCAAAAAATCCTGCGCGATCTGGATCTTGTTATTGCCGTTGTTCAGCAGGCGCACAGGCACACGACATCTCCGGTGATCACTCTTGCCCCGGATATAGTGCCGGCGCGAAGCGGATCGACCGCGGTTGGTGAATCGTGCGGGAGACCGGGCCCCGGCCGGCTGGCGCGTGTCCGCTCGGCGTAAGCCGGGGACGGAGCCGCGCCGGTCTCCTTAGTCCGGATCAAGCCTAAGGCAGTGCCGCAAAGAGCGGATGATCTGCAGATCGGGCCGCCCTTTCGAGGATCCCGGAACCGAGCTGTATCGCCCTGGTGGGCGGTGAGGGACTCGAACCCCCGACCCTCTCCGTGTAAAGGAGACGCTCTACCAACTGAGCTAACCGCCCGGCGGCTGACCGTTACGGCATGGGGTCGGTGCGATGCAAGGGGGCTCCTCCGGGGGCGGCGAGGCGGCGGGCCAGTGCAGGCGTAAGGCCGGTGCTTTCGACCGGAACCGGGCGCGGTCGCGGCATGGGTGGCGCCCCCGTGGCGGCCAGGACGGCCCTTGTGCCGGCCTCGACCGAGCAGATCAGCGGACAGGGGACCTGCCCGGCGATGCGCGGGGCGAGGCCCGCCAGGCCGGCCCCGCCGAGGATCACCGTTTCTGCGCCCACCGCGTGGCTATCCCGGCAGGCCTGGGCCAGGGCGCCCAAGGCGCGATCCGGATCCGCGGCGATCTCGCCGCCGCTCGGGGCGATCGTGGTGATCGCTGCGAGCCTGTCGGCCAGGCCGATCGTGCCGACGAACTCGCTCAGCATGGGGCCCCAGGCCGCCCCGCCGGTGACGATCCCGAATCGCCCAGTGGCGGCGGCCTCGTGACAGGCCGGTTCGGCCATCCCGATCACCGGGACCGGGGATAGCTCCCGCAGGGCGAATAGGCCCGGATCCCCAAAGCAGGCCAGGTAGACCGCATCGCACCCGTCCCCGTGTTCGGCCAGGGCGTCGAGAGCGGCGTGGGCCGCGATGGCCGCAGCCGCGCGGCTCGCGATGTAGCGGGCCCCGAAGCGGCCGGTCACCGCCCGCAACGCCGCCCGCTCGCCGATCTGGCGGCGGACATGACCGGCGACGAGGTCGGTCACGGCTTGGCTGGTGTTGGGGTTGATCAGCAGGATGCGCATGGCGGGCTCGTCCCACGAAAAAGCCCCCGGAGCGGGCTCCGGGGGCTTGTCTCATCGGATCACGGAGCGGGTCAGTGGGCGATGAACGCCGCGCCGTCCTCTTCCGTCCGGGCGGGCTTGGCTACGGGCAGCGGCTCCTCCCACTCGATGGCGACCGGCGCACGCACCAGGGCCTTCTCCAGCACCTGATCCATCCGGGAAACCGGGATGATCTCCAGCCCGTTCTTCACGCTGTCAGGCACCTCGGCGATGTCCTTGGCGTTCTCCTCGGGGATCAGCACGATCTTGATGCCGCCGCGAAGCGCGGCCAGCAGCTTCTCCTTCAGGCCGCCGATCGGCAGGACCCGACCGCGGAGCGTGACCTCACCGGTCATCGCGATATCGCGGCGGACCGCGATGCCGGTCAGCGTCGAGACGATGGCGGTCGCCATGGCGATGCCGGCGGACGGGCCGTCCTTCGGGGTCGCCCCTTCAGGCACGTGGACGTGGATGTCGCGACGCTCGAACAGCGGCGGCTCGATCCCGAAATCGATCGCCCGCGAGCGCACGTAGGATGCGGCCGCCGAGATCGACTCCTTCATCACGTCCTTCAGGTTGCCCGTGACGGTCATCTTGCCCTTGCCGGGCATCATGACACCCTCGATCGTCAGCAACTCGCCGCCGACCTCGGTCCAGGCCAGACCCGTGACCACGCCGACCTGATCGTCCGCGTCGATCTCGCCGTAGCGGAACTTCGGCGGGCCGAGGAAGACCGGAAGGGTCTCCACGTTCACCGCGACCGACTTGGTCTTGGTGATCAGGATCTCCTTCACCGCCTTGCGGATCAGGTTGGACAGCTCGCGCTCCAGGTTGCGGACGCCGGCTTCCCGCGTGTAGCGGCGGACCAGCATCATCAAGCCATCGTCGTCGATCGACCACTCGTGCGTCCCAAGCCCGTGCTTCTTCAGGGCATTCGGGATCAGGTGCTTGCGCGCGATCTCGACCTTCTCCTCCTCGGTGTACCCGGCGATGCGGATCACCTCCATCCGGTCCATCAGCGGGCCGGGGATGTTGAGGGTGTTGGCCGTGGTCACGAACATCACGTTCGAGAGGTCGTAATCCACCTCCAGGTAGTGGTCGTTGAAGGTGCTGTTCTGCTCAGGGTCGAGCACCTCAAGGAGCGCCGCCGACGGATCGCCACGGAAATCCATGCCCATCTTGTCGATCTCGTCGAGCAGGATGAGCGGGTTCGAGGTCTTGGCCTTGCGCATCGACTGCACGATCTTGCCGGGCATCGAGCCGATATAGGTCCGGCGGTGACCGCGGATCTCGGCCTCGTCACGCACGCCGCCGAGGGACATGCGCACGAACTCGCGACCCGTCGCCTTGGCAATGGACTTGCCGAGCGAGGTCTTGCCGACGCCGGGGGGACCGACGAGGCACAGGATCGGGCCGGTGAGCTTGTTCGCCCGCTGCTGCACGGCGAGGTACTCGACGATCCGCTCCTTGACCTTGTCCAGGCCGAAATGGTCGTTGTCCAGCAGGACCTGGGCGCCGAGCAGATCCTTCTTGATCTTCGAGCGCTTGCCCCACGGGATGCCGAGCATCCAGTCCAGATAGTTGCGCACCACCGTCGCCTCGGCGGACATCGGCGACATCTGCCGGAGCTTCTTCAGCTCGGCGGTGGCCTTGTCGCGGGCTTCCTTGGTGAACTTGGTCTTCTCGATCTTCTCCTCGAGCTCGGCCAGCTCGTCGCGGCCGTCCTCGGAATCGCCCAGCTCCTTCTGGATCGCCTTCATCTGCTCGTTGAGGTAGTACTCGCGCTGGGTCTTCTCCATCTGCCGCTTGACGCGGGTCCGGATGCGCTTCTCCACCTGGAGCACGGAGATCTCGCTCTCCATCAGCGACAGCACGCGCTCGAGGCGCTGCGCCACCGTGGGGGTCTCGAGGATGCCCTGCTTGTCGGAGATCTTGACGAGGAGGTGCGAGCCGATCGTGTCGGCGAGCTTCGAGGGCTCATCGATCTGGGTCACGGCCGAGACGACCTCCGGGGAGATCTTCTTGTTCAGCTTGACGTAGTTCTCGAACTCCGAGAGCACCGAGCGCGCGAGCGCCTCGGCCTCGACGCGGTCGCCGAGTTCGTCGTGCAGGGCCTCGGCGGTGGCCTCGTAATACTCGTCGGAGCGGGTGAAGCCCGTCACCTTGGCGCGGCCGATACCCTCGACCAGAACCTTCACGGTGCCGTCGGGCAGCTTCAGCAGCTGCAGCACGGAGGCCAGCGTCCCGATCTTGTAGATGGCGTCGGTCGCCGGATCGTCGTCACCCGCATTGATCTGGGTGGCGAGCAGGATGTGGCGATCGGTGCGCACGGCCTCTTCGAGGGCGCGGATCGACTTCTCGCGGCCGACGAACAGGGGCACGATCATGTGCGGGAAGACGACGATGTCGCGCAGGGGCAGAACGGCATAGGAGCCCGTCGAACCCGGGACGACCGGCTGGCGCGATTTCGACTGTGTCATGGGAGACTTCCTCTCAGGGACGCCCGGCTTCGGTTCCCCCGGAGATGGGGCGAACCGACTGCCAGGGGCCGACCGGGCCGCGAGGGTCGGGATGGTCGTGAACTTTGCGGCTGGCGACGCGGACCGTTCCTCGAAGGAGCGAGCGGCCACCGCGATGAGCCTGAGGTGGCTGCGGGGGGCAGCGTTTTCAAGATGTTCCCCGCAGCGCGCCCGGCCGGAGCCGGGCGCTTAACGCAACCCTACCAAGCGCTTACGCGCTCACGCTGGCGGGCGCTTCCTTGTTGCGGTCGCCGTGGATGTAGAGCGGGCGCGACTTGCCCTCGACCACCTCGGGACCGATCACAACCTGCTCCACGGATTCGAGACCCGGCAGATCGTACATCGTGTCGAGCAGGATCGTCTCCAAGATAGAGCGCAGGCCGCGGGCGCCGGTCTTGCGCTCGATCGCCTTGCGGGCGACGAGCGAGAGCGCATCGTCCTGGAACGTCAGGTCGACATTCTCCATCTCGAACAGCCGCTGGTACTGCTTGACCAGGGCGTTCTTCGGCTCCTGGAGGATCTTCTTGAGCGCGGCCTCGTCGAGGTCCTCGAGGGTCGCCAGGACCGGCAGACGGCCGACGAACTCGGGGATGAGGCCGAACTTCAACAGATCCTCGGGCTCCACCGAGCGGAAGATCTCGCCGGTGCGGCGGTCGTCCGGGGCCTGCACGCTCGCGCCGAAGCCGATCGAGGTTCCCTTGCCGCGCTGGGAGATGATCCGCTCCAGGCCCGCGAAGGCGCCGCCACAGATGAACAGGATGTTGGTGGTGTCGACCTGCAGGAATTCCTGCTGCGGGTGCTTGCGGCCGCCCTGCGGCGGCACGGAGGCGACCGTGCCCTCCATGATCTTCAGGAGCGCCTGCTGCACGCCCTCGCCTGACACGTCGCGGGTGATCGACGGGTTGTCGGACTTGCGCGAGATCTTGTCGATCTCGTCGATGTAGACGATGCCGCGCTGCGCCCGCTCGACGTTGTAGTCCGAGGCCTGGAGCAGCTTGAGGATGATGTTTTCCACATCCTCGCCGACATAGCCCGCCTCGGTCAGGGTCGTGGCGTCGGCCATGGTGAACGGCACGTCTAGGATGCGGGCCAGCGTCTGCGCGAGCAGCGTCTTGCCCGAGCCGGTCGGCCCGATCAGCATGATGTTGGACTTGGCCAACTCGACGTCGTTGTGCTTCGTCGCGTGCGCGAGCCGCTTGTAGTGATTGTGCACCGCGACCGAGAGGACCTTCTTGGCGAAGTCCTGGCCGATGACGTAATCGTCGAGGACGCGCCGGATCTCCTTCGGGGTCGGGACCCCGTCACGGCTCTTCACCAGCGAGGATTTCGACTCCTCGCGGATGATGTCCATGCACAGCTCGACGCACTCGTCGCAGATGAACACGGTCGGGCCGGCGATCAGCTTGCGGACCTCGTGCTGGCTCTTGCCGCAGAACGAGCAATACAGCGTGCTCTTGGAGTCGTTGCCGCCAGTCTTGCTCATATCGGTCTCCGATTCGTCGCGTACGCAGCCGGCTAAGGGCGCACGCGCATCGCTTCAACGTAAGGGGGCCCGTTTAAAGAAACAGTATGCTGCGCGCCTTTGACCGATGGGCCCTGTCATCGGATGCAAACACGCTGCCGCGGCGGGATCAAGGCCACGCCGCGGCGGTCAGGCGACGCAACCGTCAGGCGGCTGCGGGCTCGGGACGCTTCTGGATGACCTCGTCGATGAGGCCGAACTCCTTGGCCGCATCCGCAGTCATGAAATTGTCGCGCTCCAGCGCATTCTCAATGGCCGCATAATCACGGCCGGTATGCTTCACGTAGATCTCGTTCAGGCGCCGCTTCAGCGCCTCGATCTCGCGGGCATGGATGAGGATGTCGGTGGCCTGGCCCTGGAAGCCGCCGGACGGCTGGTGGACCATGATCCGGGCGTTCGGCAGGGCGAACCGGTGGCCGGGCTCACCGGCGGTGAGCAGCAGGGAGCCCATCGAGGCGGCCTGGCCGACGCAGAGCGTGGTCACCGGGCAGCGGATGAACTGCATCGTGTCGTAGATCGACAGGCCCGAGGTCACGACGCCGCCGGGGGAATTGATATAGAAGGAAATTTCCTTCTTCGGATTCTCGGCCTCGAGGAACAGCAGCTGCGCCACGATCAGCGACGCACCGTAATCCTCAACGGGACCGGTGAGGAAGATGATGCGTTCGCGCAGGAGGCGGGAGTAGATGTCGAAGGCGCGCTCGCCGCGGCTCGACTGCTCGACGACCATCGGCACGAGTGCGTTGTTATAGACGTCGATCGGATCTCTCATCTCGTCCTGCCCAGAGTGAGGCCCGGGGCTGCCGCGAATCAGGGCAGCCCGGGCATGTCAGCGAACACCGGCGATGCTTAACCATCGCCTAACCCTATGCCCGCCGTCCTGGGACAGTGCGGGGCTCAGTCGGCCTTTGCCTCGGTCTTGGCCTCGGCCTTATCTGCCGGCTTCTCGCCGGTCGTGTCGTCGTCATCCTCATCGGCGAAAAGCGTCTCTTTCGAGACCGGCTCCTCAACGAGTTTGACCTGACCGAGGACGTGGTCAACCACCTTCTCCTCGAACAGCGGCGCCCGAAGCTCGGCGAGCGCCTGCGGGTTCTTACGGTAGAAGTCCCACACCTGCTGCTCCTGGCCCGGGAACTGCCGGACCCGGGCGATGAGGGCCTGGTTCACCTCCTCGTCGGAAACCTTGATATCGGCGCTCTCGCCGACCTGCGCAAGCACGAGACCGAGACGGACGCGACGCTCCGCGATCTTCCGGTAGTCGGCCTGGGCCTTCTCCTCGGTGGTGTCCTCGTCCTCGAACGTTTTGCCGCGGGCCTTGAGGTCCTGCTCCACCTGCGCCCAGACGCTGGCGAATTCCTGCGCGACGAGGGTCGGCGGCAGCTCGAAGGCGTATTTGCCGTCCAGCGCGTCCAGGAGCTCCTTCTTGAGCTTGCGGCGCGACGCCGCCTCGAAATCGCCGCCGATCGCCTTGGCAATCGCCTCACGCAGCTTCTCGAGGGATTCCATGCCGAGCGACTTGGCGAACTCGTCGTCGATCTTGGCCTCGCCCGGGGCCTGGATCTTGGTGACGGTCACGTCGAACTCGGCATCCTTGCCGGCGAGATGCTCGGCGCCGTAGGCCTCCGGGAAGGTCGCCTTCACGACGCGCTTGTCGCCGACCTTGGCGCCGACCAGCTGCTCTTCGAAGCCCGGGATGAACGAGCCGGAGCCGAGCTCCAGGTCGATCCCCTCACCCTTGCCGCCCTGGAATTCCTCGCCGTCGATGCGGCCGACGAAATCGATGGTGACGCGGTCGCCGTTCTGGGCCTCGGCGCCTTCCTCCCGCTCGGTGAACGGACGGCTCTGGCCGGCCATGCGCTGCAGGGCCTCGTCGACCTCGGACTCGTCGGGCTTGGCCACGAGCTTCTTGAGGCTGACGTCGGAGAGGTCGGCCAGCTCGAAATTCGGCATCACCTCGAGGGCGACCTTAAAGGCCAGGTCGGCCTTGGCGTCGAGCGCCTTCTCGACCTCGGCCTGGTCGGTCGGGAACTCGACCTGCGGCTCCAGCGCCAGCTTGAGGCCGTTATCGGCCACGATCTTGCGGTTGGCCTCGTTGACCGCGTTCTGCACCACCTCGGCCATGACCGAGCGGCCATAGACCTTGCGCAGATGCGCGACCGGGACCTTACCGGGGCGGAAGCCCTTCAGCTGGACCTTGTCCTTCATGCCGGAGAGCTCGGTCGTCAGGCGCTCCTCGAGTTCCTGTGCGGCCAGCAGTACCTGAAACTCGCGCTTCAGACCCTGGGCGTTGATCTCGGTCACCTGCATCGTCGTCGTCGCTCTTCAAAAAACCTTGTGGTCGCCGGCCGGGCCGGCGTCGTGCGGCTTGGTCGCGCGGTCCGGGAAACGACGGTGTCGGATACGGGGATGAGACGGCCCCGAGCGGGGCCGCGCCATCTCGAAGCGTCCTGGTGCGGGCGGAGGGGCTCGAACCCCCACGTCTTGCGACACTGGAACCTAAATCCAGCGCGTCTACCAGTTCCGCCACGCCCGCGCGTGCCGACACCCGGCGCGTCGCCGGCCGCCGGAAGCGCGCCCTATAGCATGGGCCGCACGGCTCGCAGCAAAAAACTTAACCTCCCGTGCCAGCGGTGGCGCGCGCCCGGGCACGCGGCTATCTACCCAGGCCCGCTGCGAGCCGCCGTCGAGACCCCATGACCTCATCCCGCCCCGTGCCGCCGACCGATCCGCGCGGCGGAACGCCGTCGCGCCGGACCCTGCTCGCCACGGCGGCCGCGTTCGGGCTGCTGCCGGAGGCGGTGCAGGCGCAGGCGACCGCGCCCGAGAAACCCACGACGCCGGGTTCGGCACCGGCCGAGGCTGCGCCCCCGAGCCTGCCGGCCGCCCCCGGCAAGGCCCGGCTGCGGCCCGAGCCCGCGGCCGAGACGCCAATCTGGTGCTTCGACGGGAAAACCGTGCCGCCGCTGGTGCGGATCAAGCTCGGCCAGCAGGTCCGACTCAAGATCGAGAACCGCACCGACAAGCCGCTGTCGCTGCACTGGCACGGGGTCCGCAACGTCAACGCGATGGACGGGGTGGGCGGCGTGACCCAGGCGCCGATCCAGCCGGGCGCCGACTTCCTGTACCAGTTCACGCCCCCGGATGCCGGGACCTACCTGATCCGCCCCCTCGTCGTGGGCGGGTCGAGCGAGCCGTCCGGTCGGGGGCTCGCCGGCATGCTGATCGTCGAGGAGGCGAACCCGCCGCTGGTCGACGCCGATGTCGGGCTGGTGATGCAGGATTGGCGGCTGGAAGACGATGCCGGCCTGATGCCGTTCGGCCAGCCGCTCTTCGCCGCCACGAACGGGCGCCTCGGCAATCTCGTGACGGTCAACGGCAAGCCGGTGCCGGACACGTTCGCGGCGCGCCCGGGCGCGCGGGTGCGCCTGCGCCTCGGCAATGCCTGCAACGCCCGCGGCACGCGGCTCCGGTTCGAGGGCGTGAAGGTCTATGTCGCGGCCGTGGACGGGCAGCCCACCGACACGTTCGAGCCCCTGCGCGCGACCCTGCCGTTCCCCCCGGGCACACGCTACGACCTGATGGTCGACCTGCCCGAACAGGAAGGCGCCACCTGCTCGATCATCGCGCTGGTCGGCCAGGGCCTGACCCTGGCCACCGTCACCACCAAGGGCGCCAAGATCACCGAGAAGCGGCCGCCCATCGGGCCGATCGGCGAGAACAAGCGCCTGCCCGCCGAGATCAAGCTTCAGAACGCGTTGCGGCGCGACGTGATGATCACCGGCGGCGCCTTCGTGCCCAAGGCGGCCAAGGAGGCCGCCAAGGACGCGCCGAAGGACAAGCCGGCTCCGGAGCCGGTCTACACGGGCGATCCCCAAAAAATCTGGTCGGTGAACGGCACCAGCGCGAGTACGGGCCTGCAGCCGATCTTCACGGTGAAGCGCGGGCAGGTGGTGGTGCTGGCCCTGCGCAACGAGACCGCCTTCCCGCAGGCCCTGCACCTGCACGGCCACTGCTTCCGCCTGCTCCATCCCCTGGACGACGGCTGGGAGCCCTACTGGCTCGACACGTTCCAGCTTCTGGAAGGCCGCACCGCCCGCATCGGCTTCCTGGCCGACAATCCGGGGCGCTGGCTGATCAGCGCCACGGTGCTGGAGCGGTTCGACACCGGCCTGTGGACGATGTTCGAGGTTACCTGAGCCCGGCTTCGACGAGGCTCCCGAGCGCGGCGGGCATCAGCTCCGGGATGTCCTCGGCGATCAGGCCCGGCCCATGGCGGAGCCCGGCATCGCCATGGAGCCAGACGCCGGCCGCCGCAGCCTCGAAGGCCGGCATGCCCTGGGCCAGCAGCCCGGCGATCAGCCCGCCCAGAACGTCGCCCGAGCCTGCGGTGCCGAGATAGGGGCTGCCGTGATCGTTGATCGCGGCGCGCCCGTCGGGGCTCGCGATCACGGTGTCGGATCCCTTCAGAACCACGACGGCGCCGATGAGCGCGGCGGCGGCGCGGGTGCGGGCGACCTTGTCGGCCCCCTCGGCGGTGGCTTCCGTCCCTTTGAACAGCCGTGCGAACTCGCCCTCATGCGGCGTGAGCACCGCCTGCGCGTCGCCATCCGCCAGATGGGCGGCGAGCAGCGGCGCCTGTCCGGAAAAGCTCGTCAGCGCGTCGGCGTCGAGCACGAGGCTGCGGCCGGCGGCGGCAGCCACCGCGACGCGCTCACGGGTCGGCTCGCCGGTGCCCAGGCCCGGGCCGGCCAGCACGACGTTGAGCCGCTCGTCGGTGAGCAGATCGTCGAGGTCGTCCGCCGTCTCGCAGGGCCGCAGCATGATCGCGGTGAGCTGGGCGGCGTTCTCGGCCAGGGCCGCCTGGGGCGAGGCCAGGGTGACCAGGCCGGCCCCGACCCGCAGGGCGCCCCGGGCGGCGAGCCGGGCCGCGCCGGTCTTGGTGGCCGGACCGGACAGGACCAGGGCGTGGCCCCGTGTATATTTGTGGCTCTCCCCGGTGAGCCGGGGAAAGGTTTTCGCCCACAGGTCCGGCCCATTCCGGTAGATCGGTGGCGTCGCGGCACCGAGACCGACCTCCAAGGCCGCCGCGCCCGTCCCGATATCGGCCAGATGGCGGTGGCCGCACAGGCCCCGGCCGGGCTGGAGCAGGTGCCCCGGCTTGAACGCCACGAAGGTCACGGTCTCCACGGCCCGGATCGCGACGCCGCGCACGGCACCGGTATCGCCGTCGACGCCGCTCGGCACATCGACGGCGAGCACCGGGCGGCCGCCGGCATTCACGGCCTCCACCAGGGCGCGGGCCGCGCCGTCGAGATCGCGCGACAGTCCGGCGCCGAACAGGGCATCGATCACGAGGTCACATGGGGGCAGCGCGTCGGCGGCGGCCGGGTGCACCGGACCGGTCCAGGCCTCGGCCGCGAGGGCGGCGTCGCCCGTCAGCGCCGCGCGCTCGCCGAGCAGGAACAGGTCGATCGCATAGCCGCGCTCGGCCAGCAGCCGCGCGGCCACGAACCCGTCGCCGCCATTGTTGCCGGGTCCGCACAGGACCACGACCCGCCCGCCCGCCGGCAGCCGCGCGGCGGCGCGCTCGGCGACCGCGGCCCCGGCCGCCTCCAACAGCCGGATGCCCGGTACCCCCCCCGCGATCGCCGCCGCATCGACCTGCCGCATCGCCGCGACCGTCAGCACCCGCATGCTCATCTCCACGTCTGCCCGTGCACCGAACACCGGTGATTAAAAACGCGCCACAAATTCATCGAAAGCCCGAAGGATGTGCGTAGCCTGCGCGCCGAATGGGCACTAACGTGGCGCCCGTCGCGAAAACGGCGTGGCGGAGGCTTCACGACGATGTTAGAAATATCCGGCAGCGCAGCGCAGGCCCGAGCGGCATGAAGAAGATCGAAGCGATCATCAAGCCTTTCAAGCTCGACGAGGTGAAGGAGGCGCTCCAGGAGGTCGGCCTCCAGGGCATCACCGTCATTGAGGCGAAGGGCTTTGGCCGTCAGAAGGGCCATACCGAGCTCTATCGCGGCGCCGAATACGTGGTCGACTTCCTGCCCAAGGTGAAGCTCGAGATCGTCCTGTCGGACGCGCTCGTCGAGGGCGCCGTCGAGGCGATCCGCAAGTCGGCCCAGACCGGCCGCATCGGCGACGGCAAGATCTTCGTCTCGACGATCGAAGAAGCGATCCGCATCCGCACCGGCGAGACCGGCACCGACGCGATCTGACGGCTGATCCGCGCGGCTTCGCGCCGGCGGATCTTGTGCCCTGATCCCGGAAGCGACCAGCATTCCAACGTCGCGCGCCGGCGTTTTCTTGCTCCGCCACCGTCCTGCCTAAGAATTCACGCTGCACGAATGTCCGGCATCGACGTGCCAGGGCATGGAGTGTTGCGCCGGCAACCCCACATCCTCTGGAACGGACGGCCGATCGGCCGCCTCGAATCCATTCAGGAGGACCATGTGATGGCCGGAACCGACGGGCGTGACACCGCCAAGATCTATGAATTGTCGGCGTTCCGGCGCGCCCGACCGGCACCGCGGGCGGCGGAGAAGGCCAAGCCCGCGCCGATGCCGAGCTTCGGCGGCGCCTGGTACCACGAGGCCGCGATCCGCGACGACGAGCGCCCGCGCCGGACCTGAAGACGGCGAAGCCGGGCGCGCGGGCCCGGCTCCGGAACGTTTCATCGGAAGCCCGAGGCTCCCGTTCCGCCTCAGGCGGCGACAGCGGCCTCGGTCGGCACCGAAGAGATCGTCTTCAGCACCTGCGAGGCGATCTGGTAGGGGTCGCCTTGCGAGTTCGGGCGGCGATCCTCCAGATAGCCCTTGTAGTTGTTGTTCACGAAGGAGTGGGGCACGCGGATCGAGGCGCCGCGGTCGGCCACGCCATACGAGAATTCGTGGATCGAGGCGGTCTCGTGCTTGCCGGTCAGCCGCATGTGGTTGTCCGGGCCGTAGACGGCGATGTGGTCCTCGCGGGCGTTCTTGAACGCCTCCATGAGCTTCTCGAAATAGGCCTTGCCGCCGTGCTCGCGCATGAACGCGGTCGAGAAGTTGCAGTGCATGCCCGAGCCGTTCCAGTCGGTGTCGCCGAGCGGCTTGCAATGGTACTCGACGTCGATGCCGTATTTCTCGCACAGGCGCTGCAGGAGGTAGCGGGCCATCCACATCTCGTCGGCGGCCTTCTTGGAGCCCTTGCCGAAGATCTGGAATTCCCACTGGCCCTTGGCGACCTCGGCGTTGATGCCCTCGTGGTTGATGCCGGCGTCGAGGCAGAGGTCGAGATGCTCCTCGACGATCTTGCGGGCGACGTCGCCGACATTCGAATAGCCGACGCCGGTGTAGTACGGGCCCTGCGGGGCCGGGAAGCCGCTGGCCGGAAAGCCGAGCGGGCGGCCGTCCTTGTACAGGAAGTACTCCTGCTCGAAGCCGAACCAGGCACCGGCGTCATCCAGGATGGTGGCGCGCTTGTTGGACTCGTGCGGGGTCTTGCCGTCCGGCATCATCACTTCGCACAGGACCAGGACGCCGTTCTTGCGGGCCGGGTCGGGGAAGTGGCGAACGGGCTTGAGCATGCAGTCGGAGCTGCCGCCCTCGGCCTGCTTCGTGGACGAGCCGTCGAAGCCCCACATCGGGAGCTGGTCGAGGGTCGGGAAGCTGTCGAATTCCTTGATCTGCGTCTTGCCGCGCAGATTCGGGACCGGCGTGTACCCGTCGAGCCATATATACTCGAGCTTATATTTCGTCATTCCGGTTCTCTCGTCCGTTGTCGATGCGCGACCTGGTCAAATCCCGGGCGACGCGAACGGCTTGCCGCCGCCTCGACGGCCGCTGCCGCCTTTGCATGGAGCATGCCAGAAACCGCCTCGCCGGACCCCGGATGGGGCCAATTCCCTCCGAACGGCGTTCACGCTATCGAGAGCGCGCGGCCCGCATGGGCCAAACCTCTCGCTCCGTGAGCGATTCCCCGTCTGCCCGGGTGGCAAGGCGGCCCCGCGACGGATATCAAGCGGCGCGGCCGGTGCGGCCCGACCCAAGGTGGACGCCCCGCGCGAGAATCCCCGACGCCTTTCCTGGAGGATGCCCACGATGACGACTGCGGCCGAGGTTCTGAAGACCATCCGGGACAACGACGTACGCTACGTGGACTTCCGGTTCACAGACCCCCGCGGCAAGTGGCAGCACGTGACGTTCGACGTGTCGCTCATCGACGACGAGATCTTCGCCGAAGG
Source organism: Methylobacterium brachiatum (assembly GCF_900113845.1). Lineage (NCBI taxonomy): Bacteria > Pseudomonadati > Pseudomonadota > Alphaproteobacteria > Hyphomicrobiales > Methylobacteriaceae > Methylobacterium > Methylobacterium brachiatum. The sequence goes on along the minus strand of NZ_FOQW01000003.1, from coordinate 388,917 downwards.
CACGATGTTCGACGGCTCCTCGATCGCCGGCTGGAAGGCGATCAACGAGTCCGACATGCTGCTGATGCCGGATCCGTCCACCGCCTGCCTGGACCCGTTCTTCTCGGCCTCGACCCTGTCGATCGTCTGCGACGTGCTCGAGCCCGCCACCGGCGAGCCCTATTCGCGCGATCCCCGCGGCACCGCCAAGCGCGCCGAGGCCTATCTGCAGCAGACCGGGATCGGCGACACGATCTATGTCGGCCCCGAGGCCGAGTTCTTCGTGTTCGACGACGTGAAGTTCGCGGCCGACCCGTACCGGACCGGCTTCGAGCTCGACTCGAACGAGCTGCCGACCAACGGCTTCACCGATTACGAGGGCGGCAATCTCGGCCACCGGGTCCAGACCAAGGGCGGCTACTTCCCGGTCCCGCCGCAGGATTCGGCCCAGGACATGCGCGGCGAGATGCTGGCCGCGATGCAGTCCATGGGCGTGAAGGTCGAGAAGCACCACCACGAGGTGGCCTCGGCCCAGCACGAGCTCGGCATGAAGTTCGACGTGCTGACCAAGCTCGCCGACCACATGCAGATCTACAAGTACTGCATCCACAACGTCGCCCAGAGCTACGGCAAGTCGGCGACCTTCATGCCCAAGCCCGTCTACGGCGATAACGGCTCGGGCATGCACGTCCACCAGTCGATCTGGAAGGACGGCAAGCCGGTCTTCGCCGGCGACAAGTATGCCGGCCTCAGCCAGGAATGCCTCTGGTACATCGGCGGCATCATCCGCCACGCCAAGGCGCTCAACGCCTTCACCAACCCCTCGACCAATTCCTACAAGCGGCTGGTGCCGGGCTACGAGGCGCCGGTGCTGCTCGCCTACTCGGCGCGCAACCGCTCGGCCTCCTGCCGGATCCCGTGGACCAAGAGCCCGAACGCCAAGCGCGTCGAGGTCCGCTTCCCCGACCCGATGGCCAACCCCTACCTGGCCTTCTCGGCCCTGCTGATGGCCGGCCTCGACGGCATCCGCAACAAGATCGATCCGGGCCCGGCCATGGACAAGGACCTCTACGAGCTGCCGCCCCGGGAGCTGAAGAAGATCCCGACCGTGTGCGGTTCGCTCCGCGAGGCGCTCACCAGCCTCGACAAGGACCGGACCTTCCTCAAGGAAGGCGGCGTGTTCACGGACGACCAGATCGACTCGTTCATCGAGCTGAAGATGACCGAGGTGCTGCGTTACGAGATGACCCCGCACCCGATCGAGTTCGTGCAGTACTACTCGCTGTGATGTGAGAGGGGGCCGGGCGTGACGCCCGGCCCTCGACTGTGAGAGGTGAGGTGGAATCGCCCGTGGCCTACTCCAAAGTCAATTGTCGAACAAAACAAGAACAAGCTTGACAAATAAGATTATTAGCCTATGAATGACCCGGTCGCAGGCGGGGTGATTCATGGTCACGAAAGAGATCGTCGTCACCCGGTTCCGGTGGCAGCTGGCAGCTCTCAGTGTTGAGGTAAAGCTGCTTCGACTCAGCCTCGTCTTTCGCGCCTACAATCCCGGCCAACCGCGGGTCCCCGCCGGACATCCGGACGGGGGACAGTGGACGAGTGACGACGGTTCAGTTCGGTCTGAGAACGACAACACAGCGCACATATATAATGTCAGCAACAAAGATAAATATCAATATAACGTAGTTTTAGAAGAAGAGGAAAAACTCGGGGGACATACAATTGAGTCACACGTCGGAAAGACCGACGAAGAGATGATGGAACGCGTGCGGAAGAGCCAATGGGGAAACCTGTTGGCTCATGGCGGACTGTAACGCGACGGCTCGTTCGACTCCCGAGAGTCAGCTAACGACCTCGTTAATCGAACGTTGGAAATCAACGCCCAGCGCGTTGATGAAGTGGCATCTGGGGAGAAAGACCGCGCCTACTTTACAACGCGGTTCGGATATCGAACTGGCCGCGAGGCATACATTACCAAAGATGGCGTGATGTACATGAGAAATACGTATGGCGTAGCCATATACATAGTCCGCGATCGACGGTCGTCGCGAGGTTATCACGTACAATCAGCGTTTCCTTACAATGAAGGAGATTGATATGGCTACACATCCAGAGTTCGACGAATTGACCGAACGCTTTTTTCAAGATGTCGATCTAATTTTTAGCACGGAAGCGGAACTTTTGCAATTTGTCATAGAGCCGTTTTCGCAAAAGCGCCGTTTATCTCTGCGTGATTATCTATCTCTTATCACAAGCGATGATTTCGACAGCAAGGAATTATTAGATATCTGGAACGACTCGAAAGCGCATTGGTTGTTCCATTCTGCACCGCCACTAAGATTGTTGCTTAATAATATTCGCGATCGATTATGATTATAGGATATCTGAAATGATCATGTTATTTTTTCTAATTATTGTATTTACTAAGCTCAATACTGATGAAGTCGATATTTTAAAACAAGCCTTCCGCCCTGAAATCATCATCCAATCGGCTTCACGTCCGTCGGTAAAATCGTCAGAATTTGACACATTCACACGTCAATTCCACCAAGATCTTATGGAGTATTTTTCTACTGAAGACGCGGTAATTCAATGGATTCTTTCCCCTTTCAAGGACGAAACCGAACGAGGCCGCCTGAAAGCCTATCTTGACACCCTCACGCAGGACGATGTCTCGGACGAGGAACTGCGAAAGCTGTGGTGGTCGTCGGAGGCAGACATCGTGTTCTACGATGGCGCCGAACTCAGAGCCTTCCTCAAGAGAGTGCGAGACAGATTGTGACGCGAAAGCAGTCGTGAGCCGGCAGAGCAAGCTGCGGAACCGGGCGCGGCGGGAATCGGGACGGATGCCTGCGACACCGGAATTCATCCGCTTCGGTGAGCGGTTCAATCAGAGCATCGACGATCAGGACGCGTCGTTCGAGGAAGCCACCGCCGCGAGTCTTGGCTGCTTCAAGGGCGAGGATCGCGCCGCTTGCGCGATTTCATAGGCGCGGTGCTGGGGAGCGACCTAACACCGGAGAAACGGATGAAATTCCGGGCCACCGCCTGCACCGACTTGCGCTTCCTTGATCCGGAGGACCTTCGACGCTTGCTTATCCAGGTTCATCTCGACCTGCGGAAGGGCATGTGACACGCGGACGTCTCGATCGTTCAAAGCGGCAGATGCACGGATGCTCACCCTCGACCACCTCGTCGTCGTGGCCCCCGACCTCGCGGAGGGCGTGGCCCATGTCCGGGCCTGCCTCGGCCTCGACATGCCGGAGGGCGGGCGCCATTCCGAGATGGGCACCCGCAACCATCTGCTCCGCCTCGGCGCATCGACGTTCCTCGAAGTGATCGCCGTCGATCCCGAGGCAGCGCCGCCGCCCCGCGCCCGCTGGTTCGGCCTCGGCGATGCGGCGCGGGTGCGGGCGGAGTGGGACGCCGGGCGGCGGCTGCGCGGCTTCGTCGCCCGCACCAATGACATCGACACTCTGCTCGCCGCCCATCCCGACCTGCTCGGCGCGGCGGCGACGCTGACCCGGGGCACGCTGTCGTGGCGCTTCGGCCTGCGCCCGGACGGGACCTGGCCGGCAGACGGCGCCGCGCCCTACGTGATGGACTGGGGCGACCGCCCGCACCCGGCCGGGACGATGCCGGATTTCGGGGCGCATCTCGATGATTTCTCGCTCACCCATCCGGAGCCGGAAGCGGTGGCGGCGCTCCATGCGGACCTCGGCCTGACCGACCCGCCGCGGATCGAGGCCGGCCCGGCCCCGCGCTGGACAGCCCGGATCGCAACGCCGTCGGGCCTGCGGACCCTGACCTGAGGACGGACCCTCCTCGCCGGCCTGATCGGGTGGGTGACCGGCGAGGAGGGCCTGGCCGGGACTCGCAAGCCCCGGCGAAAGCAACCTAGCAGCGACCGTTCGCGCTGCGGTGACGGGAAAGTCTCAGGCCCTGCCGGAATCGCCCCGCGGCCGGCAACGTCGTTCACGTATGCGCGAAGATGTCGGTCTCGGGCCAACCGTCGAGGTCGAGCCGGGCGCGGGTGGGCAGGAAGGCGAAGCAGGCGGCGGCGAGATCGGTGCGCCCCTCCCGGGCCAGCATGGCGTCGAGCCGCTCCCGGGCGGCGTGGAGGTAGAGCACGTCGGAGGCCGCGTAATCCTGCTGCGCCTGCGTCAGGGTCTCGGCCCCCCAGTCGGAGGATTGCTGCTGCTTCGACAGGTCGACGCCCACGAGCTCGCGGACCACGTCCTTGAGCCCGTGACGGTCGGTGTAGGTGCGAGCGAGCTTCGAGGCGATCTTGGTGCAGTAGACCGGCCCCGGCATCACCCCGAACGCCTTGAACAGGACCGCCACGTCGAACCGGGCGAAGTGGAAGACCTTCAGGATTTCGGGATCGGCGAGCACGCGCTTGAGCACGACCGGCTCCGGGCCATCTTGGGGGATCTGGACCACGTCGGCGGTGCCGTCGCCGGTGGAGATCTGCACCACGCAGAGCCGGTCCCGGTGCGGATTGAGCCCCAGCGTCTCGGTGTCGATGGCCACGGCCCGCCCGGCGTCGTAATCGGCGGGCAGGTCGCCGCGGTGGAGGCGTACAATCGGGCTCGGCATTTTTTCGGGACCTTCCAACGATTTGGCCGGTACCATCGGCGCCGAGTGGCGGCAAGCGAAGGACGGAGACGCGAATGATGACGGCAGCCGAGGTGATCGCGACCCTGGGGCTGAAGCCCCATCCGGAGGGCGGGCATTACCGCGAGACCTTCCGCGACCCGCGCACGGTGGACGGCCGCTCGGTCGGCACCGCGATCTACTTCCTGCTCGATATCGGCGAGGCCTCCGCCTGGCACCGGGTCGACGCCACCGAGATCTGGCACTGGCACGCCGGCGCGCCGCTGGTGATCACGACCAGCCCGAACGGCCACGACGCCACCGCCCAGCATCTCGGGCCGGACCTCGCGGCCGGGCAGCGCCCGCAATGCGTGGTCCCGGCGGGGCACTGGCAGACCGCCACCAGCCTGGGCGCGTGGACGCTGGTCGGCTGCACGGTCTCGCCGGGCTTCGACTTCGCGGGCTTCGAGATGGCCCCGCCGGATTGGCGGCCGACTCCGCGGAGCTAGACCGCCTTCGGCGCCGCCCGCGAGGCGCGCACCGCCGTCAGCGCGCCGGCCACGATGAGCAGGCAGGCGAGCGCCAGAGCCGGCACGGGCTTGGCATAGCCGGTCGCCACCAGGATCAGGGTCGACAGGACCGGGGCCGCGTAGGCGGTGACGCCGAGCAGGCGGACATCGCCGCGCTTGCAGCCGATATCCCAGAGATAGAAGGCGGCCCCCACCGGCCCGATCCCGAGGAGCAGCACCGCGCCCCATTGGGTGGCGTCCGCGGGCCAGATCGTCGTCTCGAAGACGAGGTGGCAGGCCAGGCTCAGGGCCGCCGTGACCAGGCAGAACCCCGCGACGGCGTCGGTCGGTACCTCGCCGACCCGGGCGGACAACACCGAGTAGGCGGCCCACACGAAGGCCGCGGCCAGGGCGGCGGCGTAGCCCGGCAACGCCCCCGCGGCGAAATCGAGATTGCCCCGGCCGGCGAACAGGGCGGCCACGCCGGCCAGTCCCAGAGCCGCGCCCGCGACATGGCCCGCGCGCAGCCCGCCCGCCCCCGGCAGCCGGGCGGAGAACAGGACGATCAGCAGCGGCCAGAGATAGTTGATCAAGCCCGCCTCGGCCGGCGGGGCCAGGCGCAGGGCGCTGAAATAGAGCGCGTGGTAGCCGAACAACCCGCCGACGCCGAGCAGCCAGACCGGCCAGGGCTGGATCAGAGCCCGGGCCCGGGACGGCCGGGCGATCCAGGTGGCGCAGCCGCACAGGCCGCCGATCCAGAAGGTCATGGCGGCGAGCTGGAACGGCGGCACCGTGCCGGAGGCCGCGGCGAACAAAGCGAGGAGCGACCACAGCAGGATCGCCCCGAACCCCGCCACGGTCGCGGCCGAGCGCGCCCTGTCGCGGGCCGAAGATGACGCTGTCTGGCTCATGAATCGCAGCTATCATGCGCGCCTTGAGTCGGCGAGGCTGCTTCACGCCCCTGTCACGGTCGCGCTCTACGGGCGCTGCAACCGGGAGATCTGTCGATGCGCGCGATCCTTGCTGTCCTTGGGCTGCTGCTGACGGGAGGCTCGGCGCTCGCCGGCGAGGGCGTGCAGCTCGGACCGCGCCCGTTCTACCTCGTCGACCAGCTGAAGCCCGGGCCGCTGAAGGACCACCTGTCCGCCTGCGGCATCGACCGGCCCTACACGCCGAGAACCTTCTCGATCTCGCACCGGGGCGCGCCGCTGATGTTCCCCGAGCACACGAAGGAGGGGCTGCTCGCCGCCTATCGGATGGGCGCCGGGATCATCGAGTGCGACGTCGCCTTCACCAAGGACCGCCAGCTGGTCTGCCGGCACAGCCAGTGCGACCTGCACACGACCACCGACATCCTGGCCCGGCCGAACCTCGCCGCGAAATGCGCCAAGGGGTTCGAGCCCGCCGACCCGGCCACCGGCCGCAAGGCCTCGGCCAAGTGCTGCACCAGCGACCTGACCTTGGCCGAGTTCAAGTCGCTCAACGGCAAGATGGACGCGGCCGACCCGGACGCAACCACGGTCGCCGCCTACATGAACGCGACGCCGCATTGGCGCACCGACCTCTACGCCACCACCGGCACGCTGATGTCCCACAAGGAGTACATCGCCCTGGTGAAGGGGATGGGCCGCAAGTTCACCCCCGAGCTGAAGGCGCCCCAGGTGCCGATGCCGTTCGAGGGCAGCTACACCCAGGACCAATACGCCCAGCAGCTGATCGACGAGTACAAGCAGGCCGGGATCCCGGCTTCCGACGTCTATTTGCAGAGCTTCCAGCTCCGGGACATCCTGTACTGGCTGGAGAAGGACCCGGAATTCGGCCGCCAGGCGATCTTCCTCGACGACCGCGACGAGACCACCAAGGGCTTCGATCCGGAGAAGCCGGAGACCTGGAAGCCCGGCATGGCGGAGCTCGCCGCCAAGGGGGTCAAGATCCTGGCGCCGCCCTTGTGGATGCTGGTCCGTCCCGGTGCGGACGGTGCGATCGAGCCCTCGACCTATGCAAGGGAGGCGAAGAAGGCCGGGCTCGGCCTGATCGCCTGGTCGCTGGAGCGCTCGGGGCCGCTGAAAGAGGGCGGCGGATACTACTACCAGTCGATCAAGCCGGTGGTGACCGGGGATGGCGACATCCTGCGGTTGCTGGACGTGCTGCACGGCCAGGTCGGCGTGCTCGGCGTGTTCTCGGACTGGCCGGCGACCACGACCTTCTACGCCAATTGCGTCGGCGCTCCGTAGCTCAGTCGGCCCAGAGGGCGACGAGCGAGAACAGGCCGGCCATCACGACGTTAACCAGGAGGACGCAGGCGAGCATCAGGGCGAGGGTCATGGCGATCTCGAGGGTGTGAATGCGGCGGCGATGATGCGGGCGTGACCGGCGAGCCTTCGACGGATTGGGCCGGTCGTATCGGATTCCCTGCGCGTGGCCCGTGCAGGGAAGAGGATCAGTGCGGCGACAGCAGCCGCACCACTTCGAACAGGTCGTCGACCTTCAGCGGCTCCCAACCGAGCCAGCGCCGGACCAGCGCGTAGCTGGCGGACAACAGGATCGCGCAGCCGAGGACGGCCAGGCAGAACGACCCGAAGTCGCCGGTCGCGAATCCGGTCGCCGCGCCGACCAGGGCGGTGGCGACGAAGATGAGCCGGCTCGGGTTCCGCGGGCCGCGGGCGATGAGATCGGACATGGGGGTCTCTCCGGATCGGGATCAGCGGGCGCGGCAGTTCGGGCCGAACCAGGTCATGGTCCGGCGGTCCATGCCGCCATCCGAGGCGGCGCCGCAGACGGGGAAGCGCGTGTCGCCGCTGCGCTGCAGGCTCATCTGCTTGTAGAGATCCTGCTGCGCCTCCCGGCGGCGGGTCTGCTCGGCGAAGTGGGACTGCCAGTACAGGTCCCGGTTGGCCTGCGTCAGCGCGCGCTGCTGATGGAGATCCATCATGCACTGGGCGAAGGCGTCGGTTCCCGGCTCGAACCCGAACGCGTAGCAGTGGTTGCCATCCATCGCGTGCCGCTCCTGCGGGGTGACGCAGGCGGCGAGGCCGAGCGCGCAGGCGGCGGCGAGGCCGAACTTGGCAAAGATCGAGACGCTACGCGCACGGATCTTCCGGTCGGCGGAAAGATCTTCACCGGCAGAGCGCATGGTGAATGTGGTGTTCATCGTGTCGGGGCCTTCGTTCTTGCTGGCGTGAACAACCACGCCGGGCCGAAACGAGACCTAGCCGGGACCACTCAAATTGTTCGTGTTCCGGAGCACCTGTGAGATTTCACGCGCCCGCTCCCGCAATGCACAGATCCACACGCATTCCGACAGGATCTACGGCGCAGGAACGGATTCGTCAGACTTGCGCGGCCTGCGAAGTCTTCCCTGCTGAAGACCGGCCATCGCAGGACGGTGTGCGGCGGTCTCAGGCCTCGCCCCGCTTCGACGCCTCAGGACGAGGGGGCGTTGGGGATCGGCCGTTTCGAAACCCAGCGGCGGCGCGCGACATCCAAAAAGAAACGCCGCGCGGCCCGGCAGGGCGACGCGGCGTCGGTGATGAGCGCGGCGCCCCGGCGGAACCGGGCGCGCCCCGTACACCCTGAAAAAAGCGGTCAGACGAAGTGCTGGCCGCCGTTCACGGTGAGCGTCGAGCCGTTGATGAAGCCCGCCTCGTCGCTCGCCAGATACTCGACCGCGTGGGCGATCTCCTCGGCCTTGCCGAGGCGGCCGGTCGGGATCGTGGCGATGATCTTGTTGCGGATCTCCTCCGGCACCGCCATCACCATGTCGGTGGCGATGTAGCCCGGTGCGATCACGTTGACCGTGATGCCCTTGGAGGCGCTCTCCTGGGCGAGCGCCTTGGCGAAGCCGATCACGCCGGCCTTGGCGGCCGAGTAATTGGTCTGGCCGGCCTGGCCCTTCTGGCCGTTGATCGACGAGATGATGATGATCCGGCCGAAGCCGCGATTGCGCATGCCCTCGATCAGCGGCCGGGTGCAGGTGAACATCGAGTCGAGGTTGGTCTTGATGACCGCCTGCCACTTGTCGAAGGTCATCTTGTGGAAGGCGCCGTCGCGGGTGATGCCGGCATTGTTGACCAGCACCTCGATCGGCCCGACCTCGGACTCGATCGCCTTGATGCCGGCCTCGCAGCTGGCCAGATCACCCACGTCGAACTTGAAGACCGGGATGCCGGTCTCGGCCTTGAAGGCCTGGGCCGCCTCGTCGTTGCCGCCGTAATTGGCCGCGACCTTGTAGCCCTTGGCCTGCAAGCCCTTCGAGATCGCGGCGCCGATACCGCGGGTGCCGCCCGTCACGAGTGCGACGCGTCCTTGAGCCATTGTTGTTTCCTCCTGTTCGCATCACGTGATGCCGCGTGCGGATGGCGTCCGCACGCGATTTTTTCTGAGTTAGGACTCAAGTCTATATTGGTGGACAGCCGGCCGTTACAAAAGGATCAGGGCCGCTCGACACACATCGCGACGCCCATGCCGCCGCCGATGCACAAGGTGGCCAGGCCCTTCTTGGCGTCGCGGCGCTTCATCTCGTGCAGCAGGGTGACGAGCACCCGGGCGCCCGAGGCACCGATCGGGTGGCCGATGGCGATGGCGCCGCCGTTGACGTTCACCTTCGAATCGTCCCAGCCCATATCCTTGTTCACCGCCAGCGCCTGCGCCGCGAAGGCCTCGTTGGCCTCGATCAGGTCGAGGTCGGAGGGCTTCCAGCCGGCCTTCTCGAGGGCCTTGCGGGAGGCCGGGATCGGGCCGGTGCCCATCACCTTCGGGTCGACGCCCGCGGTCGCCCAGGACTTGATCTTGGCGAGGGGCGTGAGCCCGCGCTTCTCGGCCTCGGAGGCCGACATCAGCACGAGGGCGGCGGCGCCGTCGTTCAGGCCGGACGCGTTGGCGGCCGTCACCGTGCCCTCCTTGGAGAAGGCCGGCTTGAGCTTGGCCATCGCCTCCACGGTCGCGCCGTCGCGGATGTACTCGTCGGTGTCGACGACGGTGTCGCCCTTCTTGCCGGGGATCGTCACCGGCACGATCTCGTCCCTGAACCGGCCCTCCTTGCGGGCGGCCTCCGCCTTGTTCTGCGAGCGGGTGGCGAACTGGTCCTGCTGCTCGCGGGTGAGCTGGAAGGCCTGGGCCACGTTCTCGGCGGTCTGGCCCATGTGGTAGCCGTTGAAGGCGTCCCAGAGCCCGTCCTTGATCATCGTGTCGACGAGCTTGATGTCGCCCATCTTCTGGCCGCCGCGCAGGTACTGGGCGTGGGGCGACAGCGACATCGATTCCTGGCCGCCGGCCACGATCACGGTGGCGTCGCCGTTGGCGATCTGCTGCATGCCGATGGCGACGGTGCGCAGGCCCGAGCCGCAGACCTGATTGAGGCCCCAGGCGGTGGCCTTCTCGGGGATGCCGGCCTTGATGGCGGCCTGACGGGCCGGGTTCTGCCCGGCGCCGGCGGTGAGCACCTGGCCGAAGATCACCTCGTCCACGTCCTCGGGGGACACGTTGGCGCGCTCCAGGGCGGCCTTGATCGCGGTGGCGCCGAGCTCGTGGGCCGGCACCGCCCCGAAGGCGCCGCCGAACGAGCCGACCGCCGTGCGCGCGGCCCCGACGATGACGATCTCTTCGCTGCCTGCCATGTGAACGTTCTCCTCTTACGAGCCGGCGCGCCTTCCTCGATCCGGGCGCGCTCTGAAGCCTGTCCCGCGATGAAGGGCCTCGGATCGGCGAAGTCAAGGATGACGCTCAAGCCTGAAAACGCCTCGATGACGCGGCTGAGAGACTGAAATGGTCTGTGCGCGGGCTCGCACCCGGCATTATTCTGCGTTGAAGAGGCGCAGTTTGCTGTTTTCTGCGCCCGTGGAAGGCTTTAAGGATCGTGTTGCGGGCGCGAAGACGATCCCCGCCGGGTCGCATCGCGCGAGCCTGAAACGCCCCTAGAGTCCCGAGTCCAGAAAGGCCGTTCCCGATGGCGGATACCGTCAAGGCCACCCAGACCGTCATCAAGAAATACGCCAACCGGCGCCTGTATCACACCGGCACCTCGACCTACGTGACGCTGGAAGACCTCGCCACGATGGTCCAGAACGGCGAGGATTTCGTCGTCTACGATGCACGCGCGGGCGACGACATCACCCGCTCGGTGCTGACGCAGATCATCTTCGAGCAGGAGAACAAGGCCGGCGCCGAGAACCTGCTGCCGGTGGCGTTCCTGCGCCAGCTGATCCGCTTCTACGGGGACAGCATGCGCACCATGGTGCCGAGCTTCCTCGAATTCTCGATGGCGAACTTCGCCAAGGACCAGGACGGCCTGCGCGAGAAATTCGCCCACAGCTTCGGTCCGGCCGCGTTCCAGAACGCGATCGAGCAGTCGGTGCGGACCAACATGAACTTCTTCGGCGACGCCATGAAGATGTTCACCGGTTTCGCGCCGCCCGCCGGCGGGGCGCAGCCCCCGGCCCCGCAGGCGCCGCCGCAGGGCACGCCGGCCTATTCCGGCGGCGAGCTCGATGACCTCAAGCGGCAGATGCTGGAGATGCAGCAACGCCTCGAGGCCCTCGCCAAGAAGTGACATTGGCTGGCGAAAACCAGTCACGGGGGTGCGACTACGTGTTTCCGATAAGTTGACGAACCGTTAAGGCCAGTCCCACGTTGGCGACACGGGCACGGAAACGTGCGGAGGGTGTCGCCATGGCGCGGATCGGGAGAATCGGCCGGACCGGTGCAGCCTGGAGCAGGCCGGCCCGCCCTGCGGCCGCCGCCAGCGGGTCGGTCGCGTCCACGGACGCGATCCCGCCGGTCCGGGCCCTGGTGGTTCTGGATGGGGGGCGGCCGGAGCCGCGCTCGACGATCTTCCCGCCGGACCGATTCGGCACGGGCGGTGCGGCCGCGGGATTCGTCACGCACCTGCTGACCGCCAGCGATTCGACCCTCAGGCCGTCGCGGCTGGAACGCACCCGGGCAGCCGCGGCGCGCTACGCGGAGGCTGCACGCCGGCTGGCGTGATGGTTCTTGATCGCCTTGCCGACATTACGAGCGCAGCGAAGCAACCCGGCAGACCGCTACGGCCGCGGAGCCTGCGCCGCCTTAAATAGACGCGCTCCCGAGCATGCTGACCGGGATACGCACGTCGCAAGCGTTCTCCTCATCCTACGGTGACCGCCTCAGCGGGCCTCGAGGAGGGCCAGGGATCTTGGTGTCTTCCGGAAGGATCTTCGAGGCGCCCGCTTCGCGCGCGCACCTCAGGATAGGCCGAGACTGGGACGTCCCGGGCCCCGAATCCATCCCGAAGCTTACGCCTCGGCCGACTTCACCTTCAGCACCTGACGGCCGCGATACATGCCGGTCTTCAGGTCGATGTGGTGGGGACGGCGCAGCTCGCCCGAATCCTTGTCCTCGACATAGGTCGGCGCCTTGAGGGCGTCGGCCGAGCGGCGCATGCCGCGACGGGAGGGGGAAGTCTTTCGCTTCGGAACGGCCATGGCAGGGATCCTTCGTGATGCCGCGGGCAAAGCGGCGCGCGGGCGGCTCCTCGATCGAGGATCGCCTCGCACACCGCGGGATACGGATGAGGGCGCGCTTATAACGCCGGCGCCCGGCCGTGGCTAGAGGCGCCGCACCACAACCGTTAAGCCGGGGTTCAAGTCGCCGGGACCTAGATCCGGGTCACGGCACCGCGCAGCGGGCCGGCCCCTCGGGAGAACCGCCATGGCTTCCTCCAAAAAGACTTTTGCCGTCCTCGCCCTGCTCTCGAGCCTGATGGCGGCGCCCGCCTGGGCGCAGGCGCCCCAGACGTCGAGCCCCGCGGCCCCGACCGCTCCCGCCAAGCCGACCGCCCCGAGCGCACCCGTGGCCGGGTCGCCCAACGCCGCCAAGGGCGCGCTGCTCGACCTCAACAGCGCCAGCGCCGCCGAGCTCGACGCCCTGCCGGGCATCGGCGAGGCCCGCTCCGCCGCGATCATCAAGGGCCGGCCCTATCGCGGCAAGGACGAGCTGGTCTCCAAGAAGATTATCCCGAAGAACGTCTATGACGGGATCAAGGACAAGGTCATCGCCAAGCAGAAGTAGTTTTTCCGCGCGCGCCAACGGGTTGCGGCCGGCCAGCGGATGCGTTGTTCCTGGTTGGCCGATGCCAGGCGCGACAGGCCCTCTCCCCCGTGCGGGAGAGGGTTGGGGTAGGGGACCGGCTCTCGCTGCGTCCCGTGCGACGGGGCGACCCGTGCCTCGTCCTGTAAGCACCATCTGCTGACAGCAAGAAGCCCCCTGCCCCGCCTACTCGGCGATCGCGCCCTGGGGCACGGAGAAGCCCGGGGGCGCCTTCTCGGCCGGCTTCGGGGCCGCGCGCTTGGCCGGGGCCTTCTTCTTGGCCTGGGGCTTCGGCGCGGCCTTGACCGCGGGGGGATCCTCGCAGGCGCGGAACGCCAGCTGCGCCAGGGTCGCCCCCTCCTCGGTGACGATGGCGATCGGGTCCGGCAGGGTCGGCAAGGCCGGTTGCCAATGGATCGGCCCGCCCAGCATCGCTTCGATGGTGGCCGGGGCGGTGCCGCGCCGCAGGGTCGAGAAATCCGGCCCGTAGGCGGTGGCGACCTTGCCGGCGATCACGACCTGCAGGACCTCGTTCACCTCCGGGGTCAGCGGCCGGAGCGGATTGGTGGTGCGCACCTGCCCGGACCGGGTCACCACCATGGCGAACCCCTTGCCGCCCTCGTAGCGCGCCGCGCGGGCCCCGCAGGGCTGCTCCACCGGCGGGGCGGCGGCGGGAGTGGGCTCCGGCGCGGGCTCGGGCGGCGCCGGCGCAGCTTGGGCCGGAGGCTGCGCAGCCGGCGCCGACAGCGCCGCCGGGGCGGCCAGAAGGGCGAGCAGCAAGCCCGCCGCGCCGGGACGCACGGCCCTCATCGGCCCGATTCCGGCGCTTCGGGAGGCGGCGGCGCGATCCGCGCGGTCCGCTCGGGGGCTGGGATCGGTTTCAGGTCGAACGACTCCACATCCAGCAGGCGCGGGTCGAGCACCTCGGCCTCGCGGTCGATCAGGCTCTGCGACGGGCCGACCGTGCCGATCAGGAGGTGCTCGTCCTCGGCGTCGAGCTCGGAACCCATGCGCAGCGGCGCGCGCCGGCTGCGGGCCGACATGCCGACCACCGCGACCCCGGCCACGACACAGATCAGCACGGCCAGGATGATCAGCAGGCGCTCCATGAGGCGGGAAGCTCTAGCCGCCCGCGACGGCGCCGTCACCCCGTCATGCGTGGAACATGCCTTGCCTATAACAGTAGAGGCGAGACGACCGGAGCCGGGACGGATCCATGCAGCATGAGCCGAGCCGCGAGCCCGAGGAACTGGAGAGCCATCTCCTCGGCCTGATCGAGAGTGCCCGGGAGCAGGCCCGGGAGGACCCGTTCCGCAATCCGGTCCTGGCCGTGACGCTGGCGATCACCCGCCGGTTCGACCGCAACGAGATCGCGGCGGGGGACCTCGACGGCCTGTTCGTGCGGCTGCGCGCCGCGGCGCTCGCGGCCCGGGCCGAGCGGCTGCGCGCCTATGTCGGCCTCGAGTCCGGGCCGGCCGACCCGCAAGCCGCGATCCCCGCGCGCCTGGTCGCCGCCGCCCCCGGCGGCCCGGACGGTCTCGCCGCCTTCGCGGCCTTCATCCACCGCACCGCCTTCGCGGTGGTGTTCACCGCGCACCCGACCTTCGGCATGCCGAAGGCCGTGGCGGGCCTCCTCGCCCAGGCCGCGAGCCTGGCGGACGCCGCCGCCCGCGCCGACCTGATCGCCCGCGCCGCCACGCTCTCCACCCGGCCGGACGCGCCGATCACCCTGGATGCCGAGTTCGAGCAGGCCTGCGCGGCGGCCAATAACGGCCGGCTCGCCCTCGACGGGTTCAACGGCGCCCTGCTCGACGCCGCCCGCGCCCGCTGGCCCGACCGCTGGACCGAGCTGACGCCCCGCCCCTTCGCCATCGCCAGCTGGGTCGGGTGCGACACCGACGGGCGCACCGATATCGGCTGGTGGGACACCCTGCGCTACCGGCTGATCTCCAAGCGCATGCAGTTCGACCGGGTGATGCGCGACCTGCCCGACAGCCCCGCCTGCCGGGAGGTCCGGGCACTCGCCCAGGACGCGCTCGCCGCGGTCAACCGCCAGCTCGCGGTCGCCCCCCGGCTCGGCGACAAGCCGTCGCTGGAATCGGTCCACCGCTTCGCCCTGGCGCTGATCATCGAGCGCGAGCGCGCCCAGACCGATGCCGGCGCCCTGGTGGCCGGGCTCACCGCCGCCCTGGAAGCCGCCGATGAGGCCGACAAGCGGGCGATCGCGGTCCTGCGCTCGGGCGTCGCCACCCACGGCCTGTCGAATGCCCTGCCGCATTTCCGGCTGAACGCCAGCCAGATCCACAACGCCGTGCGCCGGGTGATCGACTTGGAGGGCGAGCCCACCGATTCGGCCCAGCGCCGCTCGCATCTGGCCACCATCCACACGCTCCTGAACGATGTCCGCCCGGTGGCGGTGGATTTCGGCGCGCTCGCCGCCGAGCGGGCCTCCGCCGCCCGGCTGATGATGACCATCGCCCAGATCCTCAAGCACGTGGACGGCACCCACCCGGTGCGCTTCCTGATCGCCGAGACCGAGACCGGCTACACCCTGCTCGCCGCCCTCTGGCTGGCGCGCCATTACGGCATTGCCGACAAGCTCGAGATCACGCCCCTGTTCGAGACCGCGAGCGCCCTGCAACAGGGCATCCGGGTGCTCGACGACGCCCTGCGCAACCCGCATTGGCGCCAATACCTGAAGCGGATCGGCCGGCTCACCGTACAGTTCGGCTACTCGGATTCCGGCCGCTATGTCGGCCAGCTCGCCGCGACCTTCTGGATCGAGCGGCTGCGCCTGCGCATCACCGAGATGCTGGTCCAGAACGGCCTGGCCGATGTCGAGCTCGCGATCTTCGACACGCACGGCGAATCGATCGGCCGGGGCGCCCACCCGACCTCGCTGCGCGACCGCCTCGCCTACCTGGCCCCCGAGGATGCCCGCGACCGCGCCCGCAAGGCCGGCCTGAAGGTGCGGCTCGAATCGAGCTTCCAGGGCACCGACGGCTACCTGCTCTACGGCACCGAGGCGCTGGCCCAGGCCAGCGTCGCCCGCATCGCCGAGCACGTCTACGCCCTCGACATCGCCGAGGACGACAGCTTTTCGGACTATGCCCTCAACGACAGCCAGCAGGGCGGTGCCCCCAAGGACGACCCGATTTATTCGGAGCCCGATTTCGCCCTGGAATTCTTCACCGCCGCCCGCCAGGACATGGAGGCCCTGGTCGACGATGCCGGCTACGCCGCCCTGCTCGGCACCTTCGGCCCGAGCCTGATCGATCGCACCGGCTCCCGCCCGGTGGCGCGCCAGAGCGACACGGGCGGGCCGGCCCGGATCACCCATCCCCGACAGATGCGGGCGATCCCCAACAACGCGATCCTGCACCAGCTCGGCTTCCTGGCGAACTCGCTGCACGGGATCGGCCGGGCCGCCCAGCGCGGCCCGGACCTGTTCCGCGACATGCGCCGGGATTCGGTGCGCTTCTCGCGGGCCTTCCGGCTGGTCCAGCACGCCGCCGCGGTGGGCGATCTCGACGTGCTGCGCGCCTATATCGACACCCTCGACCCGGCCGTCTGGCTGGAGCGGGCCCGGCGCACCCAGAAGGACTTTCGCCGGGAGGAGCTGGTGGTGATCGCCGGCGCCCTGGAGCGCCTCGACCTCGCCGCCTCGTTACGCGGCCTGTTCGGACGCCTCACCCGCGACTGGCTGGCGCTCACCACCGCCGCCCCCGACCTGCCCGGCATGTCGGCCCGGTTGACCCTGTTGCACGCCCTGCGGCTGGCGCTGATCCACCGGATCTGGTTCCTGGCAGTCCACATCCCGGGCTTCCGCCCGCAGGCCGGCATCTCGCGCGAGCAGCTGCTGGAGCGCTTCCTGCGCCTCGACATCGACGGCTGCCTGAAACTCCTCGACGAGATTTTCCCGGTCACCCCGGACCCGACGCTCGGCCTCAATTTCGGCGAGCCCGCCGGCCCCCGGGATGTCGGCACCTACGACGCCGAGCACGCCAACCTGTTCCAGCCGATCCGCCGTCTGTTCGACCAGGTGCGCGAGATCTCGGGGATGATCCAGCATGAGGTCGGGGCGTTCGGGTAGAGTCTGTGAGTGGACGACAGCCTACCGCCCGGGCTCGACCGAGGAGTGTGGGACCAGGCGGTTCATCAATGCAACCCGGCTGCTTGCAGCGTTGGGTCGAGCCCTTACGCCGCAGGTTTCAGAGGAGGTTGCTTTGAGTGGATTTCTGCCGATCCGCTATGAGCCATCGAAGCGGACGTGGCTGCCCCGCGCGCTCCTGTCCCCGAGCCGAAGTCGCCGAAGGCCTGACGCTGTCGCTGAACTGCATCGAGTACGGGCCAGGAGGGACGCTTTACAGAAGCGCTGATCGTCGTTCAGGTTACTCAAACTGAACCTGGGCAAACTTCCGGTTTCGTCATGCCATTCCCTGGACGGCGCAACGCCGATCTGGAAGTGAAGAGAGAGCGAAATCAAATTTAACGAGCGCGGCATGTGGCGTGGGAGAGTCGGAGCGCGGGCGGAAACGGCGACGTCCTTTGATGCTTCGGACAGCCGACCGCACAGCCGAGTTAGAAGACAGGTTGGCCAAGGGGCCGGGCTTTTTTCTGTGGTCAAAACTTCGGCGAGGCGGCTTCATAGCACTCTGATGCCGATTGGCTTTGCTACGACGCTCCTGTTCGTTTCGCCGGCCCTAGCCTACGACGACGGTGACTGTGCACGCCAAGAGACTGTACCAGTCAGTGTCGACGAAGACTTCGGCAATTGGTCCGAGATGGATACGGCACGCAAGCGGGCTCTAGACCGAACGAATCAGCTCGCCATCAGCCAAGTTGTCGGCGTCGAGGTGAAGTCGTCGCGCGAAAATCGCGCGGAGATTGTGAACAGCGATGCCGAGCAACGCTTCAAGCAACTGGAGCAAACGAACCTCGCCGGCTTCGTGCGGGTGAAGATCCTTGAGGAAAATCGGAAGACGACGGAGGCTGGCGGTTCTCTCTCGATCAAGTCCGAGGTGACAGTCTGCGTGCCGAAGTCGCAGACGGTCCGGAAGGAGGAGCAGGAGCGCGCCGCCCGGCAGCAGCGGCCTGCCAAGCCCGTTGATCCCACGACCGTCGCTTGGTTCGATCCCGTGACGGGCCAGCCGCGGGTTTGGTACTGGCGCGAAGGATCGAACTACGAATTCTTCGACAATTCCGGCTTCCACCCGCGGACCGGCGATAAACTTCTGATCGTCGACCGGAAGGTCGTGACGGAGTGGCGCCTGAGTGTCGAGCGAGCGAAGCGCGAGGCTGTCGAGCGGTTGCAACGGGAGGCCGCCCAGCGGGAAGCCGAGGCGCAGCGGCAAGCCAAGATCACCCGGGCTGGGGAGCTGTGCGACCAGGGCGCCGCTGGGCCTTACGATCCTGATCGGCCGAAGACCACGCCCGGAGTGGCCTGGGAGGTCTTGAGGGGTGCGGGTGGCCAAGCCGTCGAGGCTTGTGAGATCGCCGCTCGGCAGTACCCGGAAGAGCGCCGTTACCGCTACCAGCTAGCTCGGGCCTACCAAGCGTCCGAGCCGAGGAAGGCGTTGCCCCTGCTGCAGGTCCTGATGCGGCAAAACTACCGAGCAGCCTACGATAATTATGGCTGGGCACTTCTCGACACCCGGGTCGGCCGCAACGATCTGGCCGGCGCCCTCGCAAGCTTCCGGCAGGGGGCCAACCTTGGCGATCCAGATGCCATGGTCAGCTTGGCGACGATGATCTCGAAGGGCCGTGTAGAGGGGGCAGGCCAGGACGAAGCCTATCGGCTTTTCAAACGGGCGGCAGGTCTGGGCCATCGCGAGGCATCCGAGGCGGTGGACCGCCTGATGGAGGGCCAGCGGCAGGCCGAGCAGCAGCGGCTGCAGAATGAGCAGGCGGCCCGCGCCTTCATGGGGCTGGTGGGTGGTGCCCTTGGGGGCATCGGTCGACGCTGAGCAGGGAAGATTATGATGAACGCGAAGCGTCTTGGTTCTTTCGGTGCGGCTACCGCGCTGTGCCTGAGTGTCAGTGCGGCGGCCCTGGCCCAAACGAGCGCGCCCAATGGCGATGTGGAGGCGGCAGCGGCGCTCAACGGTGGTGCGCACCTGTCGGCAGGCGCGCAGCCCGCGTCAGTCGAGAAGTGCTGGGCCGACTGGAAGGCTAAGGAAAAGCTCCAGGACGGCAAGAACGAGAAAAAGAACGGCTACTTTGTCTACGTCGCCCACGAGCAGGCCCCGGTGGACGAGCCCGTCGGATCGCGCAACTGGCTTGTCGGCCGGAACGCCGCCTTCAGCTATGCCGAGATCAACGCCCGGAAGTCGTTGGCGGAGGCGATGCGTGCGACTATGCGGTCGAGCCGATCGGCGGCGGTCAGGACCTTCGGCGGCGATGACGCGCCGCCATCCCTGCAGCCGGTCGTCGAACGGCTTTCGATCGTCGACAAGTCTCTGGTGCTCACGGACAAGGCCCTTGATGCCGAGATCAAGAAGTTCGATCCCAACTGGTCAGGTGGAACCGAGGCGCAGAAACGCGCAGCCATCGCCACCGAACAATTGAGGATCAACCAGAGCATAGAACGCAGTGCAGAGTTGTTCGCATCCGGGGCCTTCACGGTTGTCCAGTGCGAAGGGCCGAGCCAAGCAGATGGGGGCAAGTACCATGTCCTCACCGGTTTGATCTGGACGCCGAAGCTCGCCGGAGTCGCGGAGACGATCTGGAATTCGACCCTGACTGTTCAGAGGGAGGCGCCCCAGGCACCGGTCCAGCAGCAATTTGAGGCGATCAAATCCGAGAATCCGGACTGGCTAGCCTATACGATGGGGGCACGCGTCTTCACGGACGAGAACGGGGAGCGGGTCATCGTCGGCTTTGGCGTGGCGCCCCAGACCAGTCTGATGCCAGCCGATCGCAGCCGAGCGAACCTGGCTGCCATGGCGGCTATCCAGCGGTTCGTCAGCGAAAGGGTGCTGGCCAACACGAAATCCCGGGAGGCGTACGAGAAGCGCGGGATGAGTGACGGCTCGACCCAGAGCTACAACCTCGATGCCTTCAACGAGGAGGTCAAAGCCCAGGCTGCCGACCTTCAGTTAAAGGGAGCCACCGAGATCCTGTCGTGGCGCGGGGAGCATCCCTGGTCCAAGGCAAAGATGCAAGTCGTGGCCGTCGCATGGAGCCAACGCTGGGCGGCCGATGCCGACGCAGTCGGGCGGGCCATGGGGTCAGCCGAGCAACGCATGAGGCAACAGGGCGGCCTGCCGAAAGCGCCTGCTGCGGTCGAAGGAATGACCGGAGGCGTGCCCACTGCAGCACCGGTGAAAGTAGGAGCAGGCGTTTCTACGTCCGATTTTTAAGTCGCTGGGCAGATTGGCTTACGAGTGCACCTGGCGTTTGTAAGCCAATCCTAGAGAAACAAGTGCTGCACAACCGACCTTGATCATTGGCTGAAGGTGCCAGAGGACTGACGAACGGCCGCTTTGGAGAGGCACCGACGGCGGTTCAGGCGGCTGAGATGGGTGGAGCAGTCCTCGACAAACCCACCCGGCAGCGCCCAGCGCGCCCCTCACACCGCCTCCACCCGCAGCACCGTCTCGGCGAGACCGATCACCCGCACCCGCGCCCCAGCCGGCAAATCCGGCCCCTCGATCCGCCACAGGGTGTCGTCGAAGCGGAGGCGGCCGGTGCCCTGGACGATCGGTTCGGTGAGCACGGCTTCGCGGCCGATCAGGCCGCGGTCGGCGCGGTTGAGGGTGGCGTCGTGGCGTCCGGCGCGGCGGTGCAGGCGGGTGGCGAGACCGACCAGGACGACGGCGAGGGCGGCAAACAGCAGGGTCTGGCCCTGCCAGGGGATCGGGACCAGCGCCGTGACGAGGCCGGTCGCCACGGCCGCGAGGCCGAACCAGATCAGGAACACGCCCGGCACGACGATCTCGGCGCCGGCCAGAACCAGGCCGGCGATCACCCAGCTCCAGGCCGGCCCGAGGGCCGCGAGGATCGCCAGCGGATCGGCCATGGGTCAGGCCCGCGGGGCGACATCGGGCGGCGAGCCCGTGCGCCGGGGCGGGGTCGCCTCGCCGAAGACCGCGCGGGTCAGCTCGCCGATGCCGCCCAAAGTGCCGGCGAGCGCCGCCGCCTCGATCGGCACCACCACGACGCGCTGGTTCGGCGCGGTGGCGAGCGCGCGCACGGCGTCGACGTATTTCTCCGCCACCAAAAAGTTCGCCGCCGCGATGTCGCCCGCGGCGATCGCCCGGCTGACCATCCCGGTCGCCGCCGCCTCGGCCTCGGCGGAGCGCTCGCGGGCCTCGGCATCGCGGAACGCGGCCTCGCGACGGCCTTCCGCCTCCAGGATCGCCGATTGCTTGCGCCCCTCCGCCCGCAGGATCTCGGCGGCGCGCTGGCCTTCCGCCTCGAGGATCGAGGCGCGCTTCTCGCGCTCGGCCTTCATCTGCCGGGCCATGGCGCCGGCAAGGTCGGCCGGGGGCACGATGTCCTTGATCTCGATGCGGTTGATCTTCACGCCCCAGGGCGCGGCCGCCGCATCGAGCACCCGCAGGAGCCGCTCGTTGATCTCGTCCCGGTGGGCGAGGAGCTGGTCGAGATCCATCGAGCCGACCACGGTGCGGATGTTGGTCATGGTCAGGGTGGTCATGGCGAGGTCGAGGTTCGAGACCTCGTAGGAGGCCCGGGCCGCGTCGAGCACCTGGTAGAACACCACCGCGTCGATGGTGACGCCGGCATTGTCGCGCGTGAAGGCCTGCTGGCTCGGGACGTCGACCACCTGCTCCATGACGTTCACCCGCCGGCCGATGCGCTCGACGAACGGGATGATCAGGCCGAGGCCCGATTCGAGGGTGCGGGCGTAGCGGCCGAACCGCTCGACGGTGAAGACGTGGCCCTGCGGGATCATTTTCACCCCGGCCGCCAGCGTGATCACCGCCAGCGCCGCGGCGCCGATCGCGAACGTGCTCAGACCGACCGTGAGCTCCATCGCCGCCAAGCCCCCGTCCCCTTGCCCGCCACGCGACGGGCAGCTCAGATGCCAGCGTACCAGCTGAATCCGAGGCCCGCGACCATGCTGCCGCGGCCGTGGCCGATGCCGTCGACGCGATCCACAGCCTCGATGCTGGTGAGGTATTTCAAGGACTTGTAGCCGAGCTGGCGCTCAACCCGCAGGCGAACCGGCGCGCCGTGGGCGACCGGCAGGTCGGCGCCGTTCATGCCGTAGGCCAGGATCGTCTGCGGGTGCAGGGCGTCGAACAGGTCGTAGCTGTCCCACCAGCCGTCGACGGTTCGGATCACCACATAGCGCGCCTCCGGGCGCATCCCGGCGGCGGCGAGCACCTGGGAGAGCGGGACGCCTGTCCACTGGCCGATCGCCGACCAGCCCTGCTCGCAGGAATGGAGCGTGATCTGCGTGCGCGCCGGCATCGCCTTCAGCTCGGCGAGCGAGAACGACCCCGGCCGCGCGACGAGGCCGGTGACCGGCAACCGCCAGTCGGAGAAGCCCTGTGCCTTCGAGCGGCGATAGGCCGGATCGTCCGGGTCGGTGGTGTTGATCGTCGGGAACACCGCCGAGATCGCCTCCGGGCCGAATTCCCGGGCGAGCGGCTGGCGCGCCAGCAGCAGGCGCTGCCCGGCGAAGGTCAGCCAGTCGCTCAACCCGTAGGGGTTGGGGCGCAGTTGCGGCGCGCCGGGCTCGCAGCCGCCGACGAGGCCGGCCGCGCCGAACCCGGCGGTCCCGAGGATCAGGCGGCGTCGGTTCAGCGCGCTCATGCGGTCTCCTCACCCTTGCCGCCCGATCCCACGATCATGCCGCGCATGAGCGCCGCCGGCCGGTTGGCCAGCACCTGCCAGATGTGGATGGCGAGGAACGCGACCATCGCGAAGGCCGCCAGGAAATGGATCGTCCGGGCCGATTGCCGGCCGCCGAACAGGGTGAACAGCTCCGGCCAGGCGGCGGTGACCCCGGGCGACATGGTCAGGCCGGTGAGCAGCATCAGCGGCGCCAGTACCAGCAGGACGACCAGATAGGCGATCTTCTGCAGCGCGTTGTAGCGGCCGGTGGGCGGCGCCCCGCCGCGCAGGCGCAGATGCGCCCTTATCTCGCCGGCCAGCGCCCGCGGCCGGATCTCGGCCGGCTCCGGCAGGAGACGGCGCCGAAGGTGCCCGCGCAGCAGCGCGAGAGCGAGGTAGACGGCACCGTTCAGGACGAAAATCCAGGCGGCCAGGAAATGAAGGTTGCGGGCCCAGCCGGTCTGCTCGAGATCGACCGGCAGCGGCAGGGTGATCCAGGCCGGCGCGTCGTTGGCCCCGGTCTCGCCCCAGAACAGTTTCGGCAGGGCCAGCAGGATCGCGGTGCCGCTGATCATCAGCGCCAGGGTCGCGGCCGCGCCGGTCCAATGGGTCAGGCGTACCCAGGCCGGATGGCGAACCCGGCTGAATGGTCGACCTGTCGTCTCGATCATCATCGGTTCAGACCGCGGCCCGTATGGAGGTGGGAACGCGCTGCGTCCCTCGTCGCTCCCGGCCTCGATGACGCAACGCTTGATGAAGAAAAGATGGGCATGATACCCGCCACGCTCGCTGCGGACGAAAGTCCTCTCGCCCCGCTGCGGCCGGCAAAGATCCCCACACAACCGGATGCGGTGCGCGCGTGAAGATCGCTGTCCTGGCACATCTCAAGTACCCGATCGGCCAGCCCTATGCCGGGGGTCTGGAGATGCACACGCATCTCCTCACCGTCGCGCTGAAGCGGCACGGGCACGACGTGACCCTGTTCGCCAGCCGGGGCTCGGACCCGGCGCTCGATCCGGTGATGCTCTGCGACCCGACCGGCGACGCGCTGGCCGATCCCGAGCGCGAGGAGGCGATCGACAAGGCCGAGCACGACGCCTACCGGCGGATGATGGAGATGGTCGCGGCCGGCGGCTTCGACCTGGTGCACAACAACGCGCTGCACGCCCTGCCCCTGCAGCAGAGCGCCCGGCTCGGCCTGCCCTGGGTGACGGTGCTGCACACGCCGCCCTTCGACGCCCTGGTCTCCGGCGTGGAGGAGGCCGATCCCGACATGGCCTTCCTGGCGGTGTCGCCCTCGCTCGCCCAGGAATGGGCGACGCTCGTGCCCGGCGCCCAGGTCGTCGATAACGGCGTCGACCTCTCGACCTTCGCGTATTCCGATACGCCCGACGATCCGCCCTTCGCGTTCTGGTCCGGCCGGATCGTGCCCGAGAAGGGGCTGCACCTCGCCATCGACGCCGCCCGCGCGGCCGGGCTGCCGCTGCATTTCGCCGGGCCGAAGCTCAATCCGGGCTACTGGGCGGCCGAGATCGCGCCGCGGCTCGGGCCCGACCTGATCCATCTCGGTCATCTCTCGCATCGGGACCTGGCGGAGCATATCGGCCGCGCCCGGGTGGCGATCGTCTCGCCGCGCTGGGAGGAGCCCTTCGGCCTGGTCGTCGCCGAGGCGCTGGCCTGCGGTACGCCGGTGGCGGCCTTCCGCCGGGGCGCCCTGCCCGACATCCTCGACGCGCAATGCGGCCGCCTGGCGCTGCCGGACGATTCGCAGGACCTGTCCGTGGCGATCCGCGAGGCGGCCGGCCTGTCGCGCCGCGCCTGCCGCGACCGGGCGGAGGCGCTCTACGACGCCGCCGCCATGACCGAGCGCTACCTCGAGACCTACGACGCCGTGATGGCGCGCTGCGCCGAGCGGGCACGGCCGACCCTGCGGGTGGCGGGGGGACGGGCGTAAGGGACATCCGCGGACGCGGCCCTTCGCTGGTGGGTCCAGGATGGTCGCACCCCGCTTTGCCGGGGCCGCGACGCGCCTCCTCTCCCGAGCGGGAGAGGGGCCCCGCGCATGAGCTTGCGAACGTGTGTGCGCCAAAACCCATAACGCTCGCTCCCGGGCGATAACGGGACAGACGCTGCGTCTCGTGTGTTCGCGACGATGAGGTTGAGAAGAACCGCTATGACCCTCGCAACCGCCGCCCCGCTCGCCCGGCCCTGCGTGGTCTGCATCCCCGCGCGGAACGAAGAGGAGCGGCTGCCGATCCTGCTCGCCTCGCTGGCCCAGCAGGAGGGATTATCGGCAGAGGCGCCGCTGCGGGTCGTGATTCTCGCCAACAACTGCACCGACGGCACGGTCCCTGCCATCCGCGCCCTGGAGGACGCGGGCGCGCTCGCGAGCCTGACGCTGCGGGTGATCGAGGCGGCGCTGGAGGGCGCCGAGGCCCATGTCGGCACCGCCCGCCGCATGGCGCTCGATGCCGGCGCTGCCTGGCTCGAGGCCGAGGGCGCCCCGGACGGGATCCTGCTCACCACCGACGCCGATGCCCGCCTGCCGGCCGACTGGGTCGCGGCGAACCTGCGGGCGCTGCGGGCGGCCGACGTGGTCGGCGGCCGCCTGGTGATCGACGCGGACGGCACCGCCGATCCGCGCCTCGCCGAGCTGCACGCACGGATCGAGCGCTACTGGGCCGGCGTGCGCCGCCTGGAGGACATCCTCGACCCGCCGCCCCACGATCCGGCCCCGCGCCACGGCGACCATACCGGCGCGAGCCTCGCCGTCCCGGTGGCGCTTTACCGCGCCGTCGGCGGCCTGCCGCCCCTGCCCTGCGGCGAAGACAACGCCCTCGTGAGCCTGCTTCGCGAGAGCGGCGCGCGCCTGCGCCACTGCCCGGACGTGCGCGTCATGGTCTCGGCCCGGCACCAGGGCCGGGTCTCGGGCGGCATGGCCACCGAGATGGCGCGCCGGGCCCGGGTGCTCGACGGCGAGCCCTACCTGCTACCCGAGGCGGCGCATTGGCGGTCGCTGATCCAGCGTCGGGCCGCCCTGCGGCGGGCGTTCCACCTCGTCGGATCGGCCCGGGCCGAGGCCTGCGCGCGGCTCGGCCTCGGCCCCGACGCATGCGCCGCGCTCGAAACCTGCCCCAACGACATCGCCTTCGTGGAGCGGGCCGACCGCATCCTCGAATCGCGCAGCCCGCCGGCGCGGGAATGCCCCCTCGACCGGGCGCTCGCCGACCTCGACGCCCTCGCTTTGTCCCTGCGGGAGGCCGCGTGACCCGCGGGATCGGCTGGTACGTCCACCACCAGGGCGCGGGCCATCTGCAGCGCGCCCGCGCGGTCGCCGCCGCCCTGCCCCGGCCCTGCACGCTGATCGGCACCCTGGCGGCGTTCGACACGAATGGCCTCGACGTGCTCGACCTGCCCGACGACCGGCCGCTCGGCGGATCGGACTTCGACGGACGGGACGGCGAGGCGGAACGGCCGGAGGCGCTGCACTACGCACCCCTGAACCATCCGGGCGTGCGCACCCGGATGACGCGCATCGCCGAATGGGTTGAGCGGACCGACCCGGCGCTGATCGTTGTCGACGTCTCGGTAGAGGTCGCGCTGCTGGCCCGGCTCCTGTCGGTCCCGACCCTGGTGGTGCGCCTCGCCGGCACGCGGACCGACCAGCCGCATTGCGAAGCCTTCCGCAGCGCCACGCGCCTGCTCGCGCCCTTCCCCGAAGCCCTCGACGGCGCCGGCGTGCCGGACTGGGTCCGTGCCAAGACGCATTATGCCGGCTTCCTCGGCGCACCGGCGCAGATCGGCGCGGAGGTGAGCGACGCTATCGTCGTCGTGTTCGGCCGCGGCGGCGCGGGGGGTGATCTCGCCGACCTCGCCGCCGCAGCCCGCGCCGTGCCCGACCGGCCCTGGCACGTGCTGGGCCCCGTCTCGGGCTCCGGCGAAGTCCCGAAAAACCTGCACCTGCACGGCTGGGTCGACGACGTCGAGGCCCGGATCGCCCGGGCGGCCCTGCTGGTCGGCGGGGGCGGCGACGGCCTCGTGGCGCTCGCCGCCGGTCAGGGCAAACGCTTCCTGTGCCTGCCGGAGGAGCGGGCCTATGGCGAGCAGACCGAGAAGGCCGAGGCCCTGCAAAGGCTTGGCGCCGCGATCGTCCATCCGGGCTGGCCGGCCGCCGAATTGTGGCCCGGGCTTATCCGCGCCGGCCTGGCCCTCGACCCATCGGTGATCGCCGGCCTGCACCGGCCGAGCGCGATCCCGGATTGCGCGGCCATGATCGAGGCATTGGTCCGGCAGATCGGACGCGCTTGAGGCGCGGCCGTTTCCAAGATCATCGCTCCGCCGACCAACCCGCTCCGTCATTGCGAGCGCAGCGAAGCAATCCAGAGTGGCGCGCGATCTCCTGAAGTGACGGATCCCTGGATTGCTTCGCTGCGCTCGGAATGACCGTGATGGTCGCCCGAAGGCCTTCACAATCCTCGGGCGCCGCGCTCGCGCCCCGATCCCGGGCAACTCGCATCGGCCTTGACCCTCCACTGGGTGGAAGCCGTAATCGAGTCGCCATGGGAGCGAAGACGTACACGATCGGCGATCTGGCGCGCCTCTCCGGGCAACCGGTGCGGCGGATCCGGTTCTATTCGGACAAGGGACTGCTGCCGCCAACCCTGCGATCCGCAGCGAACTACCGGGTCTACACCGACGAGGATGTCGCCAAGCTCGACCTCATCCACGCGCTGCGCGAGGCCGGGGTCGGGCTCGACATGATCCGGCGGTTACTGGCGCGTCGCCTTTCGCTGCACGAGGTGCTGCGGACCCGCCTGGAGATCCTCGAAGCCGAGATCGCGGCCAAGCACCGGGTGGCCACGATCCTTCGTGCCACGCTTCGCATCCCAAACCCTGCCGATGGTGATCTGAGGAGGATTTGGACCATGAGCATTTTGAGCAATCAGCAGATGAAGGCTCTGGCAGAGCAGTTCGTCGACGCTATCGCGGCGGGGACGGCGCTCGAGGGGCCTTGGCGGCGGCAGATTCTCGCCATGAGCGTGCCGGAACTGCCGGAGGACCCTACGCCGGACCAGATCGCCGCGTGGGACGAACTCTCGCGGCTGCTGGCGGATCCGACCTTCATCCGCGAGGTGCAGGAGGGGACCAAGGCATTCTGGACCGACGCGTTGGATCCGGGCGAATACCAAGTGGCCTCGCGCCTGGCCTATGAGAAAGCGGCCGACGCAACCGCGAGGGATCTGTCGCCGCGGAGTCCCGAGGCCCAGGCCATCGCGCGCACCTGGCTCGCGGACTCGGCCCATGCTCTCGGACGAACGCCCGACTCCGCATTCCGGGATTGGCATGTCGCGCAATATGAGCGGAATGCCGGGCGCCTCGGTCGATACCGCGAACTTCTGGGCATGCTGGGTAAGGACTTCCCTATCGCCTTCGACCGTATGGTTTGGCGCTGGCTGAACGATGCTCTTACTGCCCTTCAGCCTCTGCAATGATTGTCGCCGAGCGGGCATGAAAAAGGCGCCCGTCCTGCCGGACGAGCGCCGATCTGCTGGGGCCAGGGGCCGGCTGACTTAGGAAATCAGGTCCAGCTTGGCCGCCTTGAGCCCGTTGGCGCGGATCGTGTCCGGCAGGGCCGAGAAATCGCGGTATCCGGCCTCGCGCGCCATGGCGTCGAGCGCCGTCTGCTCGTCGTCGGCCGCACCGGTCCAGATGACGGCGCCGCTCTTCGTCTGCTTGATCTGAAAGATGCTCATGGACCGCTCCCCGGTGGTACGAAGACCATCGTTCTAATAACGGCGTCTTGCGCGGTCGGTTGCAGGACAATGGACGTATACCCCGACTCTTTTGAATGACCTGCGACCTGCGGCCCACGGTCCGGCGACGGAGCCGCGCCGAAGCGCTATGCTGGCTCCGTCGCCTCGGCCCGCGCCATGAAAACGCCGATCTGCCCAGCGACGGAGAGACAAGACCAATACAGGGCCGCCAGAGAGGCTTCCGTTTTGCCGACTTTTTCCGGGCGCGCGTCCCGCCTCTGCCTCCTATGCGGGTTTGCGATCCTCGCCGCTTCTCCCGCGCGCGCCGTGGAGACGGCTGCGGTTCCCGATGCCGCCGCGATCGCGCCGGCCGTCACCGTGGTCCCGGCCGAGCGCCGCGAGATCGTGGAACGGGCCGTGGTCACCGGCACGCTGGTCCCGCGGGACGAGATCCTGGTCGCCCCGGAGGTCGAGGGCCTGCGCATCACCGAATTGCTGGTTGAGGAAGGGGACCGGGTCACCAAGGGCCAGGTGCTCGCGCGCCTGTCGCAGGAGATGATCGTCACCCAGGAGGCCTCGAACGTCGCCGCGGTCGCCCGGGCCGAGGCGGCCATCGTCCAGGCCAAGAGCCAGATCGTCCAGGCCGAGGCGGCCAATATCGAGGCCAAGCAGTCGCTGGAGCGCGCCCAGTCGCTCGCCAAGACAGGCAACGCCACCGCGGCCGTGCTGGAGCAGCGCGTCTCGGCGGCGCAGGGGGCCGAGGGCCGCCTGGCCGCGGCGCGGGGCGGCCTGCAATCGGCCCAGGCCGACCTCGCCACCGCGCGGGCGGCCGGATCCGAGATCGCCCTGCGGCGGGCCCGCACCGATATCCGCGCCCCGGAGGCCGGCATCGTCAACCGCCGCACCGCCCGGGTCGGCGCCTCCGTCACGGCGGCGGGGGAGCCGCTGTTCCGCCTGATCGCCCGCGGCGAGATCGAGCTGGAGGGCGAGGTGCCCGAGACCTCGCTGGCGCGCATCACGGTCGGCGACCCGGCGAGCCTCGATCTCGACGACGGCCGCCAGCTGCGCGGCAAGGTGCGCCGGGTCTACCCGGAGGTCGACCGGGCGACCCGGCTCGGCAAGATCCGCATCCGCCTCGCCGACGATCCGGTCCTGCGCATCGGCGCCTTCGCCCGCGGCACCGTCGAGGTGGCGCGCCGCGAGGGCATCGCGGTCCCGGTCTCCAGCCTGCTCTACGCCGCGGACGGCCGGGCCAGCGTCCTGGTCGCCAAGGACGGGCGCGTCGAGGCGCGCACCGTCACGACGGGCCTGTCATCCGAGGGATTCACGGAGATCCGCTCGGGCGTCGCCGCCGGCGAGACCGTCGTGGCCCGGGCCGGCAGCTTCCTGCGCGACGGCGACCGGGTGCGGGCCGTTCCCCGCCCGAGTGCCGGCACACCCATGAGCGCTCCCGCGAGCCCGCCCATGGCCGACGCGGCCCCGCGGTAGGACAGAGCCATGCGCCTCAACGTCTCCGCCTGGGCGATCCGGAAGCCGCTGCCCTCGGTGGTGCTGTTCCTGGTCCTGATGATCCTCGGCCTGGTCAGCTTCCGGGCCCTGCCGATCACCCGCTTCCCGAATATCGACATCCCGATCGTCTCGGTGACGATCACCCAGTCGGGCGCGGCGCCGGCCGAGTTGCAGACGCAGGTCACCAAGTGGGTCGAGGATTCGATCGCCGGGGTGAAGGGCGTCAAGCACATCCTCTCGACCATCACCGAGGGCATCTCGACCACGACGATCGAGTTCCGCCTGGAGGTGAACCAGGATCGGGCGACCAACGACGTCAAGGACGCCATCGCCAAGATCCGCCAGAACCTGCCGCGCACCATCGACGAGCCGATCGTCTCCCGGGTCGAGATCGCCGGCCTGCCGATCATGATCTACGGCGCCTCCGCGCCCGCCATGACCCCCGAGGACCTCTCGTGGTTCGTGGACGACGTGGTCGCCCGGGGCCTGCAGAGCGTGAAAGGCGTCGGCGGGGTCGAGCGCCTGGGCGGCGTCGCCCGGGAGATCCGGGTCACGCTCAAGCCCGACCGGCTGCTGGCCCTCGGCATCACCGCGGCGGACGTGAACCGGCAGTTGCGCCTGACCTCCGCCGACATGGCGGGCGGGCGCGGCGAGGTCGGCGGCCAGGAGCAGTCGATCCGCGCGCTCGCCGCCTCGGCGAGCCTCGAGACGCTCGCCAAGACCTCGATCGTGGTGCCGGGCAACCGCAAGGTCCGGCTCGACGAGTTGGCGACCCTGTCGGACACCGCCGAGGAGCCGCGCACCTTCGCGCGCTTCAACGGCGAGCCGGTGGTGGCCTTCGCGGTCTCCCGGGCGAGCGGCGCCAGCGACGCCGACGTCTCGGTCGGGGTCGCCAAGAAGATCGCGGCGCTGCACGCGGCCAACCCGGACGTGCGCTTCGACCTGATCGATACGAGCGTCGTGAACACGATCGGCAATTACCACTCGGCCATGATGGGCCTGATCGAGGGCGCGGCGCTCGCGGTCGTCGTGGTGCTGCTGTTCCTGCGCGACTGGCGCGCGACGCTGATCGCCGCCGTGGCGCTGCCGCTCTCGGTGCTGCCGACCTTCTGGGTGATGAGCGTGCTCGGCTTCTCGCTCAACGCCGTGAGCCTGCTGGCGATCACCCTGGTCACCGGCATCCTGGTGGACGACGCGATCGTCGAGATCGAGAACATTGTCCGGCACATGCGGATGGGGAAATCGCCCTACCGCGCCTCGCTGGAGGCCGCCGACGAGATCGGGCTCGCGGTCATCGCCATCACGGCAACGATCATCGCGATCTTCTCGCCGGTCTCGTTCATGGGCGGCATCGCCGGCCAGTATTTCAAGCAGTTCGGCCTGACCATCGCGGCCGCGGTGTTCATGTCGCTGCTGGTGGCGCGGCTGATCACGCCGCTGCTCGCCGCCTATTTCCTGCGCGACCACGGCCCCGACCACACCAAGGACGGGCTTGTGATGCGCGGCTACACCCGGCTGGTGGCCTGGTCGGTCCGACACAAGTTCATCACGCTGATCCTCGGCATCGCGTGCTTTGCCGCCTCGATCGCCTCCACGGGCCTGCTGCCCGCGGGCTTCCTGCCGGCGGAGGACCAGGCGCGCACGCTGTTCGTGCTGGAACTGCCCCCGGGAGCCCGGCTCCCGGATACGGTGAAGCTCAGCGACACGATCGAGCACAAGATCCGGGCGCTGCCCGAGGTAAAGAGCGTCTTCGTCGATGGCGGGCGGCAATTGCCCGGCAAGAAGGAGGTTCGGCTCGCGACGCTGACCATCAACCTCACGCCGAAGAACGCCCGCACGCGCACCCAGAAGCAGGTCGATGCCGAGGTCGCCGCGATCCTGCGCGAGGAGCCGGACATCCGCTTCTGGGCCCTGCGCGAGAGCGGCCAGCGCGACATGGCGCTGATCATCGCCGGCCCCGACAAGGCCGTGGTGGCCGATGTCGCGGCCAAGCTGCAGCGCGAGGCGGCCCAGATCCCGCACCTCGTCAACGTCATGTCGACGGCGCCGTTGGACCGGACCGAGATCCGCATCCGCCCGAAAGCCGGCGTGGCGGCCGATCTCGGCGTCTCCACCGACACGATCGCCGAGACCGTCCGGGTCGGGACGATCGGCGACATCGGCATGAACCTCGCCAAGTTCAACGCCACCGACCGGCAGGTGCCGATCCGGGTGCAGCTGCCCGAGAGCCTGCGCGGCCGCCTGTCCGAGCTCGAGACCCTGAAGGTGCCGGTGAAGGGCGGGGCTGCGGTGCCGCTGGCGACGGTGGCCGATATCAGCCTTGGCCAGGGCCCCACCGGCATCGACCGCTACGACCGCGCCGTGCGCGTCGCCATCGAGGGCGACATGCAGGGCACCGACGCGCTGGCCGAGCTGATCAGCCAGGTGATGAACCTGCCCACCGCCAAGAACCTGCCGCCCGGGGTCACGATCAGCCAGACCGGCGATGCCGAGGTGATGGGCGAGGTGTTCGAGGGCTTCGCCCTGGCCATGGGCGCCGGCCTGATGATGGTGTTCGGCGTGCTGATCCTGCTGTTCGGCAACTTCCTGCAGCCGCTCACCATCCTGTTCTCGCTGCCGCTCTCCATCGGCGGCGCGATCCTGGCGCTGCTGATCTGCCACATGCCGATCTCGATGCCGGTGGTGATCGGCATCCTGATGCTCATGGGCGTGGTCACCAAGAACGCGATCATGCTGGTCGACTTCGCGGTCGAGCAGATCCATGCCGGCGTCGACCGCACCACCGCCATCGTCGATGCCGGCCGCAAGCGGGCGCGGCCGATCGTGATGACCACCATCGCCATGGCCGCCGGCATGGTGCCCTCCGCCATGGCGTTCGGCATCGGCGGCGAGTTCCGCGCCCCGATGGCGGTGGCGGTGATCGGCGGCCTGATCGTCTCCACCGTGCTGTCGCTGGTCTTCGTGCCGGCGATCTTCGTGCTGATGGACGATCTCTCGCGCCTGCTCGGGCGGCTGTTCGGCCGGTTCGTGGGCGAGCGCGACGACCCGCTGGACGAGCCGGGCTACGGCGAGGCGGCGCATCCGGCCAACGACGGCCGCGCTCTGCCGCCGCGGATCGCGGCCGAATAGCATCGGGCGGGCGACGCGGCATTGCGCGCCGGGCCCGGATGAGCTGTGAGTCGCGCCCGAGGAATCAACGGGGAATCGGGAAACGATGTCGGGTGGTCACGGGGCGATCGAGGGTTCGAACAAGCGCGTGGCGCTGCTGATCTCGATCCTGGCTTTGTTCCTCGCCTTCAGCGAGACCCTGGGCAAGGCGGCCCAGACGGATTCCATCGGCTCCAATGTCGAGGCCGCCAACCAGTGGGCGTATTTCCAGGCGCGCACGATCCGCTCGACGGTGCTGAAGACCGCCGACGAGGCGCTGGCCCTGGTGCCGCCCGGCCCGAACCAGGACGCGATCGCGGCCAAGCGCGCGGAATGGGCCAAGACCCTGGCGCGCTGGGAATCCGAGCCCGCCACCGGCGAGGGCCGCAAGGAGCTCACCGCCAAGGCCCGGGCCTCCGAGGAGCGGCGCGACCTGTCGCTGCTGCGCTACCACCATTACGAGCTGGCCTCGGCGGCCTTCCAGATCGGCATCGTGCTGGCCTCGGCCGAGGTGATCACCGGCATCGCCATCCTGGTCTTCGCCGGCGGGTTCCTGGGGCTGGCCGGCGCGGCGCTCCTGGGCTTCGGCTACCTGGCGCCGCACGCGCTGCCGTTCTTCCACTAAAGCACCGTCCCGTACGGGGGTGACCGGCCCCCGGATTGATGCTCTGACTCCGTGACGGACGCGCGTTCGGCCCGAGGCCCGCCCGCCGTCAAGGCTTCACCGGGGGGATGCAGCGCGATGGCCGAACAGGACGACGAGCAGGGGCGCCTGACGCGGCTCGCCAGCGGGATCTTCCTGCACACCGAGCACGCGATCTACGCGGCGTTGGGCCTGCTCCTGGCGGTCACCGCGCTCACCGCGCTGATCGACGCCGCCGGGCTGACCTGGGAGGCCCTGCGGGCGCTCGGGGGCGCCGAGAAGATCCTGGAGGTGATCGACCGGCTTCTGTTCCTGCTGATGCTGATCGAGATCCTGCACACGGTGCGGGTCTCGATGCGGTCCGGCAAGCTGACCTGCGAGCCGTTTTTGATCGTCGGCCTGATCGCCTCGATCCGGCGGGTCCTGGTGATCACGCTGCAATCCTCGGAGATCACCCACGCCAAGGATTGGTCCCCGGAGAAGCAGGCCCTGTTCAACGCCTCGATGATCGAGCTCGGCGTGCTGGCCGGCCTGATCATCACGATGGTGCTGGCGATCTTTTTGCTCCACCGCGCCCGGGACGACGGCAGGCCGGCGGGCGACGAGACCACCAGCACCGGGCGCTGATTGCGGGGTCGGGCATGAGGGCGAATCGCGTGCAACCGCGATCCCATCGCGTTGTTTCGGCTGCCTGCTCTCGATCGACGCTGGAAACCGAAGGTGATCCCACCCCCACCCTCATCCTGAGGTGCCCGCGCCAGCGGGCCTCGAAGGAGCCCTCCAGGGATCGCGCGTTTCCTGGAGGGCTCCTTCGAGGGCTTCGCTGCGCTACGCCACCTCAGGATGAGGGGGGTTGGGTGGGAGATCACGGCTGAACGGCGACCGCGCCGTCCCGCCCCCCTCGCTCAATTCAACCGCAGGATCGCTGCGTTAAGCAGCGTCGCGAAGGCGACCCATCCGGCGTAGGGCACGAGCAGCAAGGCCGCGATCCGGTCGAACCGCCAGGACAGGCGGATCGTCCACAGCACCATGACCAGCAGCATCGCCACCACGATCAGCCCGGTGCCGATCGCGTGGGCCGTGAAGAACACCGGGGTCCAGGCGGCGTTGAGGGCGATCTGGACCAGGAAGGCGATGAGCGCCAGCCACCAGCCCTCGCGGCTCGGCCCGGTGCGCGGCATGGCGCCGAGCAACCGCCAGAGCGAGACGGCGATCATCGTGTAGAGGATGGTCCAGGCCACCGGGAAGACCCAGTTCGGCGGGTTGAAAGACGGCTTGGTCAGGCCCGCATACCAGCCCGGGATCTCGGCCTGGGTCGCGGCCGAGCCGATCGCCGCGGTGACCGCCACCGGCACGATCGCGGCGGCGAGCCGCAGCCAGCGCGGCAGGGCCGGGCCCTCGGGGACGTGAAGCGCGGCAGGCATGTCTGTTCGTTCTCCGCTCGAGCATCGGCTTGAAAGATGGGGGCCGGCTTTCGGCAAAGAGGAGGCGGGGTCAAGGCACAGGTTGCAGGCGCGCATGCGCCGTGGCACGCGCCTGCCTCCATCCGCCGGAATCGCCAGATGTCAGAGCCTAACGCGCCGCAACGGGATACGGATAGCGGCACGCCGGCGGGCTTCTCCCGCCGCAGCCTCGCCGCGCAGGCCATGGGGCGGATCGAGCCCGAGACCCGCGCGGTGGTGATGCCACTGCACCTCTCCACCACCTTCATCCGCGATCCCGACAACGGCTATTCCTCGGGCTATTGCTACGCCCGGCCGGACAACGCCACGGTGCGCGAGGCCGAATCCGTCCTGGCGATGCTGGAGGGCGCCGAGGCCGGCGCCCTGCTGTTCGGCTCCGGCATGGCGGCGGCCACCGCCGTGTTCGGCGCGCTGGAACCGGGCGACCACATCGTTGCCGGCACCGTCATGTACTGGGCGCTCAAGCGCTGGCTGCGCGAGGAGGCGCCCCGGCGCGGGCTGGGCCTGACCTTCGTGGAGACCGACGACACCGAGGCCCTGCGCGCCGCGATCGAGCCCGGGCGGACCAAGCTCGTCTGGATCGAGACCCCCGGCAACCCGCTCTGGACCGTGACCGACATCGCGGCCGCCGCCGAGATCGCCCATGCCGCCGGGGCCCGGCTGGCGGTGGATTCCACCGCAGCCTCGCCGGTCCATACCCGGCCGCTCGAGCTCGGCGCCGACATCGTGATGCATTCCGGCACCAAGATCCTGAACGGCCATTCCGACGTGGTGGCGGGCGTGCTGGCGGGCGCCAAGGCGGACGCGTTCTGGGAGCGGATCCGCGGCATCCGCGCCGGCAGCGGCGGCATCCTGGGTCCGTTCGAGGCCTATCTGCTGATGCGCTCGCTCCGGACCCTGCACCTGCGCGCGGCCGCGCAATCGGCCGGCGCCCTGCGGCTCGCCGAGCGTCTGAGCCTGCACCCGCATGTGAGCCACGTCCTCTATCCCGGATTGCCGGACGATCCCGGCCACGCGGTGGCGCGCCGGCAGATGCAGGACGGCTTCGGCTTCATGCTGTCGATCCGGGTGGCGGGCGGCGAGGCCGGGGCGATCGCCACCGCGGCGCGGGTGCGGCTGTGGAAGCGCGCGACCTCGCTCGGCGGGGTCGAGAGCCTGATCGAGCACCGGGCCTCGGTCGAGGGCCCGGGCAGCCCCTGCCCACCGGACCTGCTGCGCCTCTCCACCGGCATCGAGGATACCGGCGACCTCTACGACGACCTCGACCAGGCCCTGCGCGGCGCGCACGGCGATTGATCGGCGCCGGCTTGGTGCCGAAGGCCGTCCTGGCGCGTTGTGCCGGCAACACCGCCGGCGCACGCCGCCCCAGACTGCGAGTCTCACCACCATGAAGGCCCACCGGACCGCCCATTTCCGCGCGCACCTCGCCGGCACGCTCGCGCTCCTGGCCCTCGGGTCCGGATCCGCTTGGGCCGACACGGTGCCGAATCTCGACGTGGAGACGACCTGCAAGTCGGCTCAGGTCGCCAACACGTCGATCAGCGACAAGGCCAATTACGACGGCTGCCTCCGCTCCGAGCGGGAAGCCAAGCGCGAGGCCGAGAGCCACTGGGGCAGCTACACCAACGCGGCCAAGCGCCAGTGCGAGAGCCAGTTCAAGGCGGGTGGCTACCCGTCCTATGTCGAGATGGTGACCTGCCTGGAACTGGCCTCCGGCACCGTGCCGACTCAGTCCGGCCAGGGCGGCACCGCTGTCGGCGGCCCGGGCTCTCCGAAGGACGTCAAGGCGCAGCGGGAGGGGGGCGCCAACCTCACCAAGGAGCCGCCGGCCAGCCAGCGCACGAACCCGATGGAAGTTCTGGAGAACAAGTAGGCCGGAAACCCGCCCCCGGATTCGGCCCGGGGGCGCAAAAGCCGGCATCGGCATGCTATGCGCGGGCCTCACCGCCCAGAGCCCCGCCGGATCCGTGAACGCCCTCGCCATCATCGCCCCGATCTTCGGGATCGTCCTGATCGGCTGGGGCGCGGCGCTCACCGGGCTCCTGTCCGACAAGGTCAGCGACGGACTCTCGGAATACGTCTTCGCGGTGGCGGTGCCGGCCCTGATCATCGCGACGCTGACCCGGCCGGGCATGACCGGCGAGGTCGCCTGGAGCTACTGGATCTCGTATTTCGGCGGCGCCGGCCTGTCCTGGTTCGTCGGCACCCTGATCGCCCGGCGGCGCGCCGGGATCGAGCGGCGCGGCGCAATCCTGCACGGCTTCGCGGCGAGCCAGTCGAACACCGTGTTCGTCGGCGTGCCGATGATCCTCCAGGCCTACGGCGAGGACGGCGCCTTCCCGCTGTTCATGCTGCTCGCCGTCCACCTGCCGCTGATGATGGGCTGCGCCACCTTCCTGATCGAGTCCGATTCCGGCCTGCCGGTCCTCGCTCGGATCCGCGGCCTCGCCCTGGTCCTGCTCAAGAACCCGATCTTCGTGGCGCTGATCATCGGCATGGCGATGAAGAGCCTCGGCGTGACCCCGAGCGGCATCCCCAAATCGCTGATCGATGCCTTCGCGGGCACCGCCTCGACCTGCGCGCTGGTGGCGCTGGGCGCCGGGCTCAAGCGCTACCGGGTGCTGTTCGATCTCAAGGGCGCCCTGGTGATCGCGGCCCTGAAGAACCTGCTGCACCCGCTGGCCGTGTGGCTGCTCGCCTTCCACGTCTTCAGGATGCCCACCGCCTATGCGGGCGTCGCAACTCTCTTTGCCGCCATGCCGGTGGGGATCAACGCCTACCTGCTGGCCGCCCGCTACCGGACCGAGACCGGGATGGTCGCGGCCTCCGTGCTGGTCTCGACCCTGCTGGCGCCGCTGACGACGCTCCTCTGGCTGACGATCCTCGGTCGGGCGTGACGCCGCGGCCCCGGCGTCACTGGGCGCGTTGGACGGCGGAGCGCATCGGTCTAGGGTAGCGCCAAGCGCGGGGCCGAAGCCCCATACCCTGTAGGCGAGGAAACCCCATGAACGCTCCGATGCGCCCCCCGGGCAGCGCCTCTCCGTCGGCCCCGGCCTCGGCCCGTTTCGTCTGGGAAGACCCGTTCCTGCTGGAGGACCAGCTCACCGAGGACGAGCGGGCGATCCGCGACGTGGCCCAGAGCTTCGCGCAGGAGCAGCTCCTGCCCGGCATCGTCGAGGCCTATGCCGAGGAGAAGACCGATCCCGGCCTGTTCCGGAAGATGGGCGAACTCGGCCTGCTCGGCGTGACCCTGCCGGAGGAATACGGCTGCGCCGGCGCCTCCTACGTCGCCTACGGGCTGGTGGCGCGGGCCGTCGAGGCGGTGGATTCCGGCTACCGCTCGATGATGAGCGTCCAATCCTCCCTCGTCATGTACCCGATCCACGCCTACGGCTCTGAGGAGCAGCGCCAGAAATTCCTGCCGAAGCTCGCCTCGGGCGAGTGGATCGGCTGCTTCGGCCTGACCGAGCCGGATGCCGGCTCCGATCCCGCCGGCATGAAGACCAAGGCGGAGAAGATCGACGGCGGCTACCGGATCTCGGGCGCCAAGATGTGGATCTCGAACGCCCCCTTCGCGGATGTATTCGTGGTGTGGGCGAAGTCCGACGCGCATGACGGCGCGATCCGCGGCTTCGTCCTGGAGAAGGGCCTGACAGGCCTCTCCGCCCCGACCCTGAAGGGCAAGCTATCTTTGCGCGCCTCCACCACCGGCGAGATCGTCATGGAGGGCGTCGAGGTCGGCGAGGACGCGCTGCTTCCCAACGTCTCCGGGCTCAAAGGTCCGTTCGGCTGCCTCAACCGGGCGCGCTACGGCATCTCCTGGGGTGCCATGGGCGCGGCGGAGGATTGCTGGCACCGGGCGCGCAACTACACGCTGGAGCGCAAGCAGTTCGGCCGCCCCCTCGCTCAGACGCAGTTGGTCCAGAAGAAGCTCGCCGACATGCAGACCGAGATCACCCTCGGCCTGCAGGCCTCGCTGCGGGTCGGGCGGCTGATGGACGAGGGCAAGATGGCCCCCGAGATGATCTCGCTGATCAAGCGCAACAATTGCGGCAAGGCCCTCGACATCGCCCGCACCGCTCGGGACATGCACGGCGGCAACGGCATCATGGGCGAGTACCACGTGATGCGCCACGCCCAGAATCTCGAGACGGTCAATACCTACGAGGGCACCCACGACGTCCACGCGCTGATCCTGGGCCGGGCCCAGACCGGGTTGCAGGCGTTCTTCTGAGACTTGGGGTCCGGGCCCCTCGCCCACCCCGCCATCTCTCACCCCCCCTCATCCTGAGGTGCGGCGCAGCCGCCTCGAAGGAGGCCTCCAGGGATCGCGCGGCCGGCTGGAGGGCTCCTTCGAGGCCTCCGCTGCGCTCCGGCGCCTCAGGATGAGGGCCGGGGGTCGGATGGATCGGTGTCGGCAGGAACGCCGCTACTCGCCACCCTCCTCCCCGCCGAGCGACCATTCCAGCACCCGCGCCAGGTGGTCATACGCCCCGTACTGGCTGGCATATTGCGGGTAGGGCCGGGCCGTGTAGGCGGCCTCGCCGGTGAGGAAGCGGGCGATCAGGCCCTTCAGGCGGGTGGCATGCTCGGCCACGATCGCCTCGACGCTGCGCTCCTCGCCGCGGGGCGGCTTCACCGGGGCCGGGACGAACGGCTTCCGCCCGCCCGAGGCGTGGACGTAGAGCAGGTCCGGCGTGGTCTTCACCGCCGGCAGGCCGTCGAAGGCGCCGTGCATCAGCATCGCCGCCTCCAGGGTGAGCTGCGGCGAGAAGCCGGAAAAGATCATCTTGGCCGAGGGCGGCGTGCCGGTCTTGTAATCGACGATGCAGGCGCTGCCGTCCGGGCGCAGCTCGATCCGGTCGGCCCGGGCGCGGAGGGTGAAGCTCTCGCGGCCCATGGGGATCACCCAGCGCCCGGAGACCTCCGGGTGGATGCGCCTCAGGCCCGGCCGACGTTCCGCCTCCCAGGCGAGATAGGCCGCGGCCATGCGCTCGTAGCGCGGCCACCACTCCGCGTAGAGCTCCGGATAGGTGTCGGCGATCTCACCGAAGGCATTGGTGGCGATGGC
The DNA here is from genome assembly GCF_900113845.1 of Methylobacterium brachiatum. NCBI lineage: Bacteria > Pseudomonadati > Pseudomonadota > Alphaproteobacteria > Hyphomicrobiales > Methylobacteriaceae > Methylobacterium > Methylobacterium brachiatum. The sequence goes on along the minus strand of NZ_FOQW01000003.1, from coordinate 348,376 downwards.
GAAGAGATGCTCCTCCGGCCGGCGGGGCAGGCCCTCCGGATGGAGCCGGGCGAATTCCGCGAAGATGTCGTGGACGAGCGAGCCGCGGGTGGCGACGCTCGGCACCGCGGCCAGCGGCTCCAGGGGATCGAGCCCGAGCACGTGGCGAGCGAAGATGCTGTAGGGGTCGCGCACCAGCGTCTCGATCTCGGTGACGCTGAGCGAGCGCGGGAACAGGGCCGGGTCCGGCTTCGGCGCCGGGCGCTTCAGCCGCTTCTCGGACGGGGCGGCGTCGAGGCGGGCGGCGAGGCCGGTGAAGCGCCGTCCGGCTTCCAGCACCGTCTCCCAACGGGCATCGCCGGACAGCGCGCGCAGGCGCTGGATCAGGCGGGACGGCACGGTCGGCGAGCCCTCGCGCTTGAGCGCCCGGGTGATCACCGCGTCGCGGCAGCCCAGCGCCTGCACGAAATCGTGCGCCATCTGGCCGAGGCGCCGCTCGGGCGGGTTGAGGCCGACCCGCTCGCGCATCGGCCGGTTGAGGAAGGCGTCGGTCAGGGTCCGCACCGGCCAGACGCCCTCGTCGAGGCCGCCGAGCACCACTCGGTCCACGGACAGCAGCCGCGCCTCAAGCAGGCCGAGGATGCGCAGGCGCGGATGCGGCGCCTCGCCGGAACAGCCGACTAGGCGCTCCCGGGCGAGCGAGGTGAAGAAGGTCGCGTAATCGTCGAACCGGCCCGGCATCAGGCCGGGCTCGGCCATCTCCAGATCGTCGAACAGGGCGTCGAGGCAGGACAGGGAGCCGTCCTCGATCGCCTCAGGCGCGTCCTCCGGGCCGGCGATCAGCCAGTCGCAGGCGGCGCGATGGAGCGCAGCAACGGCGACGAGATCGCACTCGCCGGCCCCGTCCGGGCCGGGAAACGCGGCGAAAACCTGATCCAGCCGTTTGAGCAGGTCTTCCGCGAGGTCCCAGTCGATATCCTTCAGGCGGCGCTTGGCCCGAGGGCGGCGCTCCGGCGGGCCGACGCGCTCGGCCGCGAGGGCATTCCGCAGCCCGGAAAAGCCCGGGGCCGGGACGGGGCCGCGCAGCAGCCCGATCTCCAGGGCGGCCGCGCCGCGCACCACGTCGGACCGGGGCAGGCCGAGGCGGACCATCGGGTGCGAGAGCAGCGCGATCAGCCGGGCCGGGATCGCGTCGGCCTGGTTGCGGGCGAGGTCGGCGGCCAGCTCCGCGGTGAGCCGGGCGAGGCGTCCGGCGGGGCTCCCGGCGAGCGCCAGCCCGGCCGAATCCTCGGCGACGATGCCCCAGCGCAGCAACTCCACTGCGACCCGGCCGGCGAGCCCGCGATCGGGGGTGACCAGAGCCGCGGTGGCGCCGGGCACCTCAAGGGTCTCGCGCAGGGCGAGCGCCGCGACCAGGGCCTCCTCGCGCTCGTCGGCGGCCTCGGCCAGAGCGAGCCCATCGAGGCCGCGCTCGGCGATCGCGTCCCGCTGGCCCGGATCGAGATCGGCCCAGGTATCGGTGGTGTCGGCCGGGCGCAGGGCCTGCGACAGCAGCATGGACCGGGCCGCCTGGCCGCCATCGGGATCGCCCAACGCCACGATTTCCGCCCGCGACAGGGCGAGGTTGTCCGGCCCGAGCAGCCGGTGCAGCACCGCCTGGGGATGCCCGTGGGCGATCACCCGCGAGAATCCCTCACCGGTGTCGATGCCGGACCAGCCGGCCTCGTCGAGGTCGAGATCGAGCCCGGGCAGGACCACGGCGCCCCGGGGCAGCTTCGCCACCGCCGCGATCAGCCGGGCCGTGGCGGGCACGGAGCCGAGCGAACCGGCGACGATCACCGGATCCGTCGGCGCGGTCCGGGCGAGGCGCTGGCCCTCGGCGAGGACGAGGCCCCGGGCGCGGGCGACCGGATCGGACAGGCCGCGCTCGGCCAGCAGCTTCGGCCAGTTCTCCGCGGCGATCTTCACGAAATCCAGGGTCAGGCCGAAATAGCGCGAATACTCGGCCTCCACGGCGGCGCCGATCTCCGACCAGGGCAGGCCCTCGACGGTGAGCGCATCCATCAGCCGCTCGAGATCGCCCGCCAGCCCGACCGCGTCGGCCGGCGAGGACGGCACCAGGAACGGCACCTCGGCATCCAGCGGCAGCAGGGTGCGGTCCACGGTCTGCGCCCAGGCCTGGACCAGGCGAGCGAGGATCAGCCGGCGCTCCAGGGGCGGCATCGGCGTGCTGAGCGGATCGTTGTCCTCCAGCTGCGGCTCGGAGGCGAGGTCGAGCTCGGCCTCGTCGGCCTCGCCCAGCGGGATCATCCGGGGCAGCAGCGCCGCGTAGCCCGGCGCGCCCCTCTCATGCGCCCGCCGACCGAGCCTTTCGGCCAGGATCGCGCCGAGCGCCCGCGCGGCGCGGCGGGTCGGCAGGTAGATCGTGACCGCGGCGAGCGCCAGCGGATCCTCCGCCACCGGCCCGACCAACCGGCCGGCCAGCAGCGCCTCGGCAAGCGCCGGCAGGAACGGGACGCCCCGGGTGATGGTGAAGACGGCCTGCCGGTCTGACATGGAGCGCCTTGTACGCGCGCGCGGCGGGCCGGGACAGGGGCGTGCGACGCTGGAGAGGGGCGGACGCCTACGCCCCCCGCGCCGCCGCGGCGGCGCCATAACCGGCCCGGCGGCCGAAGACGACGCCGGAGGTCAGGCCCGAGCCGCCGGGATAGCCGTTGAAGAACACGCCGCCGACCATCTCGCCGCAGGCGTAGAGGCCGGGGATCTCGCTGCCGTCCTCGCGGCGGACGCCGCCGCCCTCCCCGACCTCGACGCCGCCATACGTGAAGGTGATGCCGCCGGTGACCGGATAGGCCTTGAACGGCCCGGTCTCGATCGCCTGGGCCCAGTTCGACTTCGGCAGGGGAAGCCCCTTGGTGCCGCGGCCGTCCTTCACGGTGGGGTCGAACGGCACGGTGTCGTCCACGGCCGCGTTGAAATCCGTAATCGTGCGCTTGGCCGCCGCGCGGTCGATGCCGTCGAGCTTGTCGAGCAGACCGTCGAGGGTGTCGGCCTCGACGAAATGGGCGTCGTGGAACCGGTACTCGCTGTAGAGCAGGTGATCGACCTTGGCGTCGAAGATCTGCCAGGCGACGTGGCCGGGCTGCTCCAAGATCGAACGGCCGAACTGGGCGTAGGTGTAGTTGCGGAAATTCTTGCCCTCGTCGACGAACCGCTCGCCGTTCGCATTGAGCATCAATCCCAAAAAGTAGCAGATCTTGCGGTAGTGCTTGCGCTCGCCGTGGGGCAGGAAGAGGTTGCCGTAATCGGGGGTGTGCAGGTCCATCGGGGTGGCGTGGCAGCCGCCGTAGAAGCCGTGCGGCTTGGCGCCGAGCGCCAGCGCCATCTCCAGCCCGTCGCCGCGGTTGTGCGGCGTGCCGCGCACCCGGGCCTTGTCCCAGCCTTCGCCGATGAAGCGGGTGCGCAGCTCGGGGTTCGATTCGAAGCCGCCGCAGGCCAGGATCACCGCTTTCGCCCGGAACGCGCCCTGGGGCGTCTCCACGCCGACGACGCGATCCGCCTCCACGATCAGCCCGGTGGCCGGGCAGCCGTAGCGGATCTCGCCCCCCGCCTTGGTGAAGGCTTCGAGCTCGGCCCGGGCGAGGCCGAACCCCTCGTCGTGGGTGGCGAGCGTCAGGCCGCCCCAGAACACGAAGCGCCCGTCCTTCTCGAAGGATTGCCGAGAATAGATCGGCTCGAACTTCACGCCCTGGGTCGAGAGCCAGCGCAGGGCCGCGCCGCTCTCGTCGATCAGGATGCGCTGCTCGCGCGAGAGCGGCCGTCCATCGTTGAAGCCGAGCAGGTCGGATTCGAAGGTCTCGGCCGTGTAGGCGCCGAAATCGGTGCGCGGCAGGCGCGCATCTTCCGGATCGGCCAGCAGCGGGATCAGGTCGTCGTTGCCCTGATAGACGAACCGCATGGCGCCGGCCGTGTAGGCGGTGTTGCCGCCGGCGAGATCCGGCTCCGCCTTCTCGATCATCAGCACCGAGGCGCCGCGCTCCAGGGCGGCGAGGCCCGCGCTCATGGCGGCGTTGCCGGACCCGACCACCACGACGTCCCAGGATTCCGCGCGACGCTCCTGCATACCCGCCTCCGCTCCGTGATCTCGATTTCGCAAATTGTATACGCTCGCATGCAATATCCGGCAAGCGTTCCGGACGTTCCGGTTTCGCGCTAAGGCCCCGGTCGAGGAGAGCCGGACATGAAGGCGAGCGAGTCGGAGCGCTCCAACGGCGCCGCGGCCTATGAGCGGCTGCTGCGGGCGATCGAGGAGGGCGAACTCGCTCCCGGCAGCCGCCTGCGCGAGGCGGAGCTGGCCGAGCGGTTCGCGATCAGCCGCACGCCGGTGCGGGAGGCGCTGGGCCGGCTGGAGGCGCAGGGCCTCGTCGCGCACGAGCCGCACCGGGGCGCCAGCGTGGCGCAGCTCGATTACGGGCAGGTCAGCGAGCTCTACGACATGCGCGAGGTGCTGGAGGGGACGGCGGCCCGGCTCGCCGCGATCCATGCCAGCGCGGTCGAGACCGAGATCCTGGAGGAGATGATCGCCCGCGACCGGACGCTGACCGGCGACGCGGCGGCGCTCGCGCGCAACAACCGGCTGTTCCACCGGCAGATCCACGCGGCGGCGCGCAACCGCTTCCTGCAGGGTACCCTGGAGACGATGCGCCTGTCGCTGGTGCTGCTGCCCGGCACCACGACGCTGGCCGCCCCGGAGCGCGCCGGCGAATCCCTCGACGAGCACGCCGCGATCATCGCGGCGATCCGCGCCCGTGACGGCGACCGGGCCGAGGCGGCGGCGCGCGCCCATATCCGCGCCGCCTTCAAGGCGCGGATCCGGATCTGGCAGGGGGTGTAGTCCGGCGCCCTGAGAGGCTGTGAGAATTTAGCGTGTTCGACCCGTGACATGCCCCCTCTCCCGTGCGGGAGAGGGTTGGGGTGAGGGATGCGCCTTCTCCGGAGGAACCTGTCCCCTCATCCTGTCCCGCTCCCGCACGGGAGAGGGACCCGCGACCCATCCGGAAGCGCAGGTCGCTCCGTGGCTTTAGCAGCGCTCCCCAGCGTCGATCGACAAAAAGCCGCTCAGGCGTGGGCCGGGACTCGAGCCTCCCGCGGGCCGCCCCGGAACAGGGCGAGCGTGGCGACGATCCCGCAGGCGGCGGCCGCCATGAGCCAGTAGCTCGGCGCGGCGCGGTCGCCGGTCTGGTCGATCAGGTAGGTCGAGACCATCGGGGTGGCGGTGCCGAACAGGGCCGTGGCGAGGCTGTAGGCCAGGGAGAAGCCGCTGGCCCGGACATGGGCCGGCACGACCTCGGACAGCGCGACGATCATCGCGCCGTTATAGACCCCGAAGAAGAACGACAGCCACAGCTCGACCCCGAGCATCTTGCCGAAGGTCGGATCGGCCACGAGCCAGTGCAGGGCCGGGTAGGTGGTCAGCAGCGACAGGACCGAGATCGTCAGCAGCACCGGCTTGCGCCCGACCGCGTCCGAGAGCGCCCCGCCCACGGGCAGCCAGATGAAGTTGGTGATCGCCACGCACAGGGTGACGATCAGGCTGTCGGTCTCGGTGAGCTTGAGGACGTTCTTGCCGAAGGTCGGGGTGTAGACGGTGATCATGTAGAAGGTCACCGTGGTCATGGTCGACAGCATCATGCCGAGCAGCACGGTCCGCCAATTGGCGGCCACCGTGGTGAGGATCTCGCGCGTGCTCGGATGATGGGTCCGCCGGGCGAAGTCCTGGGTTTCCTGCAGGGAGCGCCGGATGAAGAAGATGAACGGCACGATCAGGCAGCCGATGAAGAACGGGATCCGCCAGCCGAAATCGCCGATCTGCTGCTTGGTCAGGTAGGCGTTGAGCCCGTAGCCGATCACGGCGGCGAACATGATCGCCACCTGCTGGCTCGCCGACTGGAACGCCGTGTAGAAACCCTTCCGCCCGGGGGTGGCGATCTCGAACAGGTAGATCGAGACGCCGCCGATCTCGACGCCGGCGGAGAAGCCCTGCAGGAGGCGCCCGGCCAGCACGATCAGCGGGGCGGCGAGGCCGATCGTCCCGTAGCTCGGGCAGAAGGCGATCAGCACCGTGCCGCTCGCCATGATCGCCAGGGTGACGATCAGCCCCTTCCGGCGCCCGATCCGGTCGATATAGGCGCCGAGCACGATCGCCCCGAGGGGCCGCATCAGCGCGCCGAGCCAGAAGGTCCCGAAGGTCAGGAGCAGCTCGGTGGTCTCGTTGCCCGAGGGGAAGAACGCCCGCGAGATGTAGCTGGCGTAGAACCCGAACAGGAAGAAGTCGAACATCTCCAGGAAGTTGCCGCTCGTCGAGCGGAGGATCGCACCGATCCTGGATTGCAGGTTCGCCTCGACGGCGCCCGGATCACCGGCCATGACGCAACGCTCCGGAGTTCAAGGTCATACGCCGATCCATTTCATCGCGATGATCGTCCCGGTCACGGTGAGCGCGCCGCCGATCCGGGTGGCGATCTGGGCGAACGGCATCAGCGCCATGCGGTTGGCGGCGGTGAGGATCGCCACGTCGCCGGTGCCGCCCTGGCCGCTGTGGCAGGCGTTCACGATGGCGGTCTCGATCGGGTACATCCCGAGCGCGCGGCCGACGAAAAAGCCGGTGACCATCAGCGTCGACACAGTCGACACGATGGTGATCAGGTTCACCAGGGTGAAGGCCGCCATCAGCTCGTTCCAGGGGGTGAGCGCCACCCCGATGGCGAAGAGCAGCGGGTAGGTCATCGAGACCTGGACGAACTTGTAGACCACGAAGCCGCCGGCCTGGAGATGGGGCGACACGGCGCTGCCGAGCTTGGCGAACACCGCCAGGAACAGCATCGCCACCGGCGCCGGCAGGCCGACGAGGTGGTGGGCGATCACCCCGAGCAGGTAGAGGGTGATGGCCGTGAGCCCGGCCGCGCCGATCGTGGCGGCGTCGATCTGGCCCCGCGCCGCCTCGGAGCGGGCCTGCGCGTCGCTCGATTCCATGCCCTCGTGGCCGGGCTGGAGCCGGCCCTCGCCGGTAAGGTGCGGATAGCGCTTGCCGACGGCGTTGAGGGTGCCGGAGAAGATGATCGCGGTGAGCGAGCCCAGCATCACCGGCGGCAGCACCTGGGCGAAGACCACGCCCTGCTGCTGGCCGAGGATTGCGGCGTAGCCGATGGAGAGCGGGATCGCGCCCTCGCCGACGCCCCCGGCCATGATCGGCACGACGATGAAGAAGAAGGTCTTGTAGGGCCCGAGCCCCAGGGCCGTGCCGACCAGGGTGCCGACGATGGCGGCCGCCACAGAGCCGGCGGCCAGCGGGGCGAAGATCTTGAGGAAGCCCTTGACCAGGACGTCGCGATCCATGCCGAGGATCGAGCCGACGATGATCGTGGCGATGTAGATGTAGAGGAAGTTGGTGAACTTCGTGAAATCGAAGATCGCCTTCTCCATCTGGGGCGGGATCAGCTTGTAATAGACCAAAGCCGAGGGGATGAATGTCGCGAAGATCGCGCCTGCGCCGATGTTGCGCAGGACCGGGAGCCGCTTGCCGATCTCGGCGCAGGTGAAGCCGCCCATGACAAGCACGGCGATCATGGTCGGCCCGTCCGGCTTGACCTCGCCCTCCTGGACCAGGACCACCAGCAGGATCGCCAGGATGACGTAGAGCGGCAGCGGGATGATGCCGATCTTCATGTCGACCAGGCGCCACCAGCTCTCGGGCCAGAACCGGCCTGCGCGGCGCGCGGCGCTCACGGTCTCAGCCGGCGCCGGCACGGGGCTGGTCGAGGCGGAACTGGTCATCGGCTTCCTCCGGACTTCCGACCACGAACGGGCCCTTCCGGCCTTCGCCGCGCGGCCCCGGTCGCCCCGACGGTCGCGACCTGGGCCGCGCGGTCGGCGGAGAAAAAGTCGAATCCGGCGTATCAGCGCCTGCACAGGGCGGCAACGCGATCAACGGAACAAAGCGCGCCACCTGTATTGGGGACGGGGATTAAACCGGCACCTCCTTTCGTCGCCCGGACATACGCTCGAGACCGGCGCCGGGCTCGAGGCCCCGCGCCGGCCTGTCGGATCAGAAGTCGCGCTGCACGCGGAAGCGGACGTGGGTCATCGAATCCTGCGTCGCGGTGCGCGGAACGAAGGTGCCGGCGTTGATGCCGGCCACATTCGCGTAGGCGGTCGGGCTCTTGTCGGCGTCGATCACCCGGCCGTTCCGCACGCCGATCTGGGTGTAGAAGGCCTCGACGCCGATATCGAGATCGGTCACCGGCGACCAGATCAGGCTGCCGCCGAGCACGAACTGGTAGGTGTCGCGCAGGGCCTGGCTCAGCTGGTAGAACCGGGTGCCCGGGACGCCGACGGCGTTGCTGCCGAACACGGCGGTGCTGCTCGGGCTCACGAGGCTGTAGAGCGCGCCCTGGGCCAGGCGGGCACCGGCCGAGAAATCCTGCTCGCCGTAGGAGCCGAACAGCGCCGAGCGCCATTCCGGCGACCAGTAATGCAGGTACGACGCGACCGCCGAGAAGCTGGTCGAGGTCTGGAGCTGGCCGGTGAACGGGTTGATTGACGCGTCCGCGAAGTATTGCTCGAACTTCTGCGTGTCGAAGCCGGTGTTGGATTGCCGGTAGCAGCCGGCGATCATGCAATAGCCGGCGTAGCTCTGCGCGCCGTTGGCGTAGGCCCCCTGCAGGTAGAGGGTATCCCCCGGGGCAATCGACGGCAGATTGAACTTCACGCCCCCTTGCACGGCCCAGCCCTGGACCGCGTTGGTGTGCGGGATCCCGGTCAGCACGCCGCCGGTCCCCGCGGCCGGCGCGGTGCTCAGGTTGCCGACATTGATCTCGTGGGTGGCGGCCGAGAGCTGGGCCGAGCCCCAATCCTGGTCGACCCGCAGGACCCCGACGAAATCGGGCAGCCGCGAGCGCTGGACGGTGTCGACGTTGCCGTAGCGGGACGGCACGTCGTTGGTGTAGCCGACGAAGACGGGCGTGACCGCGGCGGCGTTCGTGAACGGCGCGAAGACCGGCGAGCGGGTGAAGACCGGATCCTCGATCGACACGGTCGCCGACAGGCCGTTCCCGAAGGTGCCCGTGTAGGCGAGCAGGTTGGTCGACGCGTTGTCCGAGCCGGACGTGGCGCCGTAGAACTCAAAGTCGTGCGCGTAGAAATCGTAGAACGACGAGGCGCGACCGGCGGTGAGGCCGGCGAACTGGATGAACGCCTTGTCGACGTTCACGTATTGCTGCACGCGGCCGGCCTCATCGACGCCGGTGGCGCCGTAGGCCTGGCCGATGCGCAGCATCGTGCCGGAATGGATGACGCCCGTGCGCGAGGCGGCGTCGAGGCGCGCGAAGGCGCGCAGGGTGCCGTAGGCGGTCTGGGTGCGGGCATCGAGGTTGAAGCGCGCCAACCCCCGGTAGCCCGACGTGTCGCCGACAGCGCCCGGCTGGCGGCTGGACGAGGTCTGGTAGGCCCCCTCGAACCGGGCCCGGCCCGAGATGCGCAGGCAGGTATCGGTCCCCGGGATGTAGAAGAAGCCGGCCCCGAAGGCGGAGCAGACCCGGACATACGCGATCGGGGCCGCCTTCTTGACCGGCAGGTCGGCGGCGTGGGCGGATCCGGCCGCCGCGAGCGCGGCGGCAGAACCCAGCAGGGAACGCTTCAACACATTCATCAAGACCCCCAGAAGTTTGAAGCCGAGGACGGCAACGCTTCCCGTTTTCCCTGCCGAACGCAGGTTTGATTTGATTTTCTTATGTGAGATGGAAGATTTTTTCGGAGCAAAACGCCCGAGACTCATCTTTCACGGATCATTCTGCGATCCGTTCTTTTAGCTAGCAACGTTCATTCCACGACCGACACACACATTCATCATCTTGTTGCGGATCCGCAACAAAATACATATGGCTTCTTGTTCAAAAATATTCGACATCATTCGATAATAATTGGTCAGTTCGCGTCGAATGCGAACTTATATATCTTAGAACTATGCAATAACGCTCGCGCGATAATCGGATGACATTCGGCCAACGCACGGGCACGCCCGCCCATCGCAAAGGCCAGCCGAGCCCGGCCGGCGACGGAGCCAGGTCTGGGCGGACGCTCAGGCGGACCGGATCCGCGGACGGGGGCCGCGCGCCGCGGCCCCTCCGGCGAAGAAGGCCCGGCGCTGAGGGATCGAATCAGAAGTCGCGCTGGACGCGGAACCGGATCTGCGAGACCGAGTCCTGGGTCGCGGTGCGCGGCACGAAGGTGCCGGCGTTGATCGCGGCAATGTTGGCCGCGGAATAAGCCGTCGGGCTCTTGTCGAGGTCGATCGCCCGGCCGCTCTTCAGGCCGATCTGGGTGTAGTAGCCCTCGAGACCGATATCGAGGTCCTTCACCGGCGACCAGATCAGACTCGCGCCGGCGACGAACTGGTAGGTGTCCCGCAGGGCCTGGCTGAGCTGGTAGAACCGCGTGCCCGGCGCGCCGACGGCATTGGCGCCGAAGGGATTGCTGCCGGCGAGCGTGCTCGCGACGTTGAAGGCCGCGCCCTGTGCGAGACGGGCGCCACGGCCGAAGCTCTGCTCGCCGTAGGAGCCGAAGACGGCCGAGCGCCAGTCCGGCGACCAGTAATGCAGGTACGACGCCACCGCAGTGAAGCTCTGCGAGGTCTGCAGCTGGCCGGTGACCGGGTCGATCGTCGCGTCGGAGAAGAACTGCTGGAATTTCTGGCCCTGGATCGTCGCGGGGCTCTGGCCGGCTGAGCCGCTGAAGGTCGAATAGCCGGTGTAGAATTGCGCGCCGTCGCCATAGGCGCCCTGCAGGTAGAGGACGTCGCCCGGCGCGACGAACGGCGCGTTCAGCTTCACACCGCCCTGCACCGCCCAGCCCTGGACGCTCTTGGTGTGCGCGACGGCGGCGTTCGCGCCGGTGCCGAGCGCGATGTTGCCGACGTTCAGCTCGTGCGTGGCAGCCGAGATCTGGGCCGAGCCCCAGGCCTGATCGAGGCGCAGGACGCCGACGACATCGGGCAGACGCTCGCGCTGGATGCTGTCGATATTGGCAAAGCTCGACGGAACGCCGCGCGTGTAGCCCACGAAGACCGGGGCGACCGGCGACGTGCCCCCCGATGGCGCGAAGATCGGCGTACGCCGGAAGACCGGATCTTCCACCGACAGGGTCGCCGACAGCCCGCCGCCGAAGGTCGCCGTGTAGGCGAGCAGGTTGGTGGAGGCGACATCCGAGCCGGCGGTCGCGCTGGAGAGCTCGAAATCGTGGGCGTAGAAGTCGAAGAACGACGAGGCGCGACCGGCGGTGAGCCCGGCGAACTGGATGAACGCCTTGTCGACATTCATCACCTGCTGCACGCGGCCGTTCTCGTCGACGCCGGTCCCGATATAGGCCAGGCCGAGGCGCTCCTGGGTGCCGGAGCGCCCCACACCGGCCGCCCCCGCCCGGCTGCCGGCATCGAGGCGCACGAAGGCGCGCAGGGTGCCGTAGGCGGTCTGGGTGCGGGCATCGAGGTTGATGCGCAGCAACCCTCGATAACCCGACGTGTCGCCGCTGTTGGTGCCGGCCTGGCGGGTATAGCTGGTGATGTAGCCGCCCTCGAACCGGGCGCGGCCGGAGACCCGCAGGCAGGTATCGGTGCCCGGGACGTAGAAAAAGCCGGCGCCGTAGGCCGAGCAGACGCGGACATACTCGATTGGCCCGGCCTTCCTGACCGGCAGGTCGGCCGCACGGGCGGATCCGGCCGCCGCGCAGGCGACGGTCGATCCGAGCAAAGCATACGCCACCAGTCTCATCAACGGCCCCAATATTTGCGCGTCGAACGCGTGTCGCTCCGGCCGGGCCCACGGGTGCAGACCGTTATTCCGGCGTCACCCACGCAGGTCATGATCCAACGATGGGGATTTTCACGCCCATTCCATGATGGGCTAGATTTGTCCGACAAATATCGTTTGGACAACTGTCGCAAGGAAGCAATTCGGAATGCATTTGAATGTGTTGCAGCAAAACAAATTTTGTCTAATTGCTCTAAATTTAGATAATATATATGGCTTTAATGCTCAAACCGAAGCTATGAGGGATAAATAAACTCGTTATGCGATCGATTATGAGCGCTGCAACCGATATTACTGGTCTCGGCTGTCATGATCGACTTGGCGCGAAAATCCGACCTCCGTTCTGCTGCCGGAGGACCCGCCCTATCCGATTCCGATGCGCTGAACCGAATCGGGTGGACATCGTTGCGAATGATGGCGACGCAGGGCCCGGCCGGGGCGATGCACGGCAGGACGGCTCGCGAAGCCGGTGACCGCCCGCGACCCAGCGATGCCAGCGCCGCGGGATCCGGCACGCTCAATCGCCGCCGCGATGCCGGCGTAAAAAAAGCCCGGCACAGGGCCGGGCCTTGAAAGTCGAGATGCACGAGGACGGGTGCCGAGACCGAAGCCTCGGCACCGATATCGCGGACTAGAAGTCGCGCTGGACGCGGAACCGGATCTGCGAGATCGAGTCCTGGGTCGCGGTGCGCGGCACGAAGGTGCCGGCGTTGATACCGGTAATTCCAGCCGCGCTGTAGGCGCCCGGATTCTTGTCGAGGTCGATCGCCCGGCCGCTCTTCAGGCCGATCTGGGTGTAGTAGCCTTCGAGGCCGATATCGAGGTCCTTCACCGGCGACCAGATCAGGCTCGCACCGGCGACGAACTGGTAGGTATCCCGCAGGGCCTGGCTGAGCTGGTAGAACCGCGTGCCCGGGACGCCGACGGCGTTGGTGGAGTAGGGATTGCTGCCGGCGAGCGTGCTCGCGACGTTGAAGGCCGCGCCCTGGGCAAGACGCGCCCCCTGGGAGAAGCTCTGCTCGCCGTAGGAGCCGAAGAAGGCCGAGCGCCATTCCGGCGACCAGTAATGCAGGTACGACGCGACCGCGGTGAAGGTCTGCGAGGTCTGCAACTGGCCGGTGAACGGGTTGATCGTCGCGTCCGAGAAGTACTGGACGAACTTCTGACCCTGGATCGTGGCTGCAGTCTGCTGGTAGGAGCCGCTGAACGCCGAGTAGCCGGAGTAGAGCTGCGCTCCGTCGGCATAGGCGCCCTGGAGATAGAGGGCGTCGCCCGGCGCAACGAACGGCATGTTGATCTTCAGGCCGCCCTGCACCGCCCAGGCCTGGACGCTGTTGGTGTGCCCGAGATTGATGCCGGTGCCGCTGCCGGTGGGTGCACCGAGCACGATGTTGCCGACGTTCAACTCATGCGTGGCAGCCGAGATCTGGGCCGAACCCCAGGCTTGGTCGAGGCGCAGGGCGCCGACGAAATCGGGCAGGCGCTCGCGCTGGATGCTGTCGATGTTGCCGAAGGCGCTCGGAGCGCCCCTGGTGTAGCTCACGAAGACGGGGCTGATCGGGGTCGCCGGGCCGGTCGGCGCGAAGATCGGGGTGCGGCGGAAGACCGGGTCTTCGACCGACAGGGTCGCCGACAGGCCGTTCCCGAAGGTCGCCGTGTAGGCGAACAGGTTGGTCGACGCGTTGTCCGAGCCGGCGGTGGAAGCGGTGATCTCGAAATCGTGGGCGTAGAAGTCGAAGAACGACGAGGCACGACCGGCGGTGAGCCCGGCGAACTGGATGAACGCCTTGTCGACGTTCACGAATTGCTGCGAGCGGTTCACTTCGTCGACGCCCGTGGCGTTGTAGGCTTGGCCGATACGCGCCTGGGTACCGGAGAAGCCGATGCCGGAATAGCCGGTCCGGCTGCCGGCATCGAGGCGCACGAAGGCGCGCAGGGTACCGTAGGCGGTCTGCGTGCGGGCATCGAGATTGATGCGCATCCGGCCCTGGTAGCCCGACGTGTCACCGTTGCCCGTCTGACGCGAGTTGCTGGCCATGTAGCCGCCCTCGAACCGGGCGCGGCCGGAGACGCGCAGGCAGGTGTCGGTGCCCGGGATGTAGAAGAAGCCGGCACCGTAGGCCGAGCAGACGCGGACGTACTCGATCGGCGCGGCCTTCTTGACCGGCAGGTCGGCGGCATGGGCTGCCCCGACCGCCGCGAAGGCAGCGGCCGAGCCGAGCAGCGAGCTCTTCAAGAGCTTCATAGATATCTCCAAAGCTTCGAGACCAAATAACAACTACGACCCCGACTTATCCGGTCATCGCAGCGCTGATTTTTGTTTCGATCTGCAATTCTGATGGCAGATTTTAGAGATATCTCGCGTCCGAGATTCCTCTATGCCGTTTCATATGATGGAATGAGCCTTATATGGGCAACATCGATTTCATATCGCTTCGATGTTTGCTTTATGTTGTTGCAGCTTCGCAACGTCATGCAAATGTTTTGCTCTATTATTGCAGCAATCATTCCGATGTATACTAAGAACGCATCGGATAATTATCTCCGCCGATCTTCGATGTGTATCCGCGGCCGGTGATTTCGAATTCGACGACCTGTGGCAAAGGTGCGGATACCTGGCGGACGCCAATGCCGGCCCATATCGGCGCGGCGCCATCGCGTGCGGCCCGCACGAAGCCGCCTGCCTCCGGGCTTCCCCAGCGCTCGAATGCGGTGCGCAAAGGCCGGTGCGGCCGTGATTCGGACGAATCGGTTCCGCGATTCGGGCGGCGCGCGTCGACCCGGCACCGCGACAGCGCGCGAGGCAGGGCCGGCACACCGGTTCCATGGGATCGCATGCCGGGACACGGCCGGCGTGCGGATGCCGGCCGCGCAGGGGCGGCCTCGGCCAGAAAAGGCGCTCGGGAGCTTGGGGAAGGTGGCGTCGCGACGGGTGCCCCGGGCAGCCGCCTCGTCGGCCTCCGAATCCCTTGAGGCCGCGCGATCCTTCACAATCCCGGGGCACACAACACGCGGCCGACGCCTCGTGGCGTGTCAGGAGAGGAGACGGTGGCACCGCAGCCGGCCGGCTGCTGGCCGCAGTAGGTGGCTCTCAGGCTGGGGCGTATGCGCGACGATCACGTTTCGGAGCCGAAGGGGCCCGGATCCAGGGCGCCGGAACCTCGGCTCTTTGCTTCGATGCGCGCCCCGGAATCGGGCAATGCCGCGATCGGGCCGGCGCGGCAGTAGCGGTTGCCTGGCGGCGCATCTGTTCCGCACGCCTGTCGACAACGAAAAAGGCCCAGCCGAGGGCCAGGCCTTGAGATCCGTGGAGCACGGGGTTCGGCGCCGGGCTTGGTCCCCGGCGCCGATGGAGCGGATCAGAAGTCGCGCTGGACGCGCATGCGGAACGTGGACACCGAGTCCTGGGTCGCGGTGCGCGGCACAAAGGTGCCGTTGTTGATGCCGGCGACGTTGGCGTAGGCGGTCGGGCTCTTGTCGCGGTCGATCACGCGGCCGTTCTTGACACCGATCTGGGTGTAGAAGCCCTCGACACCGATATCGAGGTCCTTCACCGGCGACCAGATCAAGCTCGCACCGGCGACGATCTGGTAGGTGTCCCGCAGGGCCTCGCTGAGATTGTAGAAGGTCGTACCGGGCGTGCCGACAGCGTTCACACCGAAGGAGTTTGCTCCGCCCGGGTTGGCCAGAGCGAAGGCTGCCCCCTGAGACGCCCGGGCCTTCTGCGAAAAGTCCATCTCGCCGTAGCTGGCGAACACGGCCGAGCGCCACTCCGGCGTCCAGTAGTGCAGGTACGAGCCAACGACCGTGAAGCTCTGCGACCGCTCCATCTGACCGGTGAACGGGTTGATGGTGGCGTCGTTGAAGAACTGACTGAACTTCTGACCCTGGATCGTCGTGGGGTTCTGAGCGTAAGAGCCGCTGAACGAGGAGTAGCCGGTGTAAAGCTGGGCGCCGCTGCCATAGGCGGCCTGCAGGTATAAGGCGTCGCCCGGTGCGATGAACGGGGTGTTGATCTTGATGCCGCCCTGTACCGCGTAACCGTAAGAGTTATTGGCGTGCGGGATGCTGATGTTGGAGCCGGTGCCGGTGCCGGCGCCGTTGGCGACGTTGCCGACGTTCAATTCGTGGACGGCGGCCGACACCTGGGCTGAACCCCACGCCTGATCGAGGCGCAAGGCGCCGACGAAGTCGGGCATCCGCGTCCGTTGGATCACGTCAACGAAGCTGTAGCGAGTGGGCACACCATTGGTATAGCCAATGAATACTTCGGCCGGCGAGTTCGTCTGCGCAAAGTTCGCAATCGACGAGTTGTTTGTGATGCCAGCCGGGTTATTGGTGGGCGAAAAGATCGGCGAACGGCGGAAGACCGGATCTTCGACCGAGAGCGTGGCTGACAGGCCGTTGCCGAGGGTGGCGGTGTAGGCGAGCAGGTTGGTGGACGCGACGTCCGAACCCGCGGTGGCGCCGGCGAACTCGAAGTCGTGGGCGTAGAAGTCGAAGAACGACGAGGCGCGACCGGCGGTGAGGCCGGCGAACTGAATGAACGCCTTATCGACGTTGGCAAACTGCGAGTCGCGACCGAATGAATCAATTCCGAGGCCGGGATAGGCCTGGCCGATACGCTGCTGGGTCCCGGATTGACCGACGCCGGAATAGCCGGTGCGGGCGCCGGCATCCCAGCGCACGAAGGCGCGCAGGGTGCCGTAAGCGGTCTGGGTGCGGGCATCGAGGTTGATACGCATCCGGCCCTGGTAGCCCGAGGTATCGCCGACGTTCGAACCATTCTGGCGCGAGTAGCTGGTCATGTAGCCGCCCTCGAACCGGGCGCGGCCGGAGAGACGCAGGCAGGTATCGGTACCGGGGATGTAGAAGAAGCCGGCGCCGTAGGCCGAGCAGACGCGGACGTACTCGATCGGGACCGCCTTCTTGACCGGAAGGTCGGCGGCGTGTGCGGCTCCGATCGCGACGAACGCGGTGGCGGAACCGAGCAGTGAGCTCTTCAAGAGCTTCATAGACATCTCCAAAGCTTCGAGACCCAATGATGCGGACATGCCCGGTTTTCCGGATCTTGCCGCACGTCTTGTAGGTTTGGCCTGCGTCTTAGGTGGCAGGCTCCTGCGGGCTCTCGCTTGGCGATGCCCCCGTGCACCATCACCATGTGCGAACGGGTTTCGCCGATCAATCAGATTTCAGCTCGGCTAAATTGGTTCCTGTGCGATGTTGCCGCCCGGCAACAATATCAGAACGCCTTAGCCGGCAACAGCTTGCCGGATGTAATGATATGCTTGCTGAGGCAGCACGGGTGCTGTCGAACGGGGCACGAACCGTACGCCCCGGCCGCGTGAGAAGGCCGGGGCGTACGGGCAGGAACAGTGATTTGGATTCGTGCGGTTTCCGGAGCGATCCGCCCCGGCTCGCCTCACATGGGCGGCGTCAGGCCGTCCTTGCCGACCGCGACGCGGCGCGCCGTGATCGTGCCGTCCTCGCCGCGCGCGGCCAACACGAACGCCTTGGCGCCAGCGGAGATCGCGGCCGCATCGGCCGGCTCGAACGTGACCACCGGGGCCTGCGGCGGGACCAGGATCTTCATCGACTGGCCCTTGCCGTAATCCACCGTGAGCGTGCGCTCGGCGCCGGTCCCGCTCGCCTTCACGGTGCCGTTGGTCATCGCGCTCTTCACCCGGGGAGCGTCCGACGCGGGCGCGGCCGCCTTCACGGTGCCGTTGGTCATCGTGCTCTTCACCGCCGTGCCCCCGGTGTGGTCGGGGATCACGTCCCAGTCGTAATGGCCCTCGCCGGTCCCGCGCATCGATTCCGGGAACAGCACCACCTCCAGGGCCACCGGGGGCTCGCCCTTGGTGGCGGTGCCGATGAACACGCCGTCCTTGATGTGGTCGAGCTGGGCCGGGACGACCCAGGACACCTTGGCATCCGGCGCGAGGGTCACCCGCTCGCTCTTGCCGTCCAGGGTCTTGAGGGTGAAGCCGCCGCTCTCGACGGCCTCGATCGTGCCCCGCAGCCGCTCGGGCGGTGCGGCGGCCTGGGCGGCGGCGCCGAGCGTCAGCAGGCTCGCCAAGGCGAGTGTCGGAAGTCTTGCCATGCAGAGGTCCTCTCGCCGCCGGAACGATGGCGGCCTGCATGACCTGGGACTCGGCGCAGCCGTGTCACCCCGGCCGGCCCGTGACATCAAGCCCACGCGGGTGGATGTAACCGGGGCGGTTCCGCTCAGGCCGGAAGCGCCAGCAGGGCCAGACCCGCCGCCGCGACGCAGGCGCCGAGCGCCGGTGCGGCCCGGGCCGCGTCGAGCCGGGCCGCGGCGATGCCGAGGCCGAGGCCGGCGGCGTGGAGCAGCGCGGTCGCCGCCACGAAGCCGAAGCCGAAGGACAGGCCCGAGGCGGTCTCCGGCATCTCGGCGCCGTGGGCGTAGCCGTGGAAGACCGCGAACACCCCGACCAAGCTGGCGAGCAGCGCCACCGGCGCCCGCAGGCCGACGATCGCGGCCACGCCGAACACCACGATGGAGAGCGCGATCCCGGTCTCCGCATAGGGCAGCGCCACGCCGGCCATGCCGAGGCCCGCGCCGGCACTCATCAGCACCAGGAAGGACAGGGGCAGAGCCCAGAGCGCCCGTCCGCCGCGGAGGGCGGCCAGCAGGCCGACCGCCACCATCGCCAGGACGTGGTCGGCCCCCATCAGCGGGTGCAGGAAGCCGGCCTCCGCGCCGATGGCAGCGCCGTGGCCGGGATGGGCCAGAGCCGCCTGCGGCAGCAGCGCGAGCGCAGCGGGAAGGACGGCCAGGGACGAGACGAGGGGAGCGGCGAGCAGGCGCTTCATCGGAAATCCTTCGCGGGTTCTGCGCAGGATGTAGCGCCGATCCCGCGGCTCCGCGAGGGCCCGCGGCTCAGAGGGTCATGGCCGCGTGGACCGCCTCCGGCGCGAACGGCTCCAGGAAGGCGGCCCCGATCCCGTGCTCGAACTGGCGGACGACCCGGGCGGCCCGGGCGCCGACCCGGATCGTCTCGCCGAGCTCCAGCGCCCGGTCGAGCAGCAGGCCGATGCCGGACGCGGAGACGTTGAGGACGTGCCCCGGGAAGGCCAGGCCGCATTCGAGCGTGATCTCGACAGTCTTTTGCGCCGGCACGATGCGGTGATGCACGCGGACCGGCTCCGGATGGCGGTTCTGCGCACGCGCCAGCGTCATGAACTCCCGGGCCAGCCCGTTGAGAGCCGCGCGTCCGCCCCGAACCCGGACGACGAAGTCCGGGTTCGCGACCTGGGTGATCCGCACCTCCAGCAGGCCGATATGGCGGATGCTGCAGGTCAGCTCCTCACCGGCCGCAACGCGGGCCGAGGAGCGCAGCCGGATGCCCTCCGGCGTGACGTCGGCGGTGACCGCGTAGAAATCCGGCCTGCGGACGTTCCAGCAGAGCGCCGGCAGCACGATGACGTGTCGCTGGCTCGTCGCGGCTGTCATCGGTGTTCGATCCATCGGCCGGCTTCTGCGCCGTGGAGGCCTGCGAAGGTCTTCCAAATTCCGATAAAATTGACTCGTCCGCCGGGCTCCATCCAACGGAAATTTTCGGCCGCAACGCCTGCGTGCATGGCCTATGCGAACACACGGGCCCTGGTCGGCCGCCCGGCACGGGATGTTCGTCCGCGTGACGATCCCCACCCTGCGATTGCGCGGGCACGGAGCCTGCATCGGCGCGCCTATCCGGCGCTGCGGCCCTCTTGAATACATGATACAGCGTCAACCCGCGCCGGGAGGGCGAGGCTAGGGGGCGCGCCGCCGCCTCTCCGGCCGCGCGGCGCAGAACACCGCGCGGCTCAATCGCACTGGACAGGATTTCCCGTGAGAGATTTCTCCGCACCCGGGCGCTCCCCGGTCTACGCCGCCAACGCCGCCGTCGCGACCTCGCACCCGCTGTCGACCCTGGCGGCCATCGAGGTCCTGCGCGCGGGCGGCAACGCCATCGATGCCGGCATCGCCGCGGTGGCGGTGCAATGCGTGGTCGATCCGCTGATGACCGGCATCGGCGGCGATTGTTTCGCGCTCTACGCCCCGGCCGGCGCCAAGACGCCGATCGCGCTGGACGGCTCCGGGCGGGCACCCGCCGCGGCCACGCCCGATTGGTACGCCGAGCACGGCGTCGCCATCACGCCGACCTCGCCGCACGCGGTGACGGTCCCGGGGGCGGTCGGGGCCTGGGACCTGCTGGTGCGCCAGCACGGCACGCGCTCGCTGGGTGAGCTGCTCCAGCCGGCGATCGGCTATGCCGAGGACGGCTTCGTGATCCAGCAGCGCGTCGGTTGGGACTGGCAGCGCAACGTCGCCAGGGTCGCGGGCGATCCCCACGCCGCCGCGACCTACCTGCCCGGCGGAGCGGCCCCGGCGATCGGCAGCGTCTTCCGCCTGCCGAAGCTCGCCGCCACGCTCCGGCGCATCGCCGAGGAAGGCCCGCGCGGCTTCTATGAAGGGCCCGTGGCCGACGACATGGTCGGCCGGCTCACCGAGCTCGGCGGCCTGCACACAGCGGATGATTTCGCCGCCGCCCGCCCGGACGTGGTCACCCCGGTCTCGACCCGTTACCGCGGCTACGACGTCTACGAGTGCCCGCCCGCCGGCCAGGGGCTGGCCGCGCTGATGATGCTGAACGTGCTGTCGCATCACGATGTCGGCGCCCTGTCGGACCTCGACCGGCTCCACCTGTTCGCCGAGACCTGCAAGCAGGCCTATCACCACCGGGACGTGCTGTTCGGCGATGCCGACCTCGCCCGGGTGCCGGTGGAGCACCTGCTGTCGGATGCCTGGAAGGCTGCCGCCCACGGGGCGATCGACATGAGCCGGGCCCGGCCGCCCGAGATCTATCCCGAGATCGCCCGGGAGATCGCGGAGGAGCGGGCCCACAAGGATACGGTCTATCTCTGCGTGGTCGACCGGGACGGCAACGCGCTCTCCCTGATCAACTCCGTGTTCCAGGGCTTCGGATCGGGCATCCTGGCGCCCGAGAGCGGCGTGCTGCTGCACAACCGCGGCCTGTCGTTCCGCACGGAGGCCGGACACCCGAACAGCGTCGGGCCCGGCAAAAGGCCGATGCACACGATCATCCCGGGCATGCTCATGAAGGACGGCCAGGCGGTCGCGCCGTTCGGCGTGATGGGCGGCCATTACCAGGCGATGGGCCATGTCGAGCTGCTGTCGGGCATCCTCGACCGGGGCCTCGACGTGCAGGCGGCCCTCGATGCCCCGCGCAGCTTCGCCTATGGCGGCAGCCTGGAGCTGGAGGGCGGCATCTCCGACGCCGCGATGGCCGGCCTGATCGCGCGCGGCCACCCGGCGATCCGCGCGCCCCTGCCCCTCGGCGGCGGCCAGATCATCTGGATCGACCGCGCGAGCGGCACGCTGGTCGCGGGCTCCGATCCGCGCAAGGACGGGGCGGCGTTGGGGTATTGAGGGGCAGCGGCGCCCCCGATCAGGTGCGGGGATCACCGAACCAAGTCGGCAGCAGGCGTCGGAAACACCACCTCCTTCCCTCCCCCCTCCGCGGGGAAGGGGGTGCCGACCGTCAGGCAGGGTCGAGAAAGGGGGCAGCGCGACGGTTCAGGATTTCACGCCTGTCGCGACGTGTCCGGAATTGTCGCTCCCCTCTCCCGACCCGCTTCGCGGGCCACCCTCCCCCGAAAAGGGGGGAGGGAGACGCATGGGGATGCGGCAGCCGTCCCGACTGACAAAAAAATCAGTCGATGTCCTCGACCTCTTCGCCGCCGCCATAGACCCGCTGGGCCAGGGAGGCCTCCATGAACGGGTCGAGGGCGCCGTCGAGCACCGCGTCCGGATCGGTGGACTGGGTGCCGGTGCGCAGGTCCTTCACCAGCTGATAGGGCTGGAGCACGTAGGACCGGATCTGGTGACCCCAGCCGATATCGGTCTTGGCCGCCGCCTCGGCGTTGGCCTTCTCCTCGCGCTTCTTCAGCTCCGCCTCGTAGAGCCGGGCGCGCAGCATGTTCCACGCCGTGGCGCGGTTCTTGTGCTGCGAGCGCTCCTGCTGACACGCCACCACGATCCCAGTCGGATTGTGGGTGATGCGCACCGCCGAGTCGGTGGTGTTGACGTGCTGGCCGCCGGCGCCGGACGACCGGTAGGTGTCGATCCGGCAGTCGGATTCCTTGATCTCGATCTCGATCCGGTCGTCGATCACCGGGTAGACCCAGACGCTGGCGAAGCTGGTATGCCGCCGGGCGCTGGAATCGTAGGGCGAGATCCGCACCAGCCGGTGCACGCCGGACTCGGTCTTGAGCCAGCCATAGGCGTTGTGGCCCTTGATCAGGAGCGTGGCGCCCTTGATCCCGGCCTCTTCGCCGTCCGACCACTCGACGATCTCGACCTTGTACTTCCGGCGCTCGGCCCAGCGGGCGTACATGCGCTGGAGCATGTTGGCCCAGTCCTGGCTCTCGGTGCCGCCGGCACCGGCATGGACTTCGAGATAGGTGTCGAAGGCGTCGGCCTCGCCCGAGAGCAGGGTCTCGACCTGGCGGCTCGCGGCCTCCTTCTCGACGGCGAGGATCGCGGCCTCGCCCTCGCGGATCGAGGCCTCGTCGCCCTCCATCTCGCCGAGCTCGATCAGCGTCGCGCCGTCCTCGAGGTCGCGCTCCAGCTTGCGGATGGAGGTGACCGCCTCGTCGAGCTGCTGGCGCTCGCGCATGACTTTCTGCGCGGCGTCGGCGTCGTTCCACAGGTCGGGGTTCTCGGACGCCGCGTTCAGCTCCGCGAGGCGTTTATCGACGGTATCCCAGTCAAAGATGCCTCCTCAGCAGCCCTATAGACTGCTTGGCGGCATCCGAGGCTTGCTCGATCTCGGCGCGCATTTGGTTTTTCGGAACTTGGGGTGAAGGGTCGGGCCGGGGTGATACCGTCCGGGGGCCGCCCTGTAAACGGCGGGGGCCCGCCGATGACCGAAGCGTGCGGCGCCCGACCGCAGGGATGCGTGCGAGCGACCGCGCAGGCCGCGCGTTGTCCGCCACGGATCAGGCCGGAACGCGGAGGCGACCAGGATGGCGGACGACGATCACGCGAAGACGTGGAGCGAATTCAGCGAGGCCGTCAACATGACGCCTGCGGCCCTGCGCAAGCACCTCGACGGCGCGGCGAGCCAGGAGGTCGGCCAGAAGAAGGACGGCGATGAATCGACCGGCCACGAGATGGGCCGGCGCATCCTGGCGATCAAGGACAAGAAGAAGGCGGACCTGACCGACGACGACTACGCCGCCATGCGCAAGGTCGTGGGCTACGTCCACCGCCATCTCAAGCAGGGCGGCGAGGCCCGCAAGGACCCCGATTCCCCGTGGCGGATGTCGCTGATGAACTGGGGCCACGATCCGCACAAGGATTGAGGCCCCGGCCGGGCCGGCTCAGTAGCGCGGCGGGACGATGTAGGACGGGGCGATCACGAACTCCTTCGGGCGCCGCTGCGCGCCGAACCGGCCCTCGGTGATCTGGTCGTTGTAGTAGTCGAACCCGGAATAGCCGAAGCCGCCGCCGTTCATGATCTCGGCCACCGGGACCGGCGGCACCGCGAGATCGGGGCGGCCCGGCGGCACGATCACCTGGCAGCAGCCGTCGGCCTGCAGGACCGAGGGGCCGTTGGGGGCGGTGAACACGTAGGCGCGCGGCTGCGGGACACCCGGCGGGAAGGCCGGCTCGGCGGCGGCGCCCTGGGCGACGAGGCCGAGCAATCCGGCGGCGATCAGGGTCTTGGTGCTCACGCGATGCTCCGTCACGGGGCCGGCCGGGCCGGCGTCAGGCCTACACTCTAGCTTATCGCGGACGGCCTGTCCGGCGCTTGCGGGCCGTCCGGTTACCGGAACCTGGAGCGCCGGCTCAGCCGCGGGCGCGCAGGACGACCTGCGGGCTCGCCGGCACCGGCCGGCAATCCGACATGAAGGCGTTGACCGGCAACGGCTTGGAATCGCAGGCGTAGACATCGGTCGGGCCCGGGGCCGGCACCGGATCCCGGGCGATGATCGGGTTCGGCGCACAGGCCGAGGCCGCGGCGGCGAGCAGCAGGGCGGCGATGAGGTTCAGGCGGCGCATGCAACTCTCGGGACGCGGGAGGACCCCCGCGCCGGACCCTGCGCATCGCGATCCGCTCTGACAAGCGCCGGCGGGGGATGGGCGGCCCTTTGACGGGGCCTGTCGCACGGCGGCAACAATCGGGCTGGAGGCGCTCGCAGCCGAAGCGGACATCGGTTCGGCTGCGAGCGAGCTTGTGAAATCAAGGCCTTGAAGCCGTCCCCGATCTCAGACGGCCCGGGCCATCGGCACGACGTTGTGCAGGGTCTTGTCGCCGCCGTCGAAGAACCGGCGGATGTTGCGGGCGGCCTGCCGGATCCGCTGCTCGTTCTCGACCAGGGCGATGCGGACATACTCGTCGCCGAACTCGCCGAAGCCGATGCCCGGCGCCACGGCGACGTCGGACTTCTCGAGCAGCAGCTTCGAGAATTCGAGACTGCCCATCTCCCGATAGCGCTCGGGGATCGGCACCCAGGCGAACATCGAGGCCGCCGGCGCCGGGATGGTCCAGCCGGCCTTGCCGAAGGATTCCACCAGCGCGTCGCGGCGCTTGCGGTAGGTCGCCCGCATCTCGTCGATGCAGTCGTCCGGGCCGTTGAGGGCCGCGGTGGCGGCGACTTGGATCGGCGTGAAGGCGCCGTAATCGAGATACGACTTCACCCGGGAGAGCGCCGCCAGCAGCCGCTCGTTGCCCACCGCGAAGCCCATGCGCCAGCCGGCCATGGAATAGGTCTTCGACAGGGAGGTGAACTCTACCGTGCAGTCGATCGCGCCCGGGACCTGCAGGACGGAGGGCGGCGGCTTGCCGTCGAAATAGACCTCCGCGTAGGCGAGGTCCGAGAGCAGGATCAGCTCGTGCTGCTTGGCGAAGGCCACGAGGTCCCGATAGAAATCGAGATCGGCCACGTAGGCGGTCGGGTTCGACGGGTAGCAGACCACCAGGGCGACCGGCTTCGGGATCGAGTGGCGCATGGCCCGCTCGAGGGCCGGGAACATCGCCGGGGTCGGCTCGGCCGGGACGGAGCGGATCACGCCGCCGGCCATCAGGAAGCCGAAGGCGTGGATCGGGTAGCTCGGGTTCGGCACCAGCACGACGTCGCCCGGGGCGGTGATCGCCTGGGCCATGTTGGCGAAGCCCTCCTTCGAGCCCAAAGTCGCCACGACCTGGGTGTCGGGGTTGAGGCTCACGCCGAAGCGGCGCTGATAATAGCCGGCCTGGGCGCGGCGCAGGCCGGCGATGCCCTTGGAGGCGGAATAGCGGTCGGTCCGCGGACGGCCCGCCGTCTCGCACAGCTTGGCGATGACGTGCTTGGGGGCGTCGAGGTCCGGGTTGCCCATGCCGAGATCGATGATGTCGGCGCCCTGAGCTCGGGCGGTTGCCTTGATCCGGTTGACCTGCTCGAACACGTAGGGCGGCAGGCGCTTGATGCGGTGGAAATCGGTCATCGGCGTGTCCATCGGCGCGTCCCGAATCTGGCGTCTCTCGTTTATGGCGGGCGCGCGAACGAATCGCTCTATCAGAGATGCGCGCCGCCGCCGACTCACAAAAATCCGAGCCGGATCGGCCGTGTTATTGCGCCGCGGCGGGGGCCGGCTTGATCGTGGCCGCCGCCCCGCGCCCGGCGCTCTCGGCGGCGCGGCCGCGGCTCTGGTTGCGGCCGCGGGCGCCTTCGAGCTCGGCCTCCAGCGCCTTCTGCCCCTCGGCCGACTTGGCCCGGACGGGGCGCTTGGGCGCATCGACGCCCACCGGCATGAAGGCCGGCGGCTCCTTGCTGCGCGACTCGGTCACGAAATCCGGCGCGGCCACGACCCGGGGCCCGTAACCGGCATCGGTGGCGAGCGTGCGCACCGCATCCCCCGAGCAGGCGGCGAGCGGCGGCGCCAGCAGCGCGAGGACGAGCAGCCGGGCCGGTGCCGGCGCGCCGGGCAGCCGGGCGGTCGATGGGGCGGGGTTCAGGAAGGCGCGGCGCATGGGCACAAAGGTATGAGAAGAACGCGCGGATGTTTCGGCGACATGCGCGGCCGGGCTGGTGCAACCACTCGCTCGCTCCCTAATTTGTCGGAAACGAGGCTCATGCTCAGTCGAGCCGAAACACCACACAGGGAGGCACGCGTGACGAGCCCGCGGACGCAGGCGCCGGACCAGGCTGCCGCACGGACTTCCCTGACCAACGGCGTCCTGCCGGAGGGCATCCCCACGCCGCCGATGCCGGATATCGAGGCCCTGTCGCGCAACGCGGGACAATTCGTGGAGGCGCTCGGGCGCAGTGCCGCCCGCATGCTCACGCCCGAAGCCCAGGCCAACGGCCCGACCGGGGAGATCAACGAGGCGATCAAGACGCTCGGTCAGGTTGCCGAGGCGTGGCTCTCGGACCCGAACCGCAGCGCCGAGGCCCAGGCCAAGCTGTCCCAGGCGTTCCTGACGCTCTGGGGCACGACCTACCTGCGCCTCCAGGGCCAGAAGGCCGATCCGGTGGCGGTGCCCGAGCCCCGGGACGGCCGGTTCAGCGACGCGGAGTGGTCGAGCAACCCGTATTTCGACTTCATCAAGCAGGGCTACCTGATCGCGACCCGCTGGGCCGAGAGCCTGGTCGACGAGGCCCAGGGCATCGACGAGCACACCCGCCACAAGGCGCAGTTCTACCTGCGCCAGCTCACCAGCATGCTGTCGCCGTCGAACTTCCTGCCGACAAACCCGGAGCTGATCCGCCACACCCTGCAGGAGAGCGGCGCCAACCTCGTGCGCGGCCTCAAGATGTACGAGGAGGATCTGGCGGCCGGCGGCGGGCAGCTGCGCGTCCGCCAGACCGATCCGAGCGGGTTCGAGGTCGGCCGCAACATCGCGGTGACCCCCGGCGAGGTGGTGTTCCGCAACGACCTGATCGAGCTGATCCAGTACGCGCCAACCACCGAGACCGTGCTCAAGCGCCCGTTCCTGATGGTGCCGCCTTGGATCAACAAATACTACATCCTCGACCTCAACCCCCAGAAGAGCTTCCTGAAATGGATGGTCGATCAGGGGCTGACGGTGTTCTGCATCTCCTGGGTGAACCCGGATGCGCGCCACGCCGACAAGGACTTCGAGTCCTACATGCGCGAGGGCATCGAGGCGGCGATCGACGCGATCGGCGTCGCCACGGGCGAGAGCGAGGTGCATGCGGCCGGCTACTGCGTGGGCGGCACCCTGCTCTCCGTGACGCTCGCCATGCAGGCCGCCACGGGCAACCGGCGGATCAAGAGCGCGACCCTGCTGACCACCCAGGTCGACTTCACCCATGCGGGTGACCTCAAGGTGTTCGCCGACGAGGATCAGATCCGCCAGATCGAGGCCCGCATGGCCGAGCGGGGCTACCTGGAGGGCACCCGTATGGCCAACGCCTTCAACATGCTGCGGCCGAACGACCTGATCTGGCCGTACTTCGTGAACAACTACATCAAGGGCAAGGCGCCGACCCCGTTCGACCTGCTGTACTGGAACTCGGACGCCACCCGGATGCCGGCGGCGAACCACGCCTTCTACCTGCGCAACTGCTATCTCGAGAACGCGCTGGCCAAGGGCCGGATGGTGATCGGCAACGTCCGGCTGGACCTGAAGAAGGTCCAGGTGCCGGTCTTCAACCTGGCCACCCGAGAGGACCACATCGCCCCGGCGATCTCGGTCTTCGAGGGTTCGAAGACCTTCGGCGGCAAGGTCGATTACGTCCTGGCCGGCTCCGGCCACATCGCCGGGGTGATCAACCCGCCGTCCAAGCCGAAATACGGCTACTGGACCGGCGGCCCGGTCAAGGGCGCGCTGAAGGACTGGATCGCGGCGGCGGTCGAGACCAAGGGCTCGTGGTGGCCCTACTGGTTCCAGTGGATCGAGGCCCAGGCCCCCGAGCGGGTCCCGGCGCGCCAACCGGGTGGCGACGCGCTGCCGTCGCTGGGCCCGGCCCCCGGCACCTACGTGCGGATGCGCGCCTGAGGGGAACCCGCCGGGCAGGCGCGAGGGACGTCTCTCCGAGGCCGACACGCGCCTTCCCTCCCCCCTCTGCGGGGGAGGGTGGCCCCCGAAGGGGGTCGGGAGAGGGGAGCGACGCGGCAGAACAGGGCTCGGCCCGTCATGCCGGTCGCGTCCCCTGCTGAACCGGGGTTCCCCTCTCCCGACCCGGCCTGACGGCCGGCCCACCCTCCCCCGCAGAGGGGGGAGGGAGGCGCGTCTGGGGTTGGCCTTGGTTCTTGTCCGGCAGCGATGTGTGATCACCGCAGCCGCGCGGGCTTGGCGCCCTTCGCTCTCCGCCCGCGACGATATGGGCGGCCGAACGACCCGCTCAGTACTTCCGGATCAGCGGCGCCGGTGCGGCCGCGGGCGGGGCGCCGAACATGTAGCGGAAGCCCACCGAGACGATGTCGGCGCTGGAATCGACCACGCCCGCGAAGGCGATGTTGCTGACGTTGTAGTCGCGCCCGACCCCCGCGAGGATGCGCGAGCGGTTGAGGAAGAAGTGCGAATAGGCCAGGTTCAGGGTCAGGCGCTCGTTCCAGCGGTAGCTCGCGCCCACGGAGGCGATGTAGCGGTCGCCGTCGGGCAGCCGCACCGAGCGGTTGCGGAAGTCGATCGGCGAGGATTCGTAGGCGAAGCCGGTGCGCAGGGTCAGGTTGGGCGCCGCGTCGTATTCGGCACCGATCGAGTAGGTGTAGCCGTCCTTGTAGTTCAGCGGCAGGTTGCTGACCGGCAGGCCGAGGCGGTTCGACACGATCCCGATCGTGCCGAGCCTGGACCACTGATCCCATTCGAAGCCGAGATTGAGCCGGGCGACCGGTGAGATCGCCTGGACGAGGCCGACGCTGAGCTTGTCCGGCGTGTTGAGCTTGGCGCGGACCTGGCCGGCGAGCGGCGCCAGCGCCACCAGCGGCACGCCGATGGAGCCGTCGATGTCGTGATGCACCGACGAGCGGTAGCCGATGCCGATCACGGTCCCGTCGCGGGGCGTCAGGGTGGCGCCCGCCGTGAAGCCGACGCCCCAGGATTCGCCCTTCAGGAACGAGCTCGGATACAGGGTCGGCGCGATGCCGGGGATCGGCAGCGCCTGCCGCAGGGTCAGCCGGAAATACTCGATGTTCGGGCCGGCGGCCAGCGACAGCCACTCGTTGACCTTGAAGCCGATCACCGGATTGAACGCCAGCGTGAAGATCCGGGACGAGCGGCCGTAGACCTCGCCGGCCCAGACCTGGTTCGGCTTGGTGACCAGGCCGAAGGGCGCGCCCGTGGAGAGGCCGAGCCACAGGCGGTCGTTGAGCTGGTAGGAGGTCGCGCCCGCGGGCACCACGGCGCCCTGCCCGATATCGCCGGAGCCGCCCAGACCCGCGAAGCCGGGATTGGTCCCGGGCGCGGTCCGGATCTCGGAGGAGAGACCGATATAGGTGAGGTTCTGCTCCGCGACGAAGCCCGGGTTCATCGTGATGGTGGCGGGGTTCCAGAACATCGACGAGACGCCGCCGGAACCGGCGGCCGCGCCCGCGAAGGACAGGCCCTGGGCCTGGGTGCTCTGCTCCCGGATGCCGAACGCTCCGGCCCGGGCCTCCCCGGCGCCGAGCGCCGCCACAGCAGCCGCGAGCACCGCCGCGCGCATTGTCCCGCTCATCTGTCCCCCCGAACCGGTTGGTTTGCTGGGGCGTCCTGATTCGACCTTGTGTCCCGGTCCGGCGCCCTTTCCGACATGGTGCCGGTTTCCCCGGGTCGATCGCAATGACGATTTCTATTCGGGCCGGCGCCAAGGCCATTGATGAAGCGAAAATCTGCAGGGCGATTTATTGCGCGCCGTCATATCGAATTCTGACTTCTCACCGGCCCGACAGTTGTTCGCGGATTCACCGGGGCAATGAACAATAAATCTATCGCCGTTGGAACCTGCACTTTTTTGCCACGATGTGACCAAGTTGTGACACCCCGTGCGGGCATCTCCGGATCCGGCGGCGCTTGCACCGGCGGTCCTGCCCGGCCATGGTCCCGGCGCCCGGCGTAGACCGGTTCCAGGGAAGGATGAGGAGTCGCGGCGATGAAGCTCTTCCGGCACGGCCCGAGCGGCGACGAGAAGCCCGGCCTCGTGGATGCGCAGGGGGGCCTGCGCGATCTGTCGAGCATCGTGCGCGACATTGCCGGCCCGGCGCTGGCGCCCGAATCGCTCGCCCGGCTGCGGGCCCTCGATACCGAGAAGCTGCCGAAGCTTCCGGACGACGTGCGGCTCGGCCCCTGCGTCGGCGGCACCCGCAACGTCATCGCGATCGGCCTCAACTTCGCCGACCACGCCGCCGAGACCAACTCGCCGATCCCGGCCGAGCCGATCATCTTCAACAAGGCGCCGTCCAGCCTGTGCGGGCCGAACGACACGGTGATCATCCCCAAGGGCTCGGCCAAGACCGACTGGGAGGTGGAGCTCGCCGTGGTGATCGGCCGCCGGGCGAGCTACGTCCACGCCAACGAGGCGCTGAACTACGTGGCGGGCGCCTGCATCTGCAACGACGTCTCCGAGCGCGAGTGGCAGCTGGAGCGCGGCCCGACCTGGACCAAGGGCAAGAGCGCGCCGACCTTCGGGCCGCTGGGCCCCTGGCTGGTGACGCTGGACGAAATCCCCGACCTCAAGAACCTCGCCATGAGCCTCGACGTGAACGGCGAGCGTCGCCAGACCGGCTCGACCGCGACCATGATCTTCGACGTGCCCCAGCTCGTGGCCTACGCGTCGCATTTCATGCTGCTGGAGCCCGGGGACGTGATCACCACCGGGACCCCGCCCGGTGTCGGCCTGGGCATGAAGCCGCCGCGCTACCTCAAGGCCGGCGACGAGATGGTCCTGCGCATCGAGCGCCTGGGCGAGCAGCGCCAGAAGGTCATCGCCTTCGACGACTGGACCGCCAAGGTCTCGGCCGGCGAGCCGACGCACTGACGCGGGCGCCGCCGCCTCCGCACCGGATGGCGGCGGCCCGCAGGGCGCTTGATTTTGGCCACCGATCCCACTCAAGAAGACATCATGAGCCAAGCCGCCGACCCGCACGCCTCCGATTTCCGCCACGACTGGAGCGTGGCCGAGATCCGCGCGATCCACGATTTGCCGTTGCTTGATCTGGTGTATCGGGCCGCAGGCGTGCATCGGGCCCACAACGACCCCAGCGACGTCCAGCGCGCGAGCCTGCTCTCGATCAAGACGGGCGCCTGCCCGGAGGATTGCGGCTACTGCTCGCAATCGGCCCACCACAAGGGCACCGGCCTGCCGCGCCAGCGCCTGATGCCGGTGGAGACGGTGCTGGCCGAAGCCGCCGCCGCCAAGGCCAACGGCGCGACCCGCTTCTGCATGGGCGCGGCCTGGCGCAGCCCGCGGGACGGCGCGGAATTCGACTCCGTGCTGGACATGGTGCGGGGCGTGCGCGGCCTCGGGATGGAGGCCTGCGTCACGCTGGGCATGCTGACCGCCAGCCAGGCCGAGCGCCTGGCCGAGGCGGGGCTCACCGCCTACAACCACAACCTCGATACCGGGCCGGACTATTACGACAAGATCGTCTCGACCCGCACCTACGCGGATCGCCTGAATACCCTGGAGCGGGTCCGCGAGGCCGGCATCGGCGTCTGCTGCGGCGGCATCATCGGCCTCGGCGAGGGCGTCGGCGACCGGGTCGCGATGCTGCAGGTGCTGGCCAACCACGCGCCGCACCCGGAGAGCGTGCCGATCAACGCCCTGGCCGCCGTCCCCGGCACGCCGCTCGGCGACACCGCCACGCCGGTCGATCCGTTCGACATGGTGCGGATGTGCGCCACCGCCCGCATCGTCATGCCCAAGGCCCGGGTCCGTCTGAGCGCCGGGCGCAAGGCCCTGAGCCGGGAGGCGCAGGCCCTGTGCTTCCTCGCCGGGGCCAACTCGATCTTCTACGGCGAGCGCCTGCTCACCACCGCCAACAACGAGGCGGATTCCGACGCGGCCCTGCTGCAGGATCTCGGCATCCGGGTCGCCGAGCCGATCCTCGCCGCGGCGGAATAGCGTCTCACGCTTCCGCCAGCACGATCCGGAACCGGGCCCCGCCCTCGCCCGGATCGAGGGTCAGGCTGCCGCCGTTGATGCCGATCAGCTCGGCGGCGATCGGCAGGCCAAGCCCGGTGCCGCCCGAGCGCACCGAGCCCTGGAACGGCGAGAACAGGTTCTCCCGGGCCCGCGCCGGCAGGCCCGGGCCGTTATCGGTCACCAGGATGGTCACCCGGCCCGGCTCCTCGCGGGTGGCGGCGACCCGGACCTCGGCGTCGGGCATTCCGGCGCCGTCGAGCGCCTGGACCGCGTTGCGGACCAGGTTGGCGAGCGCCCGGGCGAGCTGCTCCGGATCGGCCTGCACGCGGCATTCGCCGGCCGCCACGGTCACGCGAACGGGATGCGACGCGAGCGCGGCGAGATCCGGCAATTCGGCGAAGAGCGGCGCCAGCGGCGTGCAGCTTAACTTCGGCGCGCGTTCGGACACGCGCCCGTAGGACAGGCTCGCTTCGCAGAACCGGATCGCCCGGGCGATGGCCGCGACCAGCCGCGGCGCCACCCGCTGGACCATCGGGTCGGCGGTATCCTCCAGCCGATCGCCCAGGAGTTGCGCGCCGGTCAGGAGGTTGCGCAGCTCGTGGCTGACCTTGCTGACCGCGAGCCCCAGCTCGGCGAGGCGCCGCTTCTGGCGGAGCTGATCGGCCAGGATCCGCTGCATCCGCCCGAGCGCCAGTTCCGCCTGGCCGATCTCGTCGCGGCGGCGGGACGGCGCGATGATCCGGCCGGCATCCTCCGGGTTCTCCGCGAAGGCGGTGATGCTGGTGGCCAGCCGCCGCACCGGGCGCACGATCAGCACCTGCAGGACCACGAAGACCAGCCCGGCCGCGGAGGCCGCGATGATCAGCGAGGAGACCAGCAGCCGCAGGGCGTAGTCGATCATCGCGGCGCGCAGGGGCGCCTCGTCGAGCAGGACCTCGACCCGGTCGAAGCCGATGCCCCCCTCCCCGATCACCCGGATCGGCTCGCGCACGGGCGCGACCAGGGTCCGCCAGGCGCCCCGGATGGTCGACCAGGCGGTGACGTCGCGCAGATCGACGGTGTCGGCGACCGTCTCGGGCACCGGCTCGATGGCGAGCAGCCGCTGGGCGCCGCCGCCCCGCACCGCGATCGCCCGGGCGTTGACCCCGGCGAGCAGCCGGCTCTCCACCGCCTCCGAGACTGGCTCGCCGGTGCGGCCGTCGAGGACGAGGGCGGCGACCTGCGCGGCCGCGACCCGGTCCGACATCCACTCGATCCGATAGTTGGCGACCGCCGGCACGTAGGTCAGCACTTCCGCCACCACCACGAAGGCGACGGTGACCAGGAACAGCCGGCCGGACAGGCCCAGGCGCGCCGGGGGCCGCTCGGGCACCTCGCGCGACGCGGCGGAAGCCGGGGTCGCCGCAGCCGCGACCGTGTCGGATTCGACGGCCACGCTCATCACGCTCCGACCGGACATTGCGGCGGGCGGGCGACGTAGGGATCGTGAAAGCTCGAGCCGTTTCCGGCCTTCGCGCGGGACATGTTCGGGACGCCATCACTTCGAAGGCGGGAACACAGGCGCATTCCCGCGCGCACTATACGAGCACGATGACGCTGAGGTTGCATGTACCTTGGAACACCTCGAAGAACGTCCACGGCCGAGTTGACGGGCAAGCGGACGGGCACCCCGAGCGGCGCCCCGTCCTGGTGGGCCGCTCACTCGCCCCTCAACCCCTTCGGAACCGTCGGCTCAGCACCATGCTACCCAGGGCGAAGACCGCCAGCATTCCCAGGCCCGCCACCATCTTGGGCGTGATCAGCGCCCGCAGGGTCAGGGCCTCGTCGCAGCCGGGGGCGCCGGAGGCCAGGCAGGCGGCCCGGGCGGCCTCGTGGGCGGCGACCACGTCGTCGATCCCCGCCCCTGTGGTGGCGTAGACCAGGGCGCCCGGCAGCAGGCCCAGGAAGGTCGCGAGCACGAAGACCCGCATCTTCACCCCGCAGGCGGCCGGCGCGAGGTTGGTCATCCAGAACGGGAACAGCGGCAGCAGCCGCATCACCGCGATGTAGCCGAAGGCGTCGCGCCGGAACCCGTCCGTGAAGGCGGCGAGCCGCGTCCCGCCCATCCGGCGCAGCAGGTCGGCCCCGGGCCCTTTGCCGATGGCAAAGACGATCGCCGCCCCCGTGGTGGCGGCGCAGACCGCCGTGAGCGCCCCCGGCACGATCCCGAACAGGAAGCCGCAGATCATGGTCAGGATCAGCGTGGCCGGCACCGAGACCACGACGGCGGCGACGTAGACCAGGTAGGCGGCCACCAGGGCGCGGGCGTATCCGGCCTCGACGAAACCGTGCAGCCAGGCCCGCGAGGCAAGCAGCCGGTCGAGGCTCAGGAGCTGCGCCACCCCGGAGACCAGCACGATCGCCGAGATGCACAGCAGCAGCCCCAGCGGCAGCCAGCGCCGCAACCGCTTCCAGCGCCCCTCCGGGGCGGACGCGAGCCCGGCGTCGCTCACCCGGGCTTGCGCATCCGCAGGATCTTGAAGAAGCCGCCCGGGAAGGTCGGCTTCAGCCCCAGCACCTCGACGCCGTTTCGCCGGGCCCAGGCCTCGATCCGGGTGGCCTTGAAGTCCGACGACCAGCCGATCTTGGTGCAGAGCGGGGCGACGACCTCCTCGACCCGGGCCAGCGGCCCGTCGCTCTGGCCGAAATGGTTGGCGAGCACGATGCCGCCGCCGGGCCGGACCACCCGCAGGAACTCGGACATGGCGGCCTCGGGGTCGGGCACCAGGGTGATCAGGAACTGAGCCACCACGGCATCGAAGCTCGCATCGGCGTAGCCGAGATGGCAGACATCCATCACCTGCAGGCCCTTCACGTGGGACAGGTTCCGGCGCTTCACCTTGGCGCGGGCGCGCTTGAGCATGTCCTCGGAGAGGTCGACCCCGCAGACGAAGCTCGCCTTCGGGTAATAGCCGAGCGCCAGCCCGGTGCCGACGCCGGCCTCCAGGATCCGCGGCCCGTGCTCGGCCGCGGCCTCGACCGCGGCCCGGGCCGCGGGCTCGGTCAGCTTGTCGTAGACCACGTCGTAGACGGGGGCCCAGCGGGCATAGGCCTTGCGCATCAGGGCCGTGCTCGGCCCGGCCATCTGCGGCTCGCTCAGCATCGTTCAGACTATCCAGAAAGTGAGATCAGGCGGCTTCTCGGGGCCGGGCCGACAACGCGTCGACCCGGCGGATGGTGCCGCCGCCCAGCACCCGGGCCCGGGGGCCGTCGTCGCCGTAGATCGCGCAGGCCTGGCCCGGGGACACGCCGTCCTCGGGCTCGGTCAGCACGACCTCGGCGGCGCCGTCCGGCCCGATGGTCAGCGTCGCCGGGCGTGGCGGCCGGGTCGAGCGCACGCGGACGGCCACTTGCAGGTCGCGCACCGACTCGGCCGGGCCCTCGCCCAGCCAGTTCAGGTCCGAGAGGCGGATGCGGGTCGTCGCCAGCGCCGTGCGCGGGCCGACCACAACCCGGGCGGTGTCCGGCTCCAGGCGCACGACGTAGAGCGGCTCGGAGCCCGACAGGCCGAGGCCCCGGCGCTGGCCGACCGTGTAATGGACGATGCCCTCGTGCCGACCGAGGACGTGGCCGGCGAGGTCGACGATCTCGCCGGGACGGGCCGCATCCGGGCGCAGGCGGGCGATCACGTCGCTGTAGCGGCCCTGGGGCACGAAGCAGATATCCTGGCTGTCCGGCTTCTCGGCCAGCGACAGGCCGAGATCCTTGGCGAGCGCCCTTGTCTCGGTCTTGGACATCTCGCCCAGCGGAAAGCGCAGGAACGCGAGCTGCTCGGCCGTGGTCGCGTAGAGGAAGTAGCTCTGGTCCCGGGCGGGATCGAGCGCGCGGTGGAGGGCCCGCCCACCATCCGGCAGCGCGCGGCTCGCCACGTAGTGGCCGGTGGCAAGCGCGTCGGCGTTCAGGTCCCGGGCCAGCCCGAGCAGGTCGCGGAACTTCACCGTGCGATTGCACTCGACGCAGGGGATCGGCGTCTCGCCGGCGAGGTAGCTCTCGGCGAATTTCTCGATCACCGCGTCGCGGAACCGGTCCTCGTAGTCGAGGACGTAATGCGGGATGCCGAGATGCTCGGCGGCCGCGCGCGCATCGTTGATGTCCTGGCCGGCGCAGCACGCGCCCTTGCGATGGGTCGCGGCGCCGTGGTCGTAGAGCTGGAGCGTGACCCCGACCACGTCGAAGCCCTGCCGCTTCAGCAGCCCCGCGACCACGGAGGAATCGACGCCGCCCGACATGGCGACGACGACGCGCGTCTCGTGGGCTGGCTTGGGAAGGTCGAGGGCGTTCATCGCACGGGTCCGCCGCCGCCGGCTGAAAGGCGTCTCGGCTGCACGGCCCGTCTATAGCGGGAGTCCGGCCGGCTTTCCAGGGTTGGGT
Source organism: Methylobacterium brachiatum (assembly GCF_900113845.1). Lineage (NCBI taxonomy): Bacteria > Pseudomonadati > Pseudomonadota > Alphaproteobacteria > Hyphomicrobiales > Methylobacteriaceae > Methylobacterium > Methylobacterium brachiatum. The sequence goes on along the minus strand of NZ_FOQW01000003.1, from coordinate 312,023 downwards.
TTTCCGGGCGCCTGCGATGGCGACGCATCGCCCCGTGCGGGGCCGGAGACGTCCCCGGCGCCGTCATTCCGGGTCGCCGCAGGCGAGTTCGGACTCCAGAACCACCGGCGGTGCAAGAGCTTGGCGCCTCGGGATCCCGGGCTCCGCTGCGCGGCCGCAGGATGACGGCGCGTGGCGGCACCGGTCCAGCCGGAGGCTGCACAATAAGACCGAGCTTTCCGCGGTGGAGCGCGATGAATCGTCCGGCCTGTGTCACCCATGGCGCGTGCGGGAGCGGGCACCCGGCCAGACCCGGGGTTGCGTCGGCTCATCAGCCTCCGCTGGAATCAGCCTTCGTATCACTCACCTCTGCGCTGCACCCTGCAACGAGATCCAGACGCTCGGCGCCCGGCAAATCCTGCCTGGCGCGCGGCAGGTTCGGCCCCGGGGGAAGCGCCACGCCTGCACCCACCCTAAGAAAAAACGTTTTCGTTCAGCCGCTTACCGGGACACGTCGATGGCCTGGCCCTTGCTCGATCCGCAGCGAGAGGAGCCTCACCATGGCGAGCGGCGCAGCGGATCGGTTGGATGTCAGCGGGTGGATTCCGGCCGCCCGCACATCGTCCACCCCGCGATCGAGCTGGGATGCGGCGGGCGTGGCGGCCCGGGCCGGCGACTCGTCGCAGGACCGCTTCGGCGCGGCGCTGAGCGCGGCGCGGGCCCGGGATGATGCGGCGGCGAGCCGCGCCCGCGTGGACGCCCGGCGCGATCAGGCCGATGCGGCCCGCACCGCCTCGGAGCGCGCGCGGAATGCGGCCGACACCGCCAAGGCGCGCGCCGCCGCCCGTCCGGAGGCCCGCCCCACCAATCCCGCGCGGCCGGCAGAGGCCCGCGTCGAGGCTCCGATCCTGCCGCCGGCCGAGGCGCGGCCCGCCAAACCGATGCCCCGCACCGAAACGCAGGGTCCGGCGAAACCGTCGGATCCCGCCCCCGCCGCCGGCCCCGGCCGGAACACCGATCCGACGGCGCAGCCGGCCTCCTCCGACGCCGCCGGCACGCCGGTGCGGGACGCCGCGTCCGACGCGACGGCCGCCGATCCGGCCAAGACCGATGCGGGTGCAGCCGATCCGGCCGCGCCCGAGGAGACCGCGCAGGCCGAGGCGGTGCCGAGCGAGGTGCCGGCCCAGGCCGCGACTCAGCCGACGGCCCCGGCCGTGCCCGGCACGGTGCAGGCCCTGCTGGCCGATCTGATCAAGGGCGCTCCCGTCCAGACCAAGGCGGCCGATGGCCAGGACGGCGAAGTTGGCGTGACCGGCACCGCCGCATCGGGGACCGCGCTCGCGGACACCTCGGTTGCCGCGACGGAAGCGGCAGGCGGGAAACCCGGCCTCACCATGATTGGGGCCAAGACCGGCGCAGCGCCGATGGCGAAGGCCGCGGGTCCTGGTGCGAGCCCGGTCGAGGCGGTCAAAGCCGGCGAGGCCGATCCCGCGGGCGCGGAAGCGGCGTCGGGCACGCAGGCCGGCCCGGATTTCCTCGCCGCCCTGGCGGAGGCCGGGCAAGGCGGCGGCGCGTCGGCCAGATTGCTGGCGCCCGCCCCGGCCCCGCCTCATGGCGGCCCGGACCCGTCCGCCCTCGCCCCGCAGGCCGCGGTCGGGACCAGTCCCGGCGCGACGCAGGCCGCCGCGCCCGCTCCGAATCCGATGCAGGCCCCGCCGGATCCGGCGGTGCCGATCGGCCAGGTGCCGATGACCATCGGGCTGCGCTCGCTCGCCGGGTCGAGCGAGTTCCAGATCCGGCTCGATCCGGCCGAGCTCGGGCGGATCGACGTCAAGCTCGAGATCGACAAGGCCCGCGGCACGGTGACGACCCATCTGGTCGTGGAGCGGCCCGAGACCCTGGCGATGCTCCAGCGCGACGCGGGCCAGCTGCAGCAGGCTTTGTCCCAGGCCGGGCTCGACCCGTCCGGGGGCGGCCTCAACCTGTCGCTGCGCAGCGACGGCAACGCCCAGGGCGGCGCCGGCGGCGGCCAGGGCGACGCGCCCCGGAACGGCCAGGCCGCCTGGGCGCAGGGTCGGGCCGAGGCGCCCCAGGAGACCGCACCGACGCGCTGGCTGCGCGGCTACGGCGGCCTCGACATCCGAATCTAGCGCGATGCGCGACCGCATCGAACCATCACCCGTCCGGGCTGTCCGCCCCGACGCGCCACGGGAGCGAGCCGCATGACCTCCGGCATATCCGGCGTTACCAACACATCATCCACAGCGACGAGCGTCAGCGGCAATGCCAGCGAGATCGCCGGCAACTTCACGCAGTTCCTGACGCTGCTGACCACGCAGCTCAAGAACCAGAACCCGCTCGACCCGATGGACACCAACCAGTTCACGCAGCAGCTGGTCCAGTTCGCCGGCGTCGAGCAGCAGCTCAAGTCCAACGACCGCCTCGACAGCATCCTGACCGCGTCGAAATCGGCGAGCTCGGCCTCGGCCACGAGCTATATCGGCAAGAGCATCACGGCCGACGGCAGCAGCTCGCAGCTCTCCAACGGCTCGGCCTCCTGGACGCTGACGCCCGCCCGGGCGGCCCCCAAGGCGGTGGTGACGATCCTTGATTCCAAGAACAACGTGGTGGCGACGCAGACCACGTCGCTCACGGCCGGCAGCCAGACCTACAGCTGGAACGGCAAGACCTCGTCGGGCCTGACCGCGCCCGACGGCACCTATTCGATCAAGGTCTCGGCCGCCGACACGACCGGGACCAACGTCGCCGTGGACACCCAGCTGAACGGGACCGTGGACTCGGTCGACCTCAGCGGCACGGCGCCCGTCCTGATGATCGGCTCCCAGAAAGTCCCGCTCAGCAGCGTCCAAAGCATAGGGTTGTCCACAAGTGGCACCTGACGAATCATATCCGAGTGATCCGCTTCAACATCTCTTAAGCGGGCGCAAGTACCTTCAACGCTCGACAGGTCAGTCGAGTGTAGAGCGTATCATGACCGAACCCAGCCGCCCGAGAGTCAAATACGTGATCGGGCCCGACGGCAGTCCTCTGACCATCGCGGATCTTCCGCCGCCGAGCACCCGCCGATGGGTGATCCGGCGCAAGGCAGAGGTCGTCGCCGCCGTGCGCGGTGGCCTCCTCAGTCTCGAGGAGGCGTGCAAGCGCTACACCTTGACCACCGAGGAATTCCTGAGCTGGCAGTTCTCCATCGACCAGCACGGCCTGGCCGGGCTGCGGACGACCCGGATCCAGCATTACCGGCACTGAGCCGCGATCGCGCCGAACGGCCCGATTCCCGGAAACGACACCGTCCGAAGCCGCGTCCGCATCCCGGATGCGGCTTCGTTCCGTTCCGGGACCCAACTTTACGCCCGCCCCGCGCCCGGCATTAACGCCCCGCTAACCATGGGCTGGGCAATTTCTGCCGGGCGGGGCGTCGGGCTCCGTCAGCGTCAGAGTGCAGCGAACCGCCCGTGAAGCCGGTCCTCGATCTCGTCACGAAGCTCGGACCGGCCCGGATCGCCGCCATGGCGGCGGTGACGCTGACCCTGATCGGCTTCTTCGCGTTCATCATCCTGCGGGTGTCGCGCCCCGATATGGGCGTGCTGTTCTCCGACCTGTCGATGCAGGATTCGGCCGCCGTGATCCGCGAGCTCGACAGCCGCGGCATCCGCTACGAATCGAAGGGCGATACCGGGCAGACCATCATGGCGCCCCGGGCCGACCTCGCCCGGCTGCGCATGGATCTGGCCGGCAAGGGCCTGCCGGTCCAGGCCGGCGTCGGCTACGAGATCTTCGACAAGGGCGACGCGTTCTCGTCCACCAACTTCGTCCAGAACGTGAACCACCTGCGCGCCCTGGAGGGCGAGCTCGCCCGCTCGATCCGGGCGATCGGCCGGGTCCAGGCGGCCCGCGTCCACCTGGTCCTGCCCGAGCGGCGCCTGTTCGAGCGCGACCGGGAGACCCCGAGCGCGGCGATCGTGCTGAAGCTGATGGGCGAGCTCGATGCCGGGCAGGTCCGGGCGATCCGCCATTTGGCGGCCTCCGCCGTGGAGGGCCTGAAGCCCGAGCGGGTCTCGATCGTCGACGAGCGCGGGCGCTTGCTCGCCGACGGCGCCAAGGATGCCGACGCCAACGGCGCCAGCGGATTCGAGGACCGGCAGATCGGCCTGGAGCGGCGCCTGCGCGGCCAGATCGAGGACGTGGTGGCCGGCATCGTCGGCCCGGGCCGCGCCCGGGTCCAGGTGAATGCCGAGCTGGACCTCAACCGGGTCGAGAGCCGCTCCGAGACCTTCGACCCGGAGAGCCGGGTCGTGCGCTCGGCCCAGACCCGGACCGAATCCGCCGTCACCGGCAATGCCGACGGCCAGGTCACCGTCGGCAACGAGCTGCCCGGCGCCAATGGCGGCGACAAGCCGCCGGCCCCGAAGGACGCGACCAACAAGAACGAAGAGACCACCAACTACGAGATCTCCAGGGTCACCAAGACCGAGATCGCCGAGGGCGGCCGGATCAAGCGCCTGTCGGTCGCCGTGGTGGTCGACGGCGTCTACGCCACCGCCCCCGACGGCAAGCAGACCTACGCGCCCCGCCCGCCGGCCGAGATCGAGCGGATCACCGCCCTGGTCCGCAGCGCGGTCGGCTTCGACAAGGCCCGCGGCGACCAGCTCGAGGTGGTGAACCTGCGCTTCGCCGAGGCGCCGAGTGTGCCGCAATTCAGCGAGCCGACCCTGATCCAATCGCTGCTGGCGCCGACCAAGGACGACGTGCTGCGCATGGCCGAGCTCTCGGTTCTGGCGCTGCTGACCCTGATCGTCCTGCTCACGGTGGTGCGTCCGCTGGTGCGGCAGGTCCTGGCGCCGGTGCCGGCCGCCCCGGCTCTGGCCGGCCCCGCGACCCTCGCCGAGGCGGCCGCCGCCGCGGCCTCGGGTGCCACGGTCACCATGATCGAGCGCGACAACCCGACCGCCCGGCTGATGGAGTTCGCCAAGATCAACGGCCAGATCCAGGCCGACACGGTCCAGCGCGTCGTCGACATGGTCCGGGCGAGCCCGGCCGAGACCGTCGAGGTGCTGCGCACCTGGATCCAGGAAGAGTAGCGCGTCGAGGATCGGGGACGAACGATGGCGGCAGGACTGGCGGCGAATCTGACGAGCGAGGGCAACAGCGCCTTCGCGGCGATGCCCGGCCCGCAGCGCGCGGCCGCGCTGCTGCTCATGCTCGGCGAGGCCGAGGGCGCGCCGATCTGGCAGATGCTGGAGGAGGAAGAGGTCAAGAAGGTCAGCCACGCGATGGTCCAGCTCGGCACGCTGGAGGTCGCCACCGTCGAGCGGCTGATCATCGAGTTCGTGACGAAGCTCAGCAACAGCGGCGGCATCTCGTCGAACTTCGAGCGCACCGAGGCGCTGCTGCTGAAGATCTTCCCGTCCGATCAGGTCTCGCTGATCATGGCCGAGATCAAGGGCGCGTCGGGCAAGCGCGTCTGGGCCTCGATCGCCCAGGTCGATCCGGAGATCCTGGCCTCGTTCCTGCGCAACGAGTACCCGCAGACCGTGGCGGTGGTGCTGTCGCGGGTGCGGGCCGACTACGCCGCCAAGGTGCTCACCATCCTGCCCGAGGAATTCGCGATCGACGTCCTGAACCGGATGCTCCGCATGGAGACGGTGCAGAAGGAGGCCCTGCGCCACATCGAGGAGACCCTGCGGGTCGAGTTCGTCTCGACCATCGCCCAGACCCAGCGCCGCGACGCCCACGAGATGATGGCGGACGTGTTCAACGCCTTCGACCGGCAGACCGAGGGCCGGTTCCTCGCGGCCCTCGACCAGGCCAATCGCGGCTCGGCCAAGCGCATCCGCGAGCTGATGTTCACCTTCGAGGATCTGCTGAAGCTCGATCCGGGCAGCGTCCAGACCCTGCTGCGCGGTATCGACAATGAGACCCTGTGCCGAGCCCTGAAGGGCGCCAACGAGCCGACCCGGGCCTTCTTCATGCGGCAGATGTCGACCCGCGCGGCCAAGAACCTCACGGACGAGATGGCCTCGCTCGGCCCCGTCCGCCTCAAGGAGGTCGATGAGGCGCAGGCGAAGATGACCGAGATCGCCAAGGATCTGGCCGAGAAGGGCGAGATCATGATCGCCAAGAACAGCGCCGAGGAGGAGCTGGTCTATTGAACGTCTCGTCCCCCCAGATCGCGAAGCCGTTCCTGTTCGAGACCGACTTCCGCAGCCCGCGCCCGAGCGCGGCGGTCCAGCGCGCCGCCGAGGCGGCCGCCCGCGCGGAAGTCGAAGCCCATGCCCGCGGCGTGCAGGAGGGCCTGGTCCAGGCCGAGGCCCGGATCCAGGGCCGGCTCGCCGACGCGCTGAGCCACCTGGCTCAGGCCGCCACCGCCCTCCTCGCCCGGGCCGACGCGCACGATGCCGCGCGCGAGGCGCAGGCGGTCGAGGTCGCGGTGCTGATCGCCCGCAAGGTCGCCGGCGAGGCGCTCGATGCCGCCCCGCTCGCCAGCATCGGCGAGGCCGCCCGCACGGCGCTCCAGCACCTGCGCGGCGTGCCCCATCTCGTGGTCCGCGTGCATGACGGCCTCGTCGAGGACGCCGAGGCGCTGGTGAAGACCCTCGCCCGCGAGCGCGGCTACGAGGGCCGCCTCGTGGTGCTGGGCGATCCCGACATGCAGGCGGGCGACGCCCGCATCGAATGGGCCGACGGCGGAATCGTGCGCGAGCGCGCCCGCATCGAGGCCGCCGTCGCCGACGCCCTCGGCCTGCCCCCGACCCCGTAAGGAGCCCGGATGTCCGACGATTTCAGCCTGCCCCAGCTCGGCGACAACGATCCCGACTACGCCGCGGGCTCGATCCGGGACGCGCCCACCACCCCGAAGACCGCCGCCGACCTCGAGCAGCTGTTCGACGTGCCCGTGATGGTCTCGGCGGTGCTCGGCTCCTCCCGGATGCCGATCGGCGACCTGCTGCGCCTCGCCCCCGGCGCGGTGCTCGAACTCGACCGGAAGGTCGGCGAGGCGATCGACGTCTTCGTCAACAACCGGCTCGTCGCCCGCGGCGAGGTCGTCCTCGTCGAGGACCGGCTCGGGGTGACGATGACCGAGATCGTCAAGGGCGAATAGTTTTCTGGACCTGTGCCGGTAGCGCCCGCCCGCTGAGGCGGCGCCCCATCGGCGCCACGACGTTTGAGAAGGACGAACCATGCGGCTCCTGATGATCGGGCGGCTCAACGGCGAGCTGATCACCGCCTCCAAGATCGCGATGCGGCGCGGCGCCTCCGTCACGCAGGCGGACGCCATCCCGCAGGGCCTCAACGTCCTGCGCGCCAAGGGCGCCGACCTGATCATGATCGACGTGTCGCTGGCGGTGCGCGACCTCGTCGACGCGCTGGAGGCCGAGCGCATCCGCACCCCGGTGGTGGCCTGCGGCGTCTCGGCCGATGCCCAGACCGCGGTCGCGGCGATCCGGGCCGGCGCCAAGGAATACATCCCGCTCCCGCCCGATCCCGAGCTGATCGCCGCGGTGCTCGAGGCGGTCGCCTCCGACCGTGCCGCCTTCGTCTGGCGCGATCCGTCGATGGAGCGGGTGGTCAAGCTCGCCGAGCAGGTCGCCCCCTCCGAGGCCTCGGTGCTGATCACCGGCGAGAGCGGCACCGGTAAGGAGGTGCTGGCGCGCCACGTCCACCTGAAGTCGAACCGGGCCAGCAAGCCGTTCGTCTCGGTCAATTGCGCGGCGATCCCCGAGGCCTTGCTCGAATCCGAGCTGTTCGGCCACGAGAAGGGCGCGTTCACCGGCGCGGTCGCCCGGCGCATCGGCCGGTTCGAGGAGGCCAATGGCGGCACGCTCCTGCTCGACGAGATCTCCGAGATGGATGTGCGCCTGCAGTCGAAGCTGCTGCGCGCCCTCCAGGAGCGAGTGATCGACCGGGTCGGCGGCACCGCGCCGGTGCGGGTCGATATCCGCGTGCTCGCGACCTCGAACCGCAACCTGATGGACGAGGTCCGCAAGGGCACGTTCCGGGAGGACCTGTTCTACCGGCTCAACGTCGTCGCGCTGAAGCTGCCGGCCCTGCGCGACCGGCCGGCCGACATCCTGGAACTCGCCGCCCATTTCGCCCGGAAATACGCCGAGGTGAACGGCGTGCCGGCCCGCCCGCTCAGTGCCGAGGCACGGGCGCTGGTGCTCAAGAATCCCTGGCGCGGCAACGTCCGCGAGTTGGAGAACACCCTGCACCGGGCGGTGCTGCTGGCCTCCGGCCCCGAAATCGGACCCGACGCGATCCTATCCCCGGACGGCGAGTCGATCGCCACGGCGGGCCCGGCCGGCCGCGCCGTCCAGGCCGCCGAAGCCGCCACCCGTGGGCTGGTCGGCCGGACCGTGGCGCAGGTCGAGTGCGACCTGATCCTCGACACCCTCGACCATTGCCTCGGCAACCGCACCCATGCGGCCAAGATCCTCGGCATCTCGATCCGCACCCTGCGCAACAAGCTCAACGAGTACGTCTCGGCCGGCCTCGACGTGGCCGAGCCCGGCGCCGTCCGGGCGAGCGCGGCCTACGGGTAGGACGAGAGCGCCCGACGGCTTTCCCATCCATCTCCCTCATCCTGAGGCGGCGTAGCGAAGCGGCCGCACCTCAGGATGCGGGGGGTTTCTGGGATATCCGGCCGCTCCTGACTGAGCTGTCGGCGCACACGGGCGAATCGCCCCGGGCCGCGGCTCCGTCAGCGCCCGTTGCGGGACGCCTTGTTGGCCTCGTTCTGGGCCGCGAAGGCCGCGTCGAGTTTGCGCAGGGATTCGTAGCGGGCGACGTCGCCCTCGACGTCGCGGATCGTCTCCTCGACCAGGTGGCGCTGAAGCGCGACGCGCGGGTCGTCGGGGGGCAGCGCCTCGCGCTCCTGCAGGCGGAGCACGGCCTGCCGCACCACGGTGTAGACCGCTTCGCGCTCCGCCCGGCTCATCGAGGGCTGGATCGCCTTCGCGACGAGATCGGAGAAATCCGACATGGCGTGTTAGACTTCGCTGATCGATCGGGAGAGAGGCCCGGGGTGCCGGGTCGTCTCCCTCTACAGACCGCGCGGCGCGGGATCCAGACCCCGCCCCGCCGGCTCACATCCGCTGGTCGCGGATGCCGGCGATCAGGAGCGAGGACGAGCTCCAGAGCACGAAGAAGCAGAAGAACGCCACGATCAGGGTATGGCCCCGCTCGGGGTAGAGGCTGTCGGTCGGCAGGACCGGCGGCACGAAGGTCGCCAGGAAGATGTGCTGCTTGCTGGCCGAGATCCGGGCCCGGTCGAGCAGCATGTTGGCCGATTCCTCGAGCTTCTCGGCGATGGTCCGCTCGACCAGCAGGCCCTCGTACTGGAGCAGCGCCTCGGTCAGGTTGGCGCCGCCGCCCGCGGCCGCGCCGGCATTGGTCAGCTCGTCCTGCAGCGTCTTCATCTGCTGGTCGATGGCCGCGAGGTTGGCGACATAGGTCTGGATCGAGCGCGAGCGCTCATCCAGGGTCGAGCTGCGCATCACCTGCAATTCGCTCTCGAGCTTGAGCTTTTCCTTGCGCAGGAGCGTCAGCGTGGTGAGCGTCCCCTCGGCGGTCTTGACCGGATCGATCACGCCCCACTGGTTCCGGAAGCTCTGCAGCCCGAGATGGGCCTTGCGCAGGCGCTCCTGGGCCACCGTCGCGTCCGCCTGGGCCTGCTTGACCATGTCGGCCTGGGCGCGCTTCGAGATGTCGTTGATCAGCGCCTCGGACCGGCTCACCACCTCGCGGGCGATGGTCAGGGCGTCCTCCGGCGTGAAGGCGCGCACCGACAGGCGGATCACGCCCGAGATCGAGTCGATATGCGCATCGACGTGCTTGCGCCAATATTTGGTCAGGTCCTCGATCGGGTCGCTCGGATCGAACCGGGCCCAGAAATCCGCCTCGGGCCGGGAGAACATCTTCGAGATGCCGATGCTCTTCTCCAGCACCTCGACCAGCGTCTGGCTGGCGATATAGTCGCGGACGATGAAGCTGTCCTGGCTGTTGTGCTTCTGAATCAGGTTCGTGTACTGGCCGAGCGAGATGTTCTCCATCGGCTCGACGTTGCCGCGCACCGCGAACTGGGCCTCGGCGATGTACTGGTTGGAGGCGAAGGCGAACAGGTACAGGCCGACCACCAGAGTCGGCAGCAGCACGAACATCCCGACGCGGCGGATGATCCGCGCACCGTAGCTCGACGTGTCCTCCCGGCGACGGCCGAGGCCGGGCAGCCGGGTCCAGTCGAGGCGCTCCCGCGCCGCGGCCACCAGCGCCCGGGCGCCGCGCTTCTCCGGCACCGGACGGATCGTCTCCGCGCCGTGGCGCAGCTCGGTCATCGTCGATGGGGCGAACGTCACGAGCTCGCTTTCGCGCGTGTCGTCCTTGACGTCGTCGAAGCTCATCCGCTCACTGTTCCTGGGTCTGCGCCGGATCCGCCACCGCGAAACCGGCCGGAGGACGGCCCGTGCGCAGCGCCGGCATCCCGTTCTTTTCGGCCCTTTTTAAGGCACCGCCCCCGACCGCTGCCGCACCGCGGCGACGGGCAACGTAGCCGGCCCCGGTATCGCGCCGTACAATCTCCCGATGATGACACTCCCTCGCGTCGCCCCCGAACCCGGAGACCGCCCGGCCGGTCGCCCGGCCCGGACCCAGTCGGCCAAGACCAAGATCGCCGAGGTGGTGGTGGTCTGCACCAAATGCGCCAAGCGCCAGGGGCTGCGCCCGCGCGAAATCCGTGCGCTCCTGAAGGGTGCGGCCAAGCAGGCGGTCAAGGACGGGCTGCTCACCGGGCGGACCAAGCTCTGCATCGTCGAGTCGGGCTGCCTCGGGCCCTGCCCGAAACGCGCGGTGGCGGTGGCCACCGGCGCGAGCCTGGCGGAGGGCCGCGTCGTCCTGCTCGATCCCGATGCCGCCCCCCAGGAAGCCCTCGCCGCCGTGCTGCGCCCCGTGCTACCGCGGCGACGCGCCCCCGAATTCGGCCCCAATACATCCCTAGCGGCGGTGCCACCTGCCGAATCGCCGTCGGCTGCTTGACTGGCGCAACCTGGAGCGCTCGCCCTTGCCCGCCATCTGGCGCACCTCATCCGCGGGACGGTCGTGAGCGGCGCCCGCCCCCCCCGGACCCAGCGGATCGGCCTCGCCGTGCTGCGCCGGCTACCCCTGATCGGCACGCTGATCGGCCTCGGCCTGGCGGTCTGGCTCGTGGCGACCAACGATCTCTCGGCGGTGGCCGCGGCGTTCGGGCGGATCGGTCTCGTGGGCTTTGCCGGCGTCACGCTGGTCCGCGCCCTCGTGGTGCTGGCCTGCGGCTTCGCCTGGGCGCGCATCCTCGACGGGCTGTCGCCCGCGCCGGCCTCGGCCTGCCTGATCCTGCGCTTCGTGCGCGAGGGCATCAACGTGCTGCTGCCGGTGGCCTCGGTCGGCGGCGACGTGCTCGGGGCGCGGCTCCTGACCTTCTGGGGCGTGACCGGCACCCTGGCGGCGGCCTCGGTGCTCGCCGACATGCTGTTCCAGGTCGGCACGCTGGCGCTGTTTGCCGCCCTCGGCGCCGGCCTGCTGAGCCAGGTCGAGGGCCCGGCCGCCGCCGAGCTCGCCCACTGGACCCTGCGGACCCTCGCGGTGGCCGGCCTGGCGGTGGCGGCCTTCTTCGCCTTCCAGCGCACCGGGATCGTGCGCGTGGTCGAGGACCGCATCGCGGCCCTGGGCCGGCGCTTCGTGCGCGAGACGGAGGCCCGCCCGGAGCCGCCCCAGCGGATCCAGGGAGCGCTCGACACGGTCTGGGCGGCGGAACGGCGCGGCCGGCTCGTCCAGTCCTTCGCCCTGCACGCGCTCGCCTGGCTGCTCGGCGCCGCCGAGGTCGCGGTCGTGCTCACCTGCATCGGCGTCGAGAGCATCAGCCTGTCGGAGATCCTGGTGATCGAGGCGCTGAGCCAGGCGATCAAGGCCGCGGCCTTCCTGGTGCCGAGCGGGCTCGGCGTGCAGGAGGGCGGCCTCGTCCTGGTCTGCGGCCTGTTCGGGATCGATGCCGGCACGGCGATCGCCCTCTCGCTCGCCCGGCGCGTCCCCGATGTCGTCCTCGGCCTGCCGGCGCTGCTGGTCTGGCAGAACCTCGAGGCGCGGCGCACGGGCGTGCGCCCGGCCACACCCAGTTGCGACCGCCCGTGACCCCGATGCCCGTGACGACGAATGCGCCGACAGGCCGCCCGGTCGGGACCCGCCGCGTCCCGATCCTCGCCGCGCTGATCGGCACCCTGCTGGGTGCCGGACCGGCCCTGGCCCAGAGCCTCAGCGTCGATCTCGGCGCGGGCGGGACCACCGAGCGGGCGCTCCAGCTCGTCGCGCTGATCACCGTCCTGGCGGTGGCGCCCTCGGTGCTGGTGATGGCCACCGCCTTCACCCGGATCGTCGTCGTGCTGTCGATCCTGCGCTCGGCGCTCGGCACCCAGACGGCACCGCCGACCGCGGTGATCGTCAGCCTGGCGCTGTTCCTGACCGCCTTCGTGATGGCCCCCACCGGCCGGGCGGCCTACAGCGCCGGGATCGAGCCCCTAGTCGCCGGCCGGATCACCCAGGCCCAGGCCTTCGAGCGGGCCTCGGCGCCGTTCAAGACGTTCATGCTGAAGAACGTGCGCGAGAAGGACCTGAAGTTGTTCCTCGATCTGGCCAAGGTGCCGGTGCCGAAGGGGCCGGAGGATGTCGGCCTCGAGATCGTGACCCCGGCCTTCATGATCTCGGAGCTGCGCCGCGCCTTCGAGATCGGGTTCCTGCTGTTCATCCCGTTCCTGATCATCGACCTCGTGGTCGCGTCGGTGCTGATGGCGGTGGGCATGATGATGGTGCCGCCCGCCACCGTCGCCCTGCCGTTCAAACTGATCTTCTTCGTGCTGGTCGACGGCTGGACCTTGGTGGCCGGATCGCTGGTCCAGAGCTACGGCGGATAGATTCACTTAGGCAAGTCTATAGAGTTTCGAAGGGCGTTTTAACTCAGGTTTAGCAATCTCTCGCTAACAGAGCGCATGTTCTTCATGCGCCACTACGTTCGCGATCGAGGAGGGGCGGCAGCGGTCGAGTTCGCGCTGGTCGCGATGCTGTTCATCCTGAGCCTTCTGTTCATCATGACCGTGGCCACGATCCTGTTCATCAATCAGGCGCTGGACTACGCCACGACCCGCGCGGCCCGGCAGATCCTCACCGGCGCCGCCCAGGCGAACGCCCTCGATCAGGCCAGCTTCAAGGCCTCGCTGTGCGGCAACCTGCCGGCGACGCTGAAATGCAGCAACCTCATCGTCAACCTGTACGTGGTGCCGCCCGGGAGCTCATCCAGCGGTTACTATACCTACGTGAAGTCCGATCTCAGCGGCCTGGCGATCCCGCCGCTGACCCCGGGTTCCGGCCAGTACACCCTCGGCACTCGCGGGCAGTTCCAGTATCTCCTGGTGATCTACCCGATCACCTTCCTGCCCTCCGCCTTCGCGTCGATGCTCGGCGGCGGCGCGACCTTCAACGGTGCCCCGGCCTACCTGACGGTCTCGACGGCGGCGTTCCGCAACGAGCTGTTCTGATGGCGCCCGGGATGCGCGGAGCATCGTCCCGTAAGGCGCGCCCCGGCTTCCGGGATGATGCGGATCGACAGGCTCGTGCGGCGTGCCGGTTCCGGGCGGCGCGCTTCCTGCGGGACAGGCGGGCGGTCTCGGCGACCGAGTTCGCCCTGATCCTGCCGGTGCTGCTGATCCTGATGCTCGCCGGGACCCAGCTCGTCACCTACGTCAATGCCAGCCGCAAGGTCGGGCTGGTCGCCCAGTCGATCAGCCAGATGATCTCGCAGGCGATGCCGCCGGCGGGCTCGACGGTGGCGACCGTCAACGCCACCGACCTGCATTTCAGCTTCGATTCCGCGCTCGTCCTGTTCCCGTACCTGATGAAGGACGGGCCGCGGCAGGGCCTGCAATGGTGGCAGGACATCGCCATCACCTACGCCGCCGTGGCGTTCACCCAGACGGCGTCGAACTGCACCGGCGGCGACCTGAGCGCCTGCTACACGGGTGCCGTCGTGTGGACGAGTTCGGGAACGACCGGGGGGAATTACCGGCCTTGCACGGTCCCCCAGCTCCCGGCCGCCGATACCGCCCCGCCGAGCCGCACGACCCTGCCGCGCTCGGTGTTCGGGCCCGGCTCGATCGTCGCGGTCGACGTGGTCTTCAACTTCAAGCCGACTTTCGGCGCGCGGTTCATCCCCGCAGTGCGGATCGCCCGCTCGATGTACGTGCAGCCGCGCTACGCCACGCTGGTCAATTTCGACCCGGCGGGCAACGATGGGATCGCCGTGAAATGCCCGGGTTTCTGAACCGCGCGCGCCGCCTCGTCGCCCGGGCGGCACCCATTGCCGGCGCGCGCTCCGGCAACGTGACGATCCTGTTCGCCCTGAGCCTGCTGCCGATGGTCGGCCTGATCGGCTACGGGGTCGATTACGGCGTGGCGATCACCGACAAGGCCAAACTCGACGCCGCCGCGGACGCGGCCGCCGTCGCGGCGGTGGCCACCGCCAAGGCCTACATCGCCGCCAATCCGGGCCAGGCGAACGTCACCGCCAACGCCATCGCGGCCGGTATCGCCCAGGCCTCGAAAGCCTTCACGGTCAATGCCGGCACCGTGCCGTTCGCCCAGGTGCAGCTTCAGACGCCGCAACTGGAGCGCACCAGCCAGACCCTCAGGTCGACGGTCGTCTACAGCGCCACGGTGAAGAACAATTTCGGCCAGATTTTCCGGACCCCGACCACGACCTTCTCCAACACGGTCAAGGCCTCGGCCGACCTCGCGAGCTATCTCGATTTCTACCTGCTCCTGGACGTGTCGGGCTCGATGGGCCTGCCGGCGACGACGACCGGGATGAGCAAGCTCGCAAGCCAGAACAACGACATGAGTAACGACTACAAGCAGGGCTGCCAGTTCGCCTGCCATTACCCGGGCAACAACGGCTGGAACTTGGCCGCCGGCAAGATCCAGTTGCGCTCGGACGCCGTCAACAACGCGGTCTGCTCGCTG
Source organism: Methylobacterium brachiatum (assembly GCF_900113845.1). Lineage (NCBI taxonomy): Bacteria > Pseudomonadati > Pseudomonadota > Alphaproteobacteria > Hyphomicrobiales > Methylobacteriaceae > Methylobacterium > Methylobacterium brachiatum. The sequence goes on along the minus strand of NZ_FOQW01000003.1, from coordinate 296,987 downwards.
ATCCAGCGGGCCGCCAATCCGTCCGTGACCAGCCAGTATCGCGTCGGCCTGTACCCGTTCATCAACCAGCTGGGCACGCTGGCCGACATCAACAGCTCGATCGCGACCCTGAACACCGCCGCCCAATGCGCCCAGTCCTGGCCCCTCGCGCTGACCGGCCTGCTCGATACCGGAACGACCCAGCTCTACACGAACAACGACCCGAGCACCGGCATCGGCTCCGGCGGCACGCATTTCGAGGTCGTCCTGCCGCAGATGAAGACCACCATCACCAATGCCGGCGGGTTCGGCGACGGCTCCAGCATCAGCGCCCGCAAGCCCTTCGTGTTCCTGATCACCGACGGGATGCAGAACGGCCAGCACTATTATATCTACAAGAACAACAAGTACTACTACCCGGGCAACCCATCCAAGTTCTCGGGCTACGGCAGCGCCGACTTCGATACGTCGATGCCCTCGCAGATCGATCCGTCGCTGTGCACGGCGCTGAAGAGTGCCGGGGCGACGATCTCGATCCTGTACATCCCCTACAACATCATCAGCTTCAAAGATTACGGCGGGATCGTCGCCGGAGAGAACAAGAAGGTGAATGCCTTCAGCCCGACCCTGGCGACGCCCCTGCAGAATTGCGCCTCGCCGGGGTATTTCTACACGGCCAACAGCCCGGACGACATCACGAACGCGCTCACCGCGATGTTCGACAAGGCGCTGCAGGTCGCGCGGCTGACGCAGTGAGGGCTGATTTCTCCAAGTCACCCTCACCGTCATGGCGAGCGCAGCGAAGCAACCGCGGGAAGCGACACCTTCGGAGATCGCGCGCCTGGCTGGGTTGCTTCGCTACGCTCGCAATGACGGGTGGAGCGATTGAGGCCCAGGATCAGGCCTCGACGATGCGCACGTCCGAAAAACCCTCGCCGATCCCAGGCGGCTCGAACAGGCGCGCGACCGAGCGGATGCTCGCCTCCGGGACGATCCGGTCCGCCCGCCGCTGCCGGTTCCGCTCCAGGGCAAGGTCGAGCGGCACGCGGATCCAGACGGCCTCGACAGGAACGCCGTGGTTGCGCGCGATGGCGATGAGCGGCGCCCGGTGCCGCGCCCCGGGAAGGGCGGCATCGACGTAGACGCGGCCGGCATCGTCGTCCTGCCTGGCGATCCAGGTCGACTTCCCCGCGCCCTGCAAGCCGCAGACGATCACGACCCGCGCGATGCCCCCGCCCGCCAGAGCCCGGTCCAGCGCCGCATGGGCCAGGCGCCACGCCTCGGCGTTGCGCTCCGGCGTCCAGTGGCGGCCGGATCCGGTCTCGAGGAAGCTGTCGGGATCGATCACCTGGGCCATGGCGCGGCTCAGCCCGGCGGCGTCCCCGGGGTCTCGACGCTGCTCTGGCGCTCGGCCGCCGCCGCGCCGCGCTCGGGCAAGGCGGTCTCGGGGTAGCGCTTGCGGTACTCGGCCAGGAAGGCCGACAGGGTCTCGGCCTTGGTGGCGCGGGCCGCGATGGCGCGGAATTCTGGCGTCTTCGTCGGGTTGGCGCCGGTGAGCAGGGCGAAGCTGCGGGCGTCCGGGCTCTCGGCCATCGCCTCCGAGAACTTGGCCTTCAGCCGCTCCAGCCCGATCGCCTCGCCGGCGAGGTCGTAGGCGATCGCGGCGCGGATGGCGTCGGCCCGGGCCTGCTCGTCCAGGGGCCGGCCGGCGCGCCAGGCATCGCCCAGCAGCGCCTCGTGCGACTCGCCGGCCTCGCGCCAGCGGCGGGCGCCCCAGTAGATGTCGGCCCGCAGGCGCTCGATATCCGAGCCGGTCTCGCCCTCGATCGTCTCCAGGGCGAGGTCGGTGCGGGTGAGGTCCGACAGGGCGCGGGCGCGGACCAGGGCGCGGGCGCGGGTCAGCTCGCCGGGCAGCTCGGGCAGGTTGGTGGCGTCGAGCACCTGCAGCGCCCGCATCGGCTTGTCGTCCATCAGCCGGATCGTGGCGAGCCGGGCCGCCACGGCGGAGCGGGCCGGGCCGGTGAGCCGGTTGTCGATCTGGTACTGGAGCAGGTCGGCGGCCGAATCCAGCAGGTCCAGCCCGACCAACCGGTCGGCCAGCCGGCGCACCACCTCGTCGCCGCGCCGGCCGATCGGGGCCAGCTCGCGGAAGTCAAAATACAGCGCCACCGCGTCGACCCCGGAGAGCGTGTCGCCCTTGTCGGTCAGGTAGAGGTTCTCGAAGGCGGTCCGCACCTCGCGGGCGAGCGCCTGGGTGGCCGGGTCGTTCGGCGCGTAGGCGTTGGCCCGGCGCAGGACCGTGAAGGCGTCGCGCCAGCGTCCGGCGCCGAGATAGAGCCGCGCCAGGCCGACCGAGATGCCGGTCTCGGTCGGGCCGCCGTGCCAGGTCATGCCCAGCCGCTCCAGTCGGTCCAGCGCCGCATCCGGCTCGAGCTTGCCGGAGGCGCGGGCGAGCAGCGTGCCGCGCAGCTGCGCCTCGGCCGCCACCGGCCGCTGGCCGACCTGCTCCAGGCGGGTATAGGCGTCGAGCGCCGCATCGACCTGTCCGGTCGCCTCCGAGACCCGGGCGCGGACCAGGGCCAGCCGGTCGCGGATCCAGGGCGGCAGGCCGGGCGCGTCCTCGGCCCGGGCCGCGGCGGTCTCGGCATCGCCGTTCTCGATCGCGGCCTCCGCGGCCCCGGCGCGGATCTGCTGGGCGAGGTCCGGGGGGTAGCTGTCGGCGACCGGCAGCGCCTTGAGGAAGCCGGCCTCGGCCGACTTCCAGTCGCCGAGCCCGGCAGACGCCATCGCGCGCCACAGGGCCGCTTCCGGATCGGCGGCGAGCTGGGGCACCGACAGGGCCTTCAGGGCCTCGGCGTTGCGGCCGCTGCGCGCGAGCGCCAGGCCGCGCAGGATCGCGACGTCGCGCTGGGTCGCCAGCAGCGGATCCTCGGAGGCCGCCGCCTCGAGAACCGCGAGGCCCTCGGGGTCGAAGCCGTTGGCGATGTTGGCGCGGGCGAGCGCCAGGCGCGCCGGTCCGCGCTCGGCCGGCGGCGCCATCGCGGCGGTGTCGGCGAGCGTCCGCAAGGTCTCGCGCACGTTCCCGGCCCGCGCCTGCTCCCAGGGCTGGCGCGCCACCGCGAGGGTGCCGGCCTCGGCCAGGGCGGGGTCGGCCCTGCGGGGCGCCGTGGAGGCGGCGAGCCCGCCCTCCCGGCCGATCGTCACCGCGTCGAGCTGGGGGCGGACCGCGAGGTCGTCGGCGCCCGCCAGCACCGCGAGGCCGTGCCGGCTCGGCAGGATCTCGAAATCCACGAAGCGGCGGCTCTTCGGATTGCCCACCGCGCGCTGCGCCGCCGAGGTGACCACCGCGATGCGCTCGCCGTCGCGGTCGAGCCAGGTGACCGATCCGGGCCGGGGCAGCGCCAGGGCGACGGTGATCCGGCCCGACGGGTCCGGCTTGCGGACCGGGTCGAGGGTGTCGCTCGGGCTCAGCGTATCGCCGGCCGACAGCTCCCAGGCCGAGCCGGTCCCGGTGGTGACGGCGGCGAGATCGACCAGCCGACCCGGCGGCACCGCGAAGCGCAGGACCGTGACCGGCCCGGTCCGCGTCGGCGCTCCGACCGGCGTCAGGCCCTGGCGGCCCGCCGGCACGGTCACGGGCTCGGCACTCTCGAACACCAGGGTGGCGATGCCGCCGCGCTCGAACAGGGCGGCGGGCGGAAGGGTCTGGAACGGGAAGACCAGGCCGGCGCCGGCCTGGCGCTTCGGCGGCGCGTCGGGCGCAGCCTCCGGGACGGGCGGCGATTCGGCCGTCCGGACGGGGGCCGGGACCGGCGCGGCCGGCCTGGCGGCGTCCGGCTCGACCGGGCCGGGCACCTCGGCGGCCTTGGACTTGGCGCCCTGGGGCGGCGTGCGGGGCACGACGTCGATCGTGTAGGCCCCGTCCTCGCGCTCCGTGGTGAGGGTGAAGCCTTCGGCGGGCGTCACCAGGATGCTGGCCGAGCCCTCGTCCGATTCGGTGGCGAGCTTGGCGATGCCGGGCCGCGGGCGGCCGCGGGCCTCGTTCGAATCGATCGTCCAGGCGCCGGCCACGCGCAGGCGGGTGGTCGGGCCCTCGGCGGCCACGGTCGCCACCACGTCATCGGGCAGGCGCAGCGACAGGCGCGTCAGGGTCGGCAGCCGGGCGAGTTCCAGCGCCAGGGGCTTGCGCACGGGCGGGAGCGTGCGCGCCTTCAGCGCCTCCTCGGCAATCCGCGCCCGGCGGGCGAGTTCGGCCACCACCTCGGGGGGCAGCGGCGGCGGCAGCCCGGACCAGCCCTCCGGCAGCAGGTCGACGAACACGCGCTCGCCGGCGGGCTGGACATTGGCCCGGAACGGCCGCTGCAGGGCGACCCGCAGGCCGGACCCGTCGGGATCGCGCCGGACCATGGACACGAAGGCCGGCATCTCCTCGGCGAGATGCTCGGGACCGGGCGCGACCCGCTCGCCGTAGCCGAGCAGCAGGATGCCGCCCGCGAGCTTCGCCTTGACGGTGACCGGCTTGTCGAAGGTGAGCACGATCCGCCCGTAGCCGCCGGGGCCGGTGCCGGCCTCGCTGCCCTTGGCGCCGATCAGCCGCGCGGCAAGCGCCGGGTCGATCGCCCCCAGGAGGGCGAGCGCGGGAAGCGACACGCGCAGCAGGGCGCCGCCGTATCGGCCGATCCGGGATCGCCTGCCCTCCGCGCCCATCGCCTCGCCGATCCGATCCCGGCGCGCGGCCCGCCCGGGCCACGGCGCCCGGCGCCACACATGGAGGCATCCTGCGGCATCGCGGCTAACGCTGGCTTAACCGTAAGCCGGGGATTGGCGGGATCGCCCTCAGCCGCTGAGGGCGACGGCCCGGTCGAGGGCCTGCGGGAAGCCTTCGAGGGGCACCGTGATGGTGGCCGGCTCGCTGCCGCTCGCCTTCTGGCCGGTCACGAACAGCTTCTTGGCGTTGCGCATGCCGTCGAGCGCCACGGTCGGGAAGCCGATCGACACCAGGCAGCCGTCGGAGACGCACATCGTGTAGGGGGCGCCCTTGCCGAGAACCTGCTCGTCGAGCTTGAAGGTCACGCCGGCCTCGATGGAGAGACCGAAGGGCATCAGCACGAAGCCTTCCGAGCGGCCGTCATTCGGGGCCTGCAGTTCCACGCCGAACTTGCGGCGCCCGGTCTGCGAATCACCCTGGGACTGGGCGACGATGCAGGTCACCTTGTCGTTCGGGCGGGTGCAGGTCATCGTCCAGTCGCCGTAGCTCTCGGTGACCATGCTGGCGCCGGTGGGCCAGGGCGCGTGCGATGCGGCCGGCGCGGCGGCGGCGGCCGGCTTGGCCGCAGGCTTCGGCGCGGGCGGCTTCGGCTTGGGTTTGGGCTTGGCTTTGGCCGGCGCGTCGCTGGCGGCCGGCGCTTCGGGCTCGGCATCCTGGGCACGCGGCGACGCGAACGGAACGGCAAGCAGCAGCGTCGCGATCAGGTTGAGGCGAACGACCGCTCGTAACGTCGACATGGAATCACGATCCCCCGGGGCCATTTGACGGCAAAGCCGCCTAACGTCCCAATCGGGGTGAGGCAATCGCCCGGCGACGCAGGTCCGCGCTGCCGTGACGTCTCAGAGCGGGCTCGGTCCGCCGGCGGCCAGCGCGAGGGCGCAGCGGCGGGCGAAGGCGGTCTCGGCCCCGTTGCGCACGGCGCGCGCCAGGGTGAAGGCCAGGGTGAGGATGCCGGGATCGCGGTCGGCGGTCTCGGCGACCGGGCCGGGGATGCGGGTGGCGATGAAAGCGAGCATGACGACTCCGAGGATCAGGATCCCGGACGTTTCCTCGGCCCCGATCGGCTTGTTGATCTTGTCGGAAGGCCTTTGCTGCATTGCAATATGAGCCATGCGGATGCCGCCTGCCACTCGTCGCTGCGCGCGGGCCACATGCGCTGCGAACATGCTGCCGCCGGCGCGCTATCAAGGACGCCTTAACCGTCCATGCTGCAGCGCAGTTGACCGCCGGCGGGGGAGCCGCCATTGAGCGGCCTTCTCGACGACGGGAATCGACGAACGCGCTGGCGCAGGCCGCGCGGCGCGTGCTCTGTCGCCCCACTGTCACACGCGCGCCATAACCCGCCCGCGAGCCTCAAGAGCGGACCTCAGGCGTCCGCCAGACAAGGACCTATCGCATGACCGACCAGCCGACTCGTCACCCGATCCATGGCCGCATCAGCGGTCCCATCGTGATGATCGGCTTCGGCTCGATCGGCCGGGGCACGCTGCCCCTGATCGAGCGGCACTTCGAGTACGACCGCGCCCGCTTCACCGTGATCGACCCGGTCGACACGCATCGGGCGCTCGCCGAGAAGCACGGCCTGCGCTTCGAGAAGGTGGCGCTGACCCCGGAGAACCTGCGCACCGTGCTCACGCCGCTCCTCACCGAGGGCGGCGGCCAGGGCTTCTGCGTGAACCTCTCGGTCGACACCTCGTCGCGGGCGATCATGGAGCTGTGCCGCGAGCTCGGCGCCCTCTACATCGACACCGTGGCCGAGCCCTGGCCGGGCTTCTACTTCGACAAGAGCCGCGGCCAGGGCGACCGCACCAACTACGCCCTGCGCCAGGACATCCTCGACGCCCGCGCCCAGAAGCCGGGCGGCACCACGGCGGTCTCCTGCTGCGGCGCCAATCCCGGCATGGTCTCGTGGTTCGTCAAGCAGGCGCTCCTGAACATCGCCAAGGATACCGGCGTCACCGCGCCCGAGCCCAAGTCCCGCGCCGAGTGGGCCGCCCTGATGAAGACCCTGGGCGTGAAGGGCGTGCACATCGCCGAGCGCGACACCCAGCGCGCCAAGAACCCCAAGCCCCGGGGCGTGTTCGTCAACACCTGGTCGGTCGAGGGCTTCGTCTCGGAGGGCAACCAGCCGGCCGAGCTCGGCTGGGGCACCCACGAGACCTGGAAGCCCGCCAATGCCCGCGAGCAGGAGAAGGGCTCGCGCTGCGCGATCTACCTGCTGCAGCCGGGCGCCGACACCCGCGTGCGCACCTGGGTGCCCACCGCCGGCCCGCAATTCGGCTTCCTGGTGACCCACAACGAGGCGATCTCGATCGCCGACTACTACACGGTGCGCGAGGGCGATCAGGCGGTGTTCCGGCCGACCTGCCACTACGCCTACCACCCGGCCAACGACGCCGTGCTCTCGCTCCACGAGATGTTCGGCAACGCCGCCAAGGTGCAGGAGCAGCATCACATCCTCGACGAGAACGAGATCGTCGACGGCATCGACGAGCTCGGCGTGCTGGTCTACGGCCACGCCAAGAACGCCTACTGGTACGGCTCGCAGCTCTCCATCGAGGAGACCCGGCGGATCGCCCCCTACCAGAACGCCACCGGCCTGCAGGTGACCTCGGCGGTGCTCGCCGGCATGGTCTGGGCCCTGGAGAACCCGGAGGCCGGCATCGTCGAGGCCGACGAGATGGATTTCCGGCGCTGCCTGGAGGTTCAGACCCCGTATCTCGGCCCGGTCGTCGGCGTGTACACCGACTGGACCCCACTCACCGACCGCCCGGGCCTGTTCCCGGAGGATATCGACACCAGCGACCCCTGGCAGTTCCGCAACGTGCTCGTGCACGCCTGAGGTCGGCCGGGCCGGCGGATCATACCGCCGGCCCAACCTTGCTTTCGGCAACACCCTGTCTCAAGCTTAGCCGTCTCGACGGAGGGTGCAGGACAGATGGAACCGACCACGCAAGAGAAGATCCTGATCGAGCAGCGCGTGACCAATGAAGGGCCAAGCATCGTCCTGGCCTACGTGCTGTGGTTCTTCCTCGGCGCGTTCTCCGCGCACCGATTTTATCTCGGGCGCACCGGCACCGCGATCCTTCAGATCCTCCTCAACTGCATCCTCATCGGATTCATCTGGGTCGTCCTCGACCTGTTCCTGATCCCCGGGATGGTGCGCGCGAAACAGGCCAGCCTCCGCGCCCGCCTGACGCGGGACCTCGGGCCGTCCCTCCGCGCCGCCAGCGCGGCCCTGGCCCCGCCGGCCCGCATGTGAGCCTCGCCGCGGCTACTCGGCCTGGCGGCGGGTCACCAGGGTGCGGTTCGGCTCGACCTCGTCCTTGTCCTGGTAGAGCGGCACGATCACCCGCAGCCAGCCGCGGGTCTCGCGGCCGCGGTAGTTGCGCTGGACCACGTCGCGGGTGAGGTAGGCCTGCAGGTTCACCGGCCCGAAATTGTACCCGACCAGGCCGCCCACCGCGATCTGCCCCTGCGGCCGGTAGCTCGACACGCCGGTCGGAAGATCGCTCGAGCCGAACGCGACTGCGCCGACCTGCCACTTGCCGAACTTCTTCGCCGCGGTCAGGTCGAGGTTCAGGTAGTCCGGATAGAGGGCGCCGAAAGGCGAGCGCGTCTCCAGAAAGATCCCGTGGAGCAGGTTCGCCGTCAGGTTCCAGTCCTGGCCGGTGTAGCTCGCCGCGAAGCGGTGGGTCAGCGAGGCGGATTGGGTCAGGAACCGCGTCTCGATCGGCAGGTAGCCGCCGAAAAAGTAGCTGACGCCGACATCGTGGCCGAGATCCCAGGCGAGCTGGGCGGCCAGCAGCGGCTGGCCGATGCCGCTCTGATAGGGCGCGCCCTGGAGCGTGGCGGCCACGACCGGCTGGGTGACGAAGAATTGCAGGCGCCCGCCCGCGATGTCCCAGGGCGTGGACCAGGCGAAGGTCGGCAGGTTGACGTTGGTCGAGGTGTCGCCCGGCCGCGCGCTGCGCGTACCGAAGCTCGACAGGTTCACGAAGTACAGCCCGACGGGGAGCTGCGCGCCCACCGGCAGGCCGATGGTCTGGCCGGGCTGAGCCGCGGACGCTGCATAGGCCGAGGTTGTGGGACCCGCAGCGTATAGGGCCAGTGCAGCCGACGCGATCCCGCGTAATCCCAGGCCAAATCCGGTCATGAGAACCCCGATCCAGAGCCCCGGACTTCGGAGCTGATCAGAGAAGGACGCTCCGTCGAAGCGACCTCATCCAGGTTCTACGGCCAAGCTGTGCGGAACGACACGCCCTCGACATCACGAGCGCGCCGGCCGGGACTAATCCGGCCGACGCCCTCCAGTCTGCGCGCCGCCGTTCAGCTGCGCGGCGTCGACAGGGCCCGGCCGGCGGGATTCCAGGCCAGCAGCCGCGCCTCGACCAGATCGACCTCGCGGACGAGCTGGCGCAGGACCACGTCGTCGATCGCCCGCGATCGGCGCAGGCGGTAGAGCGCCTGGCGCTCGGCCTCGATCCCGGCGAGCCGCAGACGCTTCTCAGCGATGGCCAGCTGCCGGGCGCGGCCGCCGCCTTCCCGGCCGTCACCGGTCGGAGCCTCCAGGCCCTCGTAACGGTCCATGGCCCGGGCGCCGGCCTCGACCGCGATGGAGGCGTCCTCCTGCTCCTCGACCAGGCGATGCTGCAGGGCCTCGATGGCCGTCACGGCGTCGTGGCGCGCGGCGGCGCGGGCGGAATCCTCCTCGGCATCGTGGCTGGAATCGGCCGGCAAGCGCAGGCCCCGCAGCAGCGGCGGCAGGACCGTGCTGGCCAGCAGCAGCGAGGTCATGATCACCCCCATCGCCAGCAGGATCGCGAGATCCCGGGCCGGGAACGGCGTGCCGTCCTTCAGGGTGAGCGGCAGGGTCAGGATACCGGCCAGCGTGATCGCGCCCTTCACGCCCGCGAGCGTCGTGGCGGCCACGAGCCGCCAGGTCAGGCCCTCGCGCCGCTCGCCCCGGCGATGCGCCTTCACCAGGACGAAGTGGAGCGAGACCCAGACCCAGGCGAAGCGGATCGCCATCAGGCCGGCCGTGATGGCCAGAACCCAGGCCACCAGCCATCCGGCGCCCTGCACGTCGGCCTGCTTGACCGCGTGGCCGAGGACCTCGGGCAGCTGCTCGCCGAGCAGGACGAAGATCGACCCGTTGGCCGCCAGCGCCACCGTGTCCCACACGGCCGTGCGGCGGACCCGGGTGGTGCCGAGGCTGCGTCCCTGGATCTCGACATAGGTCATGGCGATGCCGGCTGCGACTGCGGCCAGGATGCCCGAGGCGTGGACGTGCTCGGCGGCGAGATACGCCCCGAACGGCGTGAGCAGGCTGAACAGGATCTGCAGCCCGGGATCCTCGCCGGTCCGCCGCCGCAGGAGATCCTGCGCGCCCATGAGCACGAAGGTCGTGGCCGCGCCGATGCCGAGGCCGCCGAGCGCCAGCCAGACGAAGGTGGTCGCCGCCTCCGACAGCGAGAAGGTCCCGGTGAGGGCCGCCGCGATGGCGAAGCGCAGGCAGACCAGGCCGGTGGCGTCGTTGAGCAGCGCCTCGCCTTCGAGGATGTGCATCAGCCGCCGCGGCACCGGGGCCTGGGCGGCGACCGACGAGACCGCGATCGGGTCGGTCGGGGACAGGACGGCCGCGAGCGCGAAGGCGACCGCCAGCGGGATGCCCGGGATCATCGCGTGGATCAGCATGCCGATGCCCAGCACGGTCAGCGCCACGAGCCCCAGCGCCAGCGCCAGCACCGTCCGGCCGTTGCGGAACAGGTCGCGCTTCGGGATGCGCCAGCCGTCGAGGAACAGGAGCGGCGGCAGGAAGACGAGGAAGAAGATCTCGGGGTCGAGGGTCGTGCTCGGAAGCGGCCCCAGCGCCAGGGCCACGCCGATCACGATCTGGATCAGGGGCAGCGGCAGCGGGACCAGGCGGCCCAGGGCGCCGCTCACGAGCACCGACAGCAACAGGGCCAGGACGACGGTGACGCTTTCCATGCGTGTCTTTCAAACGAGGGGCCGCGGTCCCGTGAGGACAATGGACCGTGTGATGCGCGGGGGCCGGAAGCGGGCCTTGTAGCACCGGCCCTGCGGCGCGGTGCATCTCCGACCGATGGCGGACAGAACGGCTGCGAAGACCTGGGCTCCAAGTCAAGACGCGCGAAGCCCGGTTCAGGTCCTTCGGAGATCTCGTTGCGTCAACGGCGGACGTCTCGCGTATGAGGGTAGAAATCCAGGACCCTTATCGACTGGAAGCTGCATTCTTCCGCCGATCAGGCCCGGTGTTTTGACAGTCCCTGGACCGCATGCGACGGGCAAGCGATGTCGAGCGCCCCGATCCGCAACACCGCGCCGCCCCGCGTCCCGGACGGCACCTGCCTGTGCCGGGGCGCCGGCGGGCCGAAGGCGCGCGCCGAAATCCGGGTCGCAGCCATCCGATGAGCACGCCCGCCCCCGGCCCGTCCCTGCCGCAGGATATCCAGGCCGACCTGAGCGCCGTCGACGGCATCGCGGCGGTCCCGACCATGCTCAACGTGATCTGCCAGACCACCGGCATGGGCTTCGCGGCGGTCGCCCGGGTGACCGAGGACCGCTGGATCGCCTGCAGCGTCCGGGACGACATCGCCTTCGGCTTGAAGCCCGGCGACGAGCTGCAGATCGCGACCACCTTCTGCGACCAGATCCGGCGGAGCGCCGCGCCCGTGATCATCGACCATGTCGCCGAGGATCCCGCCTTCCAGCAGCATGCGATCCCGAAGATGTACGGCTTCGAGAGCTACATCTCGGTGCCGATCACGCTGCCCGACGGCAGCTTCTTCGGCACGCTCTGCGCCATCGACCGCAAGCCGGCGCAGGTGAACCGGCCGAACATCGTCGGCATGTTCCGGATGTTCGCCGACCTCATCGGATTCCATCTCGACGCGCACCGGCGCCTGGCGGCCGGCGAGGCGCTCCAGCGCAGCGAGGCCTTCGTCAAAGGCGTGCTGACGGCGAGCCCGGATTGCGTGAAGGTGCTCTCCACCGAAGGCCACGTCGAGTTCATGAACGCGCGCGGCCTGGAGCTGAACCAGATCGATTCGGTCCAGGATATCCTCGGGCAGGAATACGCCGCGCTCTGGCCGGAGGAGGAGCGCGCCAAGCTGCGCGACGCGGTCCGGCGGGCGAAGGCCGGCGAGGCGTCCCGGATCGAGGGCTTCGCCCCGACCGGCAAGGGCGAGCCGCGCTGGTGGGAGGTGAGCTTCGCGCCGTTCCTCCCCGAGGAGGGCGGCCCGCTCAAGCTGGTCGGCATCTCCCGCGACGTGACCGAGCGCTATCACGCCGAGCGCGCCCAGCGGGCGGCGGCGCAAGCCCTGCAGGATCTCAACGAAAGCCTGGAGAAGCAGGTCGCGGCGCGGACCGCCGAGCTGCGGCTGTCGCGCGACATCCTCGAATCGAGCGCCACGCCGATCTGCGCCTTCGACACCGCGTATCGCCTGATCGCCTTCAACCGGGCGCACAGCGACGAATTCCACCGCATCTTCGCCCACCGGGTGCAGATCGGCGAGGTGTTCTACGACCTGTTCCCGCCGGACCAGGCCCCGATCATGCGCGGCTTCATGGCCCGCGCGCTCGACGGCGAGAGCTTCACGGTCACCCAGGAATTCGGCGATCCCGACCTGGCCAAGCCCTGCTGGGAGGTGTCCTATTCGCCCCTGCGCGACGAGAAGGGCGCGATCATCGGCGCGTTCCATTACGCCAAGGACATCTCCGAGCGCCTGCGCGCGGAGGCCGAGCTCGCCAACACGCAGGAGGCGCTGCGCCAGTCGCAGAAGATGGAGGCGGTCGGCCAGCTCACCGGCGGCGTCGCGCACGACTTCAACAACCTGCTGACGATCATCCGCTCGTCCGTGGACTTCCTGCGCCGGCCCGAGCTGCCCGAGGAGCGCAAGCGCCGCTATCTCGACGCCGTGTCGGACACGGTCGACCGGGCCGCCAAGCTCACCGGCCAGCTCCTCGCCTTCGCGCGCCGGCAGGCGCTCAAGCCGGAGGTGTTCGAGGTGGGCGAGCGCCTGCGCAGCGTGTCCGAGATGGTCGACACCGTCACCGGCGCGCGCATCCGCCTGGTGGTCGAGACCCCGGGCGAACCCTGTTTCGTGAAGGCCGATCTGAGCCAGTTCGAGACGGCGCTGATCAACATGGCCGTGAATGCCCGCGACGCCATGGCGGGGGAAGGCACGCTCACCCTGCGCCTCGTCCGGGAGAGCAAGCTGCCGCAGATCCGCGGCCATGCCGGGACGCACACCGCCTTCGCGGCCGTCTCGCTCAGCGATACCGGCACCGGGATCCGGCCCGATCAGCTCGGCCGGATCTTCGAGCCGTTCTTCACCACCAAGGAGGTGGGCAAGGGGACCGGCCTGGGCCTCAGCCAGGTGTTCGGCTTCGCCAAGCAATCCGGCGGCGACGTGGACGTGGAGACACAGCTCGGCCACGGCACGACGTTCACGCTCTACCTGCCCGAGATCACGGTCGAGGCGGATGACCGGACGCTCGGCGCGGCGCCCGCCGAGATCAGCTCCCCCATCGGGGCGGGCCAGAGCGTGCTGGTGGTCGAGGACAACCTCGAGGTCGGCCGGTTCGCCACGCAGATCCTCGAGGATCTGGGCTACCGGACGACCTGGGCGGTCAATGCCGAGGACGCGCTCGAGAAGCTGGGGCCCAGCGGCAACGGCTTCGATGTCGTGTTCTCGGACGTGGTCATGCCGGGCATGGGCGGCATCGCCCTGGCGAAACGCCTGCGCGAACGGCTGCCCGGCCTGCCGGTGCTGCTCGCCTCCGGGTACAGCCACGTCCTGGCGCAGGACGGGACGGAGGGCTTCGAGCTGCTGCACAAGCCGTACTCCGCCGAGCAGCTCGGGCGCATTCTCCGTCAGCTCACCGCCAACCGGCCGCCCGCTAGCCTCCCGCCCCGACCGGCAGGCTGAAGTCGGCCCGGTAGCTCTTGCCCTCGACGGGGTTCGATACCCACCGGCAGCGGCCGACCCGCAGGTCGTGCCCGGCGTGGAAATGGCCCGAGATCCACAGGTCCGGGCGCTCGGCATCGGGGAGGTCGTCGAGTGCGGTGCTGGCGTAGAAGGCCGGCACCCACCACGGCACGCCGGGCTCGTCCCGGTAGCGGTCCGCCGCCAGGGGGCTCGCCGGGTGATGGGTGACCACCACGGTCGGGCCGTCATGGCGCATGCGGAGCGCCTCGTGCAGCGCCTCGCGCTCGGCCGCATGCGCCGCCATGGCGTCCGCGGGCTGCCACGCCGCGCCGTCGGGTTTGCGGATCGATCCGAGATATTCGCGCGAGCCCGTGACCGGGTCGGTCATGCGCGCGGCGGCATAGGCCAACGGATCCTCCGGGCGATCGGGCGTGTCCGCGGCGAGCCAGCGCCCGGCCAGCCGCCAGTCGCTCCACAGGGTCGTGCCGACGAAGCGCACGCCGTCGATCACGCAGGCCTGCGCGCCCTGAAGCAGGTGGATGCGGGCGCCCAGTTGGTTCACCCGGGCGACTTCCGCCTCAAGGGCCGCCAGCAGCTCGGGGGCATTGCGCGGGTCGCCCGTCGGGGCGTAGCGCTCGTGGTTGCCCGGCACCAGCACGATCGGTTTGCCCTGCGCCAGGTGGACCAGGGCCGCGAGCCCCCGCTCGGGATGCCCCTCGTAGAGGTCCCCCGGGCAGGCGAGGACGTCGAACGGCGCCGTGGGCAGAGCGATCAGGTCGAGCCGCCGCCGCTCCAGATGCAGGTCCGAGATCGGGAAGATGCGCATCGACATGCCTATTGTGCGGCCCGGCGCTCGGCCGCGGCGGCCCGGAAGATGTCGGCGGCGGAATCGGCGTTAAGGATCGCGATGCCGGCCGCCGCGACGAGATCCGGCCAGGGGCTGGGATGGAGGGCGGTGACCAGGCCGGCCGCGATGATCGCCAGGTTGGCGTAGGCGTCGTTGCGGGCCGAGAGATAGGCCGCCCGGGTCAGGCTGCCCGAGCCGGACCGGTGCCGGGCGAGCATCAGCGCGCAGGTGAGGTTCACCGCCAGCGCCCCGAGGCCGGTCAGCGTCAGCGGCAGCGCCGCCGGGGGCACGAAGTCGGCAAACTTCTCATAGGCGGCGTAGGCCGTGGCCAGGGCCGGCACGAGCAGGATGAACGCCATGGCGGTGCCGAGCCGCGCCCGGTTGCGCGCGCTCCAGGACAGCCCGGCGAAGATCAGCAGGTTGATCGCCGCGTCTTCCAGGAAGTCGAGGCTGTCGGCGATCAGCGCCACGGAGCCGATGGCGAGGGCCACCGCGATCTCGATGCCGAAATAGCCGAGGTTGAGCGCCGCCACGCGGGCGACGACCGGGCGCAGGGCGGGCGGCTCGGGACGGGCGGCAGGGTCAGCGGTCACGGGGCGCGTCATCGCCGAGTGCGGCGCGCCTGTCGAGCCGCTGTTGAGAAAACCCTGTCCGCGCCTCAAGAAAGTTCAAGGATCTTGCGCCTTTGTCCGGGTGGATTCGGCGGCGCGATCGTGCGACGCGGTCTTGTTGAGCCGGCCGCGCCAGAGTTGCGACCGGCCGGAACCGGAGGTCTGCCGAGCCATGCTGCCCGAATTGCGCGTGCTCTATTTCGAGGATCT
Source organism: Methylobacterium brachiatum (assembly GCF_900113845.1). Taxonomy (NCBI): domain Bacteria; kingdom Pseudomonadati; phylum Pseudomonadota; class Alphaproteobacteria; order Hyphomicrobiales; family Methylobacteriaceae; genus Methylobacterium; species Methylobacterium brachiatum. Next base: position 281,618 of record NZ_FOQW01000003.1, on the reverse strand, counting down.
CGAGGTCGGGTTGTCGGAAACCCTCTCGAAGACGATCGCCTCCTCCGACGTGGTCGGATTCGCCGAGATCACCGGCGACCGCAACCCGATCCACCTGTCCGAGCACTTCGCGGCGCGCACGCCGTTCGGCACGCGCATCGCCCACGGCCTGTACACGGCCGGGCTGATCTCGGCGGTGCTCGGCACCCGCCTGCCGGGCCCGGGGGCGGTCTATATCTCGCAGACCCTCAACTTCCGCGCGCCGGTGCGGATCGGCGACATCGTCGACGTGACCGTCACGGTGGCCGAGCTGATGCCGGAGCGTCGCCGGGCGCGGCTCGCCTGCCGCTGCTCCGTGGCCGGGGAGACCGTGCTCGACGGCGAGGCGCTGGTGAAGGTGCCGACCAAGGCCGAGGCCGACCCGCTGGCGGTCCGCACCGAGCGCCAGCAGAGCTGAGATGGACCACGGCGAGGAGACGGTCGCCGCGGAACCGATCGCGGATCCCGACGACCCGCGCCTCGAACCCTATACCCGGATGCGCGAGCGCGACCTCGTCGGCCGCACCCGGCGCTTCATCGCCGAGGGTGAGGTCACCCTGCGGCTGCTGCTCGGCCCGCGGGCCCGGTTCCGGGCGGAATCGATCCTGCTCGCCCCGGAGCGCTGGCCGGGCCTCGCGCCGGACGTGGCCGCCTGCCGGGACAAGCCGCCGGTCTACCTGGCCGACAAGGCGGTGATGAGCGCCGTCACCGGCTTCCCGATCCATCGCGGGGTCCTGGCGGTGGGCCGGCGCGGGCCGGAGCCCGACCCAGCGGCGCTCGTACCGCCCGCCCCGGAGCCCGCCCTGGTGCTCGGCCTCGCGGGCCTGACCAATCACGACAATGTCGGCGCCGCCTTCCGCAACGCGGCGGCCTTCGGGGCCGATGCGGTGCTCCTCGACGCCACCAGCTGCGATCCGCTCTACCGCAAGAGCATCCGGGTCTCGGCCGGCGCCGCGCTGATCCAGCCCTTCGCCCGGCTCGCCCCCGGGCAGGACTGGCTGACGCTGGCCCGGGCCCTCGACCTCGAGGCCTTGGCGCTCAGCCCCGGTGCGGCCGAAGCGCTCGACGATCTCGCCACACCCAAGCGGGTGCTGCTGATCCTCGGGACCGAAGGGCCGGGGCTCGACGCGGCCACGCTCGGCCGGGCCCGCCCGGTGCGGATCCCGATGGCGCCGGGCTTCGACTCGCTCAACGTCGCCACCGCGGCGGGGATCGCCCTGCAGGCGATCGCCCGCGGCCAGGGACGGCTCGCAACCGTCGGTTAAGGTCATCCCTTTTCGTCCGCTGCCGAACGCGCGACAAAGGGCTGCAATTGCCCTGGGGCGTTGCGAGCCTAGCTTGGCCGGTAGGGTTCGGGGGTTGCGAGGGGAGTCGGCGGCGTTGCTTCAGTCTGGGGATGGTTTGCGAGCGCTGACCGGACGCCGGGTGGCCGTGGTCGGCGCCGGTCCCGGCGGCCTGGCCTCGGCCCTGCTCCTGGCGCGCGCCGGGATCCACGTGACGTTGTTCGAGAAGGACGCGCAGGTCGGCGGCCGCACCAAGACCGTGACCGCGCCGGGCGGCTACAAGTTCGATATCGGCCCGACCTTCTTCCTCTACCCGCAGATCCTCGCGGACATCTTCACGAGCTGCGGCGAGCGGCTCGAGGACCACGTCAAGCTCGAGCGGCTCGATCCGCAATACCACCTGGTGTTCGAGGGCGAGGACGGGATCACCGGCACGATCCGCGCCACCGGCGACATCGCTCGCATGGAAGAAGAGATCGCCCGCCTGGCGCCCGACGACGCCAAGAACGTCAAGACCTTCTTCACCGAGAACCGGACGAAGCTCGACTACTTCAAGCCGATCCTGCAGCAGGCCTTCCACACCCTGCGCAGCATGGCGAGCCCGGCGATGCTGGCCGCCCTGCCCCATCTGCATCCCGGCCGCAGCGTCGACCGCGACCTGAAGCGCTACTTCGCCGATCCGCGGGTGCGCCTCGCCTTCTCGTTCCAGACCAAATACCTCGGCATGTCGCCGTTCCGGTGCCCGAGCCTGTTCACGATCCTGTCGTTCCTCGAATACGAGCACGGGGTCTATCACCCGGTCGGCGGCTGCGGCGCGGTCTCCGAGGCGATGGCGGGCCTGGCTGGCCGCATGGGCGTCGACATCCGGCTGAACGCGAATGTCGAGCGTGTGGTGTTCGACGGCAAGCGCGCCAGCGGCGTCGTGGTGGACGGCGAGACTTTCAACGCCGACGCGGTGCTGATCAACGGCGACTTCGCCAAGGTCGTGCGCGCCCTGGTGCCGGAGCGGAACCGCCCGCGCTGGCGCGACGCCAAGATCCACAAGGCCCGGCTCTCCTGCTCCACCTTCATGCTGTATCTCGGCATCGAGGGGAAAGTGCCCGACAGCCTGGGGCACCACACGATCCTCCTGGCCGACGGCTACGAGCGCAACATCCGGGAGATCACCGAGGGGACGCTGCCGATGCAGCCCTCCCTATACGTCCAGCATGCCGGCTACACCGACGGCGGCATGGCGCCGGCCGGGCACACCGCCCTCTACGTCCTGGTGCCGGTGCCGAACCTCAAGGCCGGGATCGACTGGGCGGCGACCCGGGCGAGCTACCGCGCCCTGATCCTGGAGCGGCTGAAGCGGCTGGGCCTCGAGGACATCGAATCCCGCATCCGCTACGAGCGGATCATCGACCCGACCCAGTGGGAAGAGGATTTCGCGGTCCACGAGGGCGCCACCTTCAACCTCGCCCACGACCTGATGCAGATGCTGTATTTCCGGCCGCACAACCGCTTCGGGCCGGGGCTCTACATCGTCGGCGGCGGCACCCATCCGGGCTCCGGCCTGCCGGTGATCTACGAGGGCGCCCGCATCTCCGCCCGGCTGCTGATCGAGGAGCTGGCCGGCGCCCGCGCCGCGTCCCAGGCCGGCATCCCCGACACCGCGCCGCTGGCGACGTCCGGCGAGGCCTCGTGATCGGCGCGCCGGGCCGGCTGGCGCTGACCGCCGGCCTCGGCGTCCTCGCCCTGCTGTCCGGCTCGGGCGCGATGGCCGCGACCCTGAAGGTGGAGGTCGACGGGATCGAGCCCGGCGGCGGCTCGGTCCGGGTGGCCCTGTGCCAGGGCGGCCTGTCCGAACCGTTCTGCACCCGCGGCGACGAGGCGCCGGCCTCCGGGAGCCGGGCGTCGTTCACCTTCCAGGACGTGGCCCCGGGCGCCTATGCGGTGGCGGCCTTCCAGGATGCCAACGGCAACGGCCGCCTCGACCGGACCGGGCTCGGCCTGCCGCTCGAACCCTACGGCTTCTCCGGGGTCGTCGCGCGAAGGGGCCGGCCGGACTTCTCCGACGCGGCCTTCGCGCTGCAGGAGCCCGGCGCCGCCGTGCGGGTGCGGCTCGCCCGCGCCCTGGCGCGGCGGTGACGGGGTGGAGGATCCCCTCGTCAGGATCGCGGGTGTCGGCCTGGACCTGCGCGGGCGGCGGGTGCTGGAGCAGGTCGATCTCGACCTCGACGCGGCCGAGACCCTGGCGCTGCTCGGCCCGAACGGGGCCGGCAAATCCTCGCTGATGCGCCTCGTGGCGGGCCGCCTGGCCCCCGGCGCCGGGACCGTGCGGGTGGCTGGCGCAGACCCGTTCCGATCCGGCAGCGCCCGCCGGAGCATCGGCTGGGTCCCCCAGGAGATCGCCCTCTACCCACGCCTCACGGTCGCCGAGAATCTCGGCGTCTTCGGCCAGCTCGCGGGCGTGCCCCGGCGCGACCGGCGCGCGGCCGTCGCGGCCGCCCTGGAGATGGCCGACATCGCCGATGTGGCGCAGCGCCCGGTGGGGGTCCTGTCCGGCGGCTACCGGCGCCGGGTCAACATCGCGGCGAGCCTGATGAACCGGCCGCGCCTCGTCCTGCTCGACGAGCCGACCAGCGGCGTCGACCTCGCCGCCCGGGCGGCGATCCACGCGGTGCTGGACCGGCTGAAGGCCGCGGGCACCGCGATCCTGATCGCCACCCACGATTTCGCCGAGGCCGAGCGCCTCGCCTCCCGGGTCGCGTTCCTGGCGCAGGGGCGGATCGTGCGCGAAGGGCGCCTCGCCGACCTGCTCGCGCAGCTGCGGGTCGGCGCGCCGGAGCGGGAGCTGAGCCTCGCCCTGCCGGCGGACGCGGCCGCGGAGGCGGTGCTGCGCCGCGGCGGCTTCGTGCCGGCCGAGCCGGACGGCCTGGTCTGGCGCTCGGTCGAGCGCTCCGGCCTCGACGGTGCGGCCTTGCTCGGGGCGCTGCGGGCCCAGGGCGTACCGGTGGCCGAGGTGCGGGTCCGCGCTCCGCGGCTCGAGGCCCTGTATCTCGACGCGATCCGGCCGCGGGAGGTCGCGGATCGCGGAGCTTCCGAGCCGCGCCGGGCGGGGGCCGCGGGATGATCGGCGCCGCGTTCCGGGTGATGGCGCTGAGCCTCCTGCGCGACCGCGCCGCCCTGGTGATGGCCTTCGTGCTGCCGACCGTGATCTTCGTCATCTTCGCGGCGATCTTCTCCGGGGCGATCGGCGACCGGATCCGCATCCATCTCGGGCTCGCCGACTTCGCCCGGACGGCGGCCACCCAGCGCCTCGCCGACGCCCTGGTGGCCGACCCGTCCCTGCGGGTCACCCGCCTGCCGGCGACCGACCTAGCGGCGGTGACCCAGGCGGTCCGCGCCGGCGCGGTCGACGTGGCGCTGGTGCTCCGGGGCGACCTGATCGCAGCTCCGGCGGACGCCCCGCCCGGACCGGCCGACCAGCCGGTGGTGCTGGTCGAGAACCCTGCCAAGGCACTCGCCACGCCGATCGCCCTGGGCCAGCTCCAGCGCGTGCTGAGCGAGGCTCTGCCCGACGTGGTGCTCTCGCGCATCGTCGCGGATGTCGAGCGCACCGGCAAGATCGGCCCGGACGAGCGGCGCTTCCTCGACGAGGCGTTTGCCGAGCAGCGGGCCAAGAAGGAGCCGTTCAGCTTCGCCGCGCTGGTCGAGCGCCGGAGCACCGCCGCCGGCACCGCCAACGCCCGGGTGAGCTACTACGCCGGCGCGATCACCGCGGTCTTCCTGCTGTTTGCCGCCATGCAGGGTGCACTCTCGCTGGTCGAGGAGCGGGAGACCGGCATCGCCGAGCGCCTGATGGCCGGCCCCGGCGGCCTGCCGGTGGTGGTGCTCGGCAAGTTCGGTTTCCTGACCCTGCAGGGCATGGTCCAGGCCGGGCTCATCTTCCTGGCCGCTGCGCTGCTCTACGGCGTCGAGATCGGCCCGCACTGGCCGGCTTTCCTCACCGCCTGCCTGTTGGTCTCGGCCATGGCCGCGGGCCTCGCGCTCGCCGCCTGCGCGCTGGCCGCATCCCGCCAGCAGGCCCACCTCGCCTCGACCTTCGGGGTGCTGCTGCTCTCCGCGGTCGGCGGCTCGATGGTACCGCGCTTCCTGATGCCACCCTGGCTGCAGCAGGCCGGCTGGCTCACGCCCAACGCCTGGGCGATCGAGGCCTATCAGAACGCCCTGGGCGAGGGCTTCGGGTCTGCCGCGCCGGCCTTCGCGGTGATGGGCGTGCTGACCTTGAGCGGGCTCGGCCTGGCGCTCGGCCTGGTGGCCCGGCGGACCGCCTGATCGGCCGACGCCGCGACGATCCGCGCCGCGCCTGCGACCAGCCGTACCCGGACACGGCCCGGCCGATCGGGCAGGGTCCGCGCTCCTGCATTGTGAGACCCCTATGCTCCGCCTGCTCATCGCCGACGGCAACGATCGGGCGGCCCGCGACCGGCATGTCGCGGCGACGGGCCGGACCTCGGCAGAGTCCTACGCCGTCGTGGTCCACGACCTTGCCCCCGAGACCGCCTGCCGCTTCCTCAACCCGGCGGATGCCGACGCGGCCCTGCCGCAGGACCTGTCGGATTTCGACGGGCTGATCTTCACCGGATCGACCCTGAAGGTCTCCGAGGCGACGCCGGCGGTGACCCGCCAGCTCGACCTGATGCGGAGTGCCCTGGAGGCGGGGCTCGCGGTGTTCGGGTCCTGCTGGGGCGTTCAGGTCGCCGCCACCGTGGCCGGCGGGCACGCGGCCGAGAACCCGCGGGGCCCGGAATACGGCTTCGCCCGGGCGATCACCCCGACCCAGGACGGGCGCGGCCACCCCCTGCTCGCGGGCCGCCCGGCGGTCTGGGACGCGCCGGCGATCCATTCGGACGCGGTGCTGGAGCCGCCGCCGGGGGCGCGGGTCCTGGCGGGCAACCGGGTGCTGGGCGTCCAGGCCATCGAGATCTGGCACGGAGCCGGCTGGTTCTGGGGCACGCAGTACCACCCGGAACTCGACCTCGAGGAGGTCGGCGCGATGCTGCGCCTCTGCGATACGGCGATCGTCGAGGCCGGTCTCGCCACGGATCCGGACGCGGTGGCGGCCTATGCCGACGAGATCGCAAGCCTCCAGGGCGACGATCCCGAGGCTGCGCGCCGCCTCGCCTGGCGCCACGGCCTCGGCCCGGAAGTGCTCGAGGCGCCCCTGCGCCGCCGGGAGATCGGTAACTTCCTGGCGCAACTGTCCACAGACAGGGCCTGAACGGCCGGTGCCGCGACCGGGTGGCGCGTTGACCCGCGGGGCCTCGCGTCTAGCTTCGAGATGCGGGCAACGCTGTGACGGGCCCGGGGAGCGACCTATCAGGATGAGCCAGGATTCGACGGTCGCCGTGATCGGCAGCGGGCTCGGCGGACTCGCGGCCGCGTGCGTGGCCGCGGCGCGCGGCCACCGCGTCACGGTCTACGACAAGAACGGCTGGCTCGGCGGCAAGGCGGCGGTGCTGCACGAGGGCGGCTTCCGCTTCGACATGGGCCCGACCATCCTGACGGTGCCGCGGGTGCTGGAGCGGATCTTCTCCGAGGCCGGCCGCTCGGTCCACGACTACATGGACCTGCGCCGTCTCGACCCGCAATGGCGCTGCTTCTTCGACGACGGCTCCCACATCGACCTGATGCAGGACATCGAGCGGATGGCCGGCGACATGGATCGCTTCGCCCCCGGCAGCGGCGACGGCTACAAGAAATTTCTCTCGATCTCCGAGCACCTGCACGGCGTCTCGGAAAAGTTCTTCTTCTGGAAGCCGGTCGAGGACCTGTTCGACACGATCAACATCCGGGCGAACATGAACCCGGGCACCCTGCGCGACGTGCTGTCCCTGCGCATGCACGCCTCGGTGGCCTCGACCATCCGCGGAAAGGTCAAGGATGCGCGCCTCGCGCAGATGCTCGACCACTTCGTGCAATATGTCGGTTCCTCGCCCTACGGCGCGCCGGCCGTGCTCTGCGCCATCGCCCACATGCAGACGGCCGACGGCGTCTGGTACCCGATGGGCGGCACCCGCGCGGTGGCCGAGGGGCTGGCGAAGCTCGCCCAGGAACTCGGCGCCACCTGCAAGACCGACACCGAGGTGACCGGGATCGAGACCGCCAACGGTGCGGTCCGGGGCGTGCGCACCGCCGAGGGCGTGACGCCCTTCGACGCCGTGATCTCCAACATGGATTCGGTCCGCACCTACCGCGAGCTCGTCGGCGGCGCCGCCGGCAAGGCCTACGCGAAGAAGAACCCCGAGCCGGCCTGCTCCGGCGTGGTGCTCTATCTCGGCTTGAACAAGCGCTACGAGCACCTGAACCATCACGACTTCGTCTTCTCCCGGGATCCCGAGGAGGAGTTCGACTACATCTACAACAAGGGCGAGCCGGCCCCGGACCCGACCGCCTATCTGGCGGCCCCCTCCTCCACCGACCCGAGCGTGGCCCCCGAGGGCGGCGAGGCGCTCTACGTCCTGGTGCACACGCCCTACCTGCGCCCGCACCACGACTGGCGCCCGGACGGCCCCCTGTTCCAGAACTACCGCCGGACCATCCTGGACAAGCTCAAGCGCACCGCCGGTATGCCCGACCTGGAGGAGCGCATCGTCGTCGAGCGCCACCTGACCCCGCAGGACATCCACGAGCGCTATCGGGTGCTCAACGGCGCGATCTACGGCCTGGCCTCGCACGGCCGGGTGATGGGCGCGTTCAAGCCCGGCAACCGCTCGCGTCAGGTGCGCGGCCTCTATCTCGCCGGCGGCGCCGCCCATCCCGGCCCCGGCATGCCGATGGTGATGATGTCTGGCTGGATTGCCGCCGACGCGCACGATCAGGACGCGCGCGGAACGCTGCGCGCCTCGGCGTGACACCTGCACCGCCATCCCCTCCCCCCTCTGCGGGGGAGGGTGGCCATCGCGTCAGCAAGGGTCGGGAGAGGGGCAGTGCGACGGTACGGGATGAGGCGATCGTCGCGACTTTTCCGGACGCGTCGCTCCCCTCTCCCGACCCGCTTCGCGGGCCACCCTCCCCCGCAGAGGGGGGAGGGAAACAGCGGCGCCGTCCGCCCCCCGATCCGCTGCGCCCGGTCTCGCCCCTGATCCGCCGCTTCATGGAGGCGTGGTTCGAGCGCTACCTGCACCGGCACTTCGACGCCCTGCGCCTGCCGCATTGGAGCGCTCCGCCGTCCCAGGATCATGCCGGCCCGCTGGTGATCTACTGCAACCACCCCGCCTGGTGGGACGCCGCGGTGATCATCGTGCTGTCCGGCCGGCTCTATCCGAACCGCGAGAACCGGGCCCCGTTCGACGCCGCCATGCTGGCGCGCTACCGGGTGTTCGAGCGGATCGGCGCCTTCGGGGTCGATCTCGACAGCCCGAGAGGCGCCGCCCAGTTCCTGGCCGCCGCCCGGGCGATCCTGACACGATCCGGCACGGCCCTCTGGATCACCGCGCAGGGCCGCTTCGTGGATGTCCGGGTCCGGCCCCTCGGCCTGCGCCCGGGTGTGGCCCGGCTCGCCGAGATCGCCCCCGACGCGCTGTTCGTGCCGCTCGCCCTCGAATACGCGTTCTGGGACGAGCGCGGGGCCGAGGCCTTCGCGGCCTTCGGGCCCGGGATTCCGGGCGCCGAACTGGCGGCCCTGCCGCGGGCGGACCGGCTCGCCCGCCTGGAGGGCGACCTGACCGCGACCCTCGACCGCTTGAGCGCCGACGTGGTCAGCCGCGAGCCGGAGCGCTTCCGCGCCCTGGTCGCGGGCCGCAAGGGCGTCGGCGGCGTCTACGATCTCTGGCGGCGCCTGTCCGCGCGGCTGGCCGGGCGCCGCTTCGATCCGGCCCACCGGGCCGGCGACGGGCAGCCCGGGCGATGACCGACCCGATCCTCACGGCGCTGGCCCTCCTCTGCCTGCTCGCCGCCACCCTGCCGGCAATCCTGACGGCGGTGAACCTGTTCGCCCTGCGCCGGCCCGCTCCGGAGGCCGATCCCGGCCTGGTCTCGATCCTGATCCCGGCGCGCAACGAGGCGGGCAACATCGCCGGGACCGTGCGGGCCGCCCTCGCCAGCACCGCCGTGCCCGTGGAGGTGATCGTCGGCGACGACCATTCCACGGACGGCACCGCCGAGATCGTGCGCGGCCTCGGCGACCCGCGCCTGCGCGTCGTCCCGGTGCCGCCGCTGCCCGAGGGCTGGACCGGCAAGAACCACGCCTGCGCCCAGATCGCCGGGCTCGCCGAGGGCCGCCACCTGCTGTTCATCGACGCCGATGTCCGCCTGGAGCCCGAGGCCGCGGCGTCGCTCGTGGCGCAGGCCCGGCGCGCGGATGCTGCGCTGGTCAGCGGCGTGCCTCGACAGAGCATCGGGACGCTGGGCGAGATGCTCACCGTACCGATGATCGACTTCCTGCTCATCGGCTTCCTGCCGGTGCCGCTGATGCGCCGCCGCCCCGACCCGGCTTTGGGCGCGGCCTGCGGGCAGCTCATCCTGTTCGAGCGCGCGGCCTACGCGGCGATCGGCGGCCACGGCGCGATCCGCGGCTTCCTGCACGACGGCGTGCGCCTGCCCCGGCTCCTGCGCGCGGCCGGCTACCGCACCGACCTCGTGGCCGGGGCGGGTCTCGCGACCTGCCGGATGTATCGGGGTTTTTCGGAGGCCTGGGCGGGGTTCTCCAAGAACGCGCATGAGGGCATGGCGACGCCCCGCGCCCTGCCGGTCTGGACAATGCTCCTCGGCTGCGGCCAGGTCCTGCCGCCGCTCCTGGTTTTGGCCGGCCTGTTCGGACTGATCTCGCCCTTAGCCCTGGCGGCGTCCGTCGCGGCCTGCGTGCTGTCGCTGGCGAGCCGGGCGGCGATCACCCTGGCGGTGCGGGCACCGCTGGCGACGATCCCGCTCCACCCGGCGGCCGTGCTGGTGGCACTCGCGATCCAGTGGAACGTGCTGCTGCGGGGCGGCCGCGCCGGCGCGGCCACCTGGAAGGGCCGCACCTACCCGGTCAGCGGCGCCTGACTTTTTTCGAAGGTCCGGCGGAGCCTGTCCGCCGGATGGCTCGCGCAAGCGTCAGGCGGGCCCGGCCCTCACCGCGCGGTCGGCTGGCACGGATCGGTGGAGCGCTTGCCCGTGCGGGGCTTCAGCGACACGATCAGCTGGACGTTCGGCACATCGCCGACCTGGCGGGTGAGGTGCCCGACATGGCCCTCCGGCCCCTGCGGGGTCGCTCCGGTATCGGCGTTGAACTCGACCTCGCCCGGCCCCTGCTCGAGCACGGCGCCGTCCGTCGCCTCCACCGACCAGCGCCCCGACAGGGTGATCACCCATTGCGGGCCGGGCGCGGTGTGCCAGGTGCCGACATAGCCGACCGGCAGGATCGCGTACTTGATCGAGGCGACATCCCCCGGCGGGAAGCCGACATACTGGGGCGCCGCCGGCGGCGCGTAGCTCTTGAAGAGGAAGTTCTTCAGGTCGCAATACTGGACGTGGCTCTGGCCCTTGGCGTCGGCGTAGAGGACGCCGTAGCGCAGCGCCGGCGGGTTGGCTGCGGTCAGGCCCGCCGGGCCCGACGGGGCCGGCTCGATGGTCATCAACGGCTCGCTCGCCTTGCCGCCGGCCGCCAGGACGGCCGTTCCGCCCGCGCCGGACGCCAGCAGCACCATCGCGATGCGGCTGGCGATCTTGAATGCCTTCATGGTCTCGACGTCCTCGAACCGATGGCGCCGAAACAGCGCCAGCGCGCTCATAGTCGTTCGGAGACGCGCCCACAACGCATTGAACTATAAATCCGGACACTATGCTTTGAAATACATCCGAAAACAGCCATCTATCATCAAGTCGGCTGTATGAAACAGGATGTGTTTTCGAACACATCGGAACGACAACAGGATTTTCTTCCAGTCGATCGGTCGCTCGACACCGCGCGGGTCTATCCACATCTCGTTGGCCCGCGTCGCACCCCGCCGTGGGGGGACCGTCAGGGCGCGTCCGTCGCCCGGGCTCCGAACGATCTCAATTCCACGTGTGCAGCACCGTCCGCCAGCCGTCCGGCTGGCGTTCGAGCACGTTCACCCAATTGCCCTCGAAGGTCTTCTTGGCGCCCCCGTCCCCAGGGCCGGTCATCTGCCAGCGCCCCGAGACGATGAGCAGCTTGTCCTTGGCCACGGCGGTCTTCACCGTCGTCTTGTGGTCGTCCCAGCCCTTGGCCTTGAGTCCTGAGAAGAACTTCGGGATGCCGTCGCGGGTCTGCGTCCCGCCCTTGGTGACCACGAGGGCGTCGGGCGTGTAGAGCTTGCCCAGCGCATCCATGTCGTCGCGGTTATAGGCCTCGTCCCACTTGGTCGCCGCGCTCTGGGCGTCCGCCTCCAGGGCCTCCGCACGGCACAGGACGGGCATGAGGGCGGCGGCGAAAACCAGCGCCGACAGACCATACATTCGGGGCATGTCGTCCTCCCTATTGAGCCAAAGATCAGGGGTATTTTTCCCAGACCAGCGTGATGACGCTCAGCTTTCCGTCGACGTTGAACTTGAACGGCGTGGTCGTATAGATCAGTTTCCGTCCGGTTTGCTGGACTTGCCGGACCTGAGAGGTCCCCGTCCAGACCTCGTTCCAGGACGTGTCGATGGTGTGGGTGACGCGGTCGGTGTCGAGCTTGTACGTCCCCGCATAGGCGAAGAAGGTCTTGTGCAGGTGGATCCTGTCCGCGTCGGACATCGCGTCGTTGGCGGCGGGACGCGTGCGTCCTTCGAAGGCGCAGACGACCATCATCCGCCCGTCGCGCCCGTAGCTGATCCAGCCATTGGGCCTGGGCCCGCCATAGGCGTCGATGACCTCGCCGGTCTCGACGATCGTCCGCGTGGCGGTGACGAGGCGCCAGGTTCCGACCACCGCGTCGGCTTCCAGGGCTTGCGCAGCCGGGAGGCCGAACCCGATCGCAAGGATTGCAATCAATCCTCTCATTGCGCGCCACCGCAAGTCACGGCGCCGTATTCGATTTACGGCACCGCGGTAATGCAGCATCGAATTTTCATGAAGTCAATTGTTATCGGCGTCGATTTGCGGACATACCGCGGCGCGCCGCAATGAATGCCTTGAAGGGCTGCATTCGCGCCCGCACAGGCTTCGCCGCAGGGCAGTATCGCGGCGGCGATCAGGATGACGGCGGCGCCGCGAGGGTCGCGTCGGCTGGCTGCGTCTCGGCCAGGATCCAGGCCGCCGTGTCGGCATCGGCCCCGGCGACCGGGAGGTGCAGGATGATCGGCGTCTCGTAGGGGTGGCGGGCCTTCAGGGCGGCCGAAAGGACGTCGGCCAGGCCCTCGCGGCTCTTGAGGATCGCGGCGACCTCCTCCCCGCGCTCCACGGCCCCCTTCCAGCTGTAGACCGACTGCATCCCGGGCAGGACGTTGATGCAAGCGATCAGGCGCTCGCGCACCAGGGCCTCGCCGATATTCAGCGCGGAGGCGGCATCGGGAAAGGTGGTGTAGACGAGGAGCGGACGCTCCATGCTATGCCTCCGGGATCGCGCATGTACCCGGCGAGTCAGACGCATGCGGGGCACCGACGTCAACCGGGCGGTTCGCTCATCAGATTGGAGCCGTGACGTGACCCCCGACGCGACCTCGACGCGCCTGCCAGGCACCGCCTGACGCCATGCCGACATTCAAGAAGATCGCATTCGTGGCGAGTCCGACCGGCTACGCCCGGGAAGCCGCCGCCGCCCTGATGCGGCGCTACGATCACGTCCCGCCGGAAGAGGCGGATGTCGTCGTCGCGCTGGGCGGCGACGGGCTGATGCTGCAGGTACTGCACCGGTTCATGGATCACCCGAAGCCGATCTACGGGATGAACCGCGGCACGGTCGGCTTCCTGATGAACGAGTTCCGGGACGACGACCTGCTGGAGCATCTGGAAGCGGCCCAGCGCAGCGTCATCCACCCGCTGGTGATGGATGTGGTCGATACCGAGGGCCGCAGCCACCGGGCCCGGGCGATCAACGAGGTCTACCTGCTGCGCCAGACGCATCAGACCGCCAAGCTTAAGATCGCCGTGGACGGGCATGTCCGGCTGGACCTGCTGATCGCCGACGGGGTGCTGGTCGCCACGGCGGCGGGCTCCACCGCCTACAACCTCTCGGTGGGCGGCCCGATCCTGCCGCTCGACGCGAAGCTGCTGGCACTCACCCCGATCTCAGCCTTCCGCCCCCGGCGCTGGCGCGGTGCGCTGCTGCCGGACTACGCCAAGATCCGGATCGACGTGCTCGACGCCCCGCACCGTCCCGTGGCGGCGGTGGCCGACCACACCGAGTTCCGCCGGGTGTGCACGGTTGAGACCTCGCTCGACCGCGCCACCGAGCTCGTGCTGCTGCACGATCCCGGGCACAGCCTCGACGAGCGCATCCTGCGGGAGCAGTTCGGGTGAGCCTGGAGATCCGGCCAGCAAGGGCGTCCGACCACCCGGCGATCGCCCGGACCATCCTGCCGACCATCCGGGCCGGCGAGACCTACGCGCTCGATCCGGGGCTCAGCGAGGCCGAGGCCGTCGCCTACTGGACCGGCGCGGACCGCGAGACCTTCGTGGCGGAGCAGGATGGAGTGGTGCTCGGCACCTATTATCTGCGCGCCAATCAGGCGGGCGGCGGGGCCCATGTCGCCAATTGCGGCTTCATGACCGGCGCGGCCGCAGCCGGGCGCGGCATCGGCCGGGCCATGGGCGAGCACGCCCTCGATCGAGCGCGTGAGCGCGGCTTCTCGGCGATGCAGTTCAATTTCGTGGTCTCGACCAACCAGCGCGCCGTGAAGCTCTGGCGGAGCCTCGGCTTCGCGGAGGTCGGCCGGCTCCCGGGGGCCTTCCGGCATCCGGGTCTCGGCGTCGTCGACGCCCTGGTGATGTTCAGGACGCTCTGAGACGCGGCTCGTTCAGAGGGAGCTGACCGCGACCAGCTCGCTCTCGCGGATCGCACGCTCGCCGGCTTCCGTCCGGATCCGGTAGGAGCGCTCGCCGGTCTGATCCTCCGGCATGAGGCGCAGGATCTCGAACACCTCGCCGCCGCCCTTGTCGCCGGGAAGTCCGAGCTGCACCCGGCAGACGCGCTGGCCGATCTTGAATTTGTGGGTCATGCCAGGGCTCCTGGGGCGTGGTTTCGAAGGGGCGGCGCCTCCGGGGCAGCGTCCGACCGCCAAGCGGCCGGAGACGGCTCCGAATCGGTGATCTGGGGCGCCCGCTCGCGCCGAACCGGGCTCCGGTTCGGCCGCAAACGTCCGAGAGCATCTCACAAAACTCCCGGTTCCCGGGAGCCCTCCCTTCGCACGCGACGGTGCGGCGGGAGTTTCGTGAGAGGCCCTTAGCGCCGCTTCTGCGCCTTGGCCTTGCGAGCGAGGTAGCGCGCATCGCGCTGGAGCTTCTGCTCGGCCTGGAGGGCCTTGGCACGCTCCTGGGCGGCGAGCTGCTCGGCGAGCTTGCGCTCGGCCTCGGCCTGACGCTCGGCCTCGGCCTGGGCGGCGGCACGGGCGAGTTCCGCTTCGCGCTGGGCGGCACGCTCGGCCGCGCGGGCCTCGCGGGCATCGACCACGGCGCGGCGCGCGGATTGACGGGCGAGGACGGCCGGATCATCGGCAGTCGGGCGAGCCCGGAAGCGGGCCAGCATCTCGGACCGCGCCTTGGCAGCGGCCTCCAGTCGATCGACGACACCTTGCTTATTCGGAAAGCTCACAGACACTCCTGTGTTGGGCGCGGCGGGCCGCCGTCGTCCCGAAATCGAATGTAGATACGAAGAAGCCGCTCCCTCGAGAGCGGCTTCGACAATGGCCGTCGGAGCGGCGATCAGACCGTCTGGAGCTGGCCAGCGGATTCCTTGCCGCTGCGGCGGTCGGTTTCCAGCTCGTAGGAGACCTTCTGGCCCTCGTTCAGGCCACGCAGGCCGGCGCGCTCGACAGCCGAGACGTGAACGAACACGTCCTTGCCGCCGTCATCCGGCTGGATGAAGCCGTAGCCCTTGGTCTCGTTGAACCACTTGACGGTTCCGGTGCTCATGGAATTCCTCGATCTTCGCAGGCGTAGTGAGAGATGGCAGCCGCTCGGAAAGCGGATACCGGTATCGACCGATAGCGATAGGAAAGTCAGAACCGCCCTGCGAAGGCGTAACGGTCCAAGATATCCGGACACGTGCCGATAAAACTGGGATAGACCTTCATCGACGCATTGGCAAGTCCGAAGAAATATTTCGACGGATTCCAAGATCGACGCGGCGCCGGCTTTATCCCGGACAGTAGAAGCGCGACGGGCTGGGAAGTTGCGCGTCGTCAGACAGATAGCCGGGGCCGCGCAAACCCGGATGAGTTCGCGGCGTCCTGCCGCCAGCCCAGCCCCGGGTGCCGGTCAGGCCTGAACCAGACGCAGCACGCCTTCGCCGCGACGATGGCCGATCGTCGTCACCGCCACCTCGCGGGCCGATCCGGCGGCGACGAGGCCGGCCGCGAGTGCGGCTCCGAACGGGGCGACGACCTCGAGCCCGTGCCCGATCACGTCGCCGAGCGCCCGGATCCGCGCCGCCGGCGCGAGCCGCCTCAGCGTCGCGTGCTCTTCCGCGGTGATCGGCGCGACCCCGGTGGCCCCGGACAGGACGCGATCCGGTGCCGACAGGCCGGCCTGCGGCCAGAGGGTTTCGAGGCTGCCGGCGACGCTCCCGGGGGTGCGCCGTGTGCGATCGCTCGCCACCCGGTCGAGCCGGGCGAGCGCCCGGGCCCCGCGGGCGGCCGCGTGGTCCTCGGATTCCAGCATCAGGAAGGCCGCGCAGCTCCCGAGGATGAAACCGGTATCCCCATCGCCCGGTCCGCCGCGCTCGAATACGGGGCGATAGGGCGATCGGGCGAGGTAGCCGCCCATCTCGTGGATCACGAGCACGTCCGGCCGCTCGGCGCTGTAGGAGCCGCCGACCAGGATCGCGTCGATCTGGCCCGACGCGACGCGCGCCTGCGCGATCCGCAGCGCATCCACGCCGGACGATTCCTCGCCCATGAAAGTGCGTGAGGCCCCCGTGACCCCGTGCACGATGGCGATGTTGCCGGCGAGCAGGTTCGAGAGCTGGGCCAGGAACAGGGTCGGCCGCAGGTCGTTCTGCAGCCGCTCGTTCAGGTAGGCGCCCGGATCGGCGGCATCGCGCAGGCCGGTCAGGATCGCGCCGTCCACCGCGTAGTCGCGCTCGCCGCCCCCCGCCGCGACCACGAGGTGGAGCGCCTGCTTGAGGGCGGCGTCGTCCTTCACGCCGGCGGAGTCGAGGGCGAGGCCCGCGGCGTAGACGCCGAGCCGCTGCCACGCCTCCATCTGGCGCTGATCGCTGCGCTTCGGGATCTGCCCGTCCCAGGCGATCGGCGGCGCCGGATGCACGCAATAGGGCGCGAAGGTCTCGGTGTCGGTCCGGGGCGCCGCGTCACTGTCGAGGGCCGCGAGATGCGCCGCGATCCCCTCCCCCGCGCAAGAGACGAGGCCGAGGCCGGTGACGAGGACCGGGCGGGTCATGCCTGCACCGGATCCGGGAACAGGCCGATGGTCCGGGCGCGCTCGCGCATCGGCGCGTCGAGCCCGTCCGGGAACGGCATGGTGCGGAAGCGCAGCTCGGCGTCGCAGAGCGGCTTGCCGGCATGGCTGATCGCGGCCTTGGTCACCGCGTAGCCCGAACCGTCATGCTCCAGCGTGGCGGTGACGACCAGCTCCGCGCCGGGCCCGACGAAGGACCGGAACCGGGCCTTGTCGACCCCGGTGAGGAACGGCATCCGGGTGAAATCGAGATGGGCGAGCACGAGGTAGCCGGAAGCCTGCGCCATGGTCTCGGTCAGGAGCACGCCCGGCACCAGCGGATGGCCCGGAAAGTGCCCCTCGAAGACGGGGCTCTCCAGCGGCACCCGGGCGAGCGCCTCGATCCGGCCGGCGGCCCGGTCGAGGTGCCGCACGGCATCGATCATCTCGAAATATTCGAGGCGCATGGGGGGCGTCGGGCTCTAGCGCGTCAGACCTTTGCGGCCTTCTCGGCCACCAGGGCGTCGATGCGCGCACACAGGTTCTTGAGGACGAAATACTGCTCGGCCGGGACCTTGCCCTCGTTGACCTCCTGGGTCCAGCGCTCGAGCGGCAGCTTGATCCCGAAGGCCTTGTCGACCGCGAAGGCGATGTCGAGGAAGGCCAGGCTGTCGATGCCGAGGTCGTCGATGGCGTGGCTCTCCGGGGTGATCTTGTCCCGCGGGATGTCGGCGGTCTCGGCAATGATGTCGGCCACGCGCTGGAAGGTGGCGCTGCCGTGGGCGGGCTCGTCGGACATGTCTTCTCGCGGGCTGTTCGGTTTCCGGATCGGTCGGGCGGGGAGCCCCCTCGATGCCGGGCGACCCGGCGCTCACGCCCCGCGCGGCCACCAATACGCGTACGGGGCTCGCGCTGCGGGCCCGTCGGACGGCCGCGACCTCTACACGAGGGGGTCGGAGGCGGCAACCGCGACGGTTCCCAGCGCGTTGCAGCGCTGGTTCGCGGTCCTGAACGGCCTTCTTCGCAGCGACGCGATCTCTTGCGCCCTTCCTCGGACGCTCCCTGCGCGCGGCCTTCAGGAGACGAAACGGATGTTACCCACGGCCCATCCCGTCCCGCCTCCGACTCATATCGGTCCCCCGCCCCCGCCGGAGCAGGCGCGCTCGCAGGGCGCGGCCCGGGTCGTGCTCGTCCTGGCGCTCTCCGGGCTCGGCCTGTGGATCCTGCACGGCTTCCTGCCGGCCCTGGCCTGGGCGGTGGTGCTGGCGATCGCCCTGTGGCCGCTCTACGCCCGGCTGGAACGGAGCTTCCCGCCGGGCCGACACAACCTGCTGCTGCCGACGCTGATGACCGCCGCTGTGGCCCTGGTCTTCCTCGCCCCCCTGGCGATCCTCGGCGTGCAGGCGGCGCGCGAAGCCCATGACGTCGCCGAGTTCGTGCGCAGCGCCGAGGCGAACGGCGTCCCGGCCCCCGAATTCCTCCAGCACCTGCCCTACGGGGCCGCCCAGGCCACCGCCTGGTGGAACGACAATCTCGGGCACGCCCAGGCCGGCTCCGAGCTGCTGCACCGGTTCGAGAACCACTCGGTGGTCGGCGCCTCGCGCAACTTCGGCCGCGAGGTGTTGCACCGGATCGTCCTGTTCGGCTTCAGCCTGGTGGCCCTGTTCTTCCTGTTCCGCGACTGGCGGACGGTGACGGAGCAGGCCCGGGTCGCCTGCGACCGCTTGTTCGGCCCCCGGGGCGAGCGCGTGGCGCGGCAGATGGTGGCCTCGGTGCACGGCACCGTCGACGGGCTCGTCCTGGTCGGCCTCGGCGAGGGCTTCATCCTCGGGGTGGTCTATTATTTCGCCGGCGTGCCGCACCCGGTGCTGCTCGGGGCCTTCACGGCCGTCGCCGCCATGATCCCGTTCGGCGCGGCGCTCGCCATCGCGATCGCGGCCCTGCTGCTGGTCGCGGCGGGGTCGGTGAAGGCGGCGATCGTCGTGGCGGTGGCCGGCTTCGTCGTCACCTTCGTGGCCGACCACTTCGTCCGGCCGGCCCTGATCGGCGGCACCACGAAGCTGCCGTTCCTGTGGGTGCTGCTCGGCATCCTCGGGGGCGTCGAGACCTTCGGTCTGCTGGGCCTGTTCGTCGGCCCGGCCGTCATGGCGGCCCTGGTCCTGCTCTGGCGGGAATTCACCGAGGGTCGCGACAAGACGGCGTGAGCGGGCCTAGTCGGCCGCGCTCGCCCCGGCCGAAGCCTCCATGCGGCGGCGGTCCTGGCGCCAATCGGCCGGCTTCTCGAAGGTCCCGGCCCAGAGGCCGCGACGCGTCGCCCAGGCCTGGCCTTCCTGGCGGGTATAGGCGGGCATCACCTGGCGGCTGGCGAGCGCGTAGCCCTTCGCCACCATCCAGGCGGACAGATCCTCGCCATGCGCGAGGCAGAGCCCGGCCAGGCCGCCCGCGGCCGTGCTCTCACGACGCTCGCAGGTGACGACGCCGCTGCCGATATGGGCGCTCAGCGCCTGCGCGGCCTCACGGCCGCAGCGGTAATCCTGCCCGGTCACGGTCTGGCAGCTCTGCGCCGTCTCGGGCGCGTCGATCCCGTAGAGGTTGATGCGGGTGCCGTGCACCTCGATCGTGTCGCCGTCGATCACCGTCGCCGGCCCGCTGATCGTCCCGGCCGCAGCGGCGGGGCTACAGAGGAGAAGCAGGGCGAGCATCGATCTTGTCATCAGAAAGCTGTCCACGAAGGGGCGGCAGAACTTGTCAGGAGCGCGCAGGATCGGCGGCCATTGTGGCGTTTTTGCCAGCTAAGCTATGCGCCTGAGGCCGCCCGGGGCGTCCCGTCGGACTTGATGCGCCCGCGATACCGGCGCGTGCAGGCTCACCCGAGGGTGGCGCCGATAGGTTGCGAAAGGGTTCCCGGCCGATACGCCGCAAATGGCGCTTGGCAAAAGCGTTCAGCGCAGCCCGGATCGCCGCAACGTTGGGCTTTCGGCAGCGGACGCTTCGCATCGTCGCCTGCCCGATAGCTGCGATTTCCCGCCGAGATCGCGCGTTCGGGAAACGACGGCGGGGCCGGCGCTGTCCGAAGCGCAGGCCCCGCGATGATCGGGCGTCAGACCCGGTACTTGCCGTTGCGCTTGACCAGCACCCGGGCGCCCACCGGCACGCGCTCGTACAGGTCGGCGATGTCCTCGTTGAGCATCCGGACGCAGCCGGACGACATCTGCTCGCCGATGCTCCAGGGCTCGTTGGTGCCGTGGATGCGGAACAGGATGTCGCGGTTGCCCTGGTACAAGTAGAGGGCGCGGGCGCCGAGCGGATTGTCGACCCCGCCCTTGCGGGTCCGCGGCAGGTCGGGGTTGAGCGAGACCATCGTGACGGTCGGGCTCCAATCCGGCCAGACACCCTTGCGGCCGACCCGCGCCTCACCCTTCCAGGAGAAGCCGGCCTTGCCAACGCCGACGCCGTACTGCATCGCGGTGCCGTCCGCCTGGACCAGGAGGAGCTGGCGCTGGTCGATATCGACCAGGATCGTCCCGGGCTTCTCCGGGCCGTTGTAGCCGACCTGCTGGCGGCGGTACTTCGGGTCGAGCTTCGACGTGTCGACCAGGGGAATGTCGTAGGGCTTGTCGGGCTTCGTCCCGATGTACCAGGCCGCTTCATCGTCCTGCGCGAGCTGGGCCTGGCGCGTCTGGCAGGCCGCCAGCGGCGCGATCGCCACCACGGCGAGCAGAATTCGCGAGAGCAGGAGCCGGCGAATTCGGCTCCAGGCCGATGGGCGTGTTGCGATCATGGGTCCTGACATGCGGGATACGGTCCTGGACCCCATGCCTACCGTCTCCCCGCCGGCGACGATGTAGCTTTTGCGCCGCAGCGGCGCGCGAGCGCCCGCTGCCGCGGCCACGGTTGCGCCCTAATTGAGAATGCGGGACCGGGGGCCAGCCCGGCCGGCGTGGAGGTGAGTCATGGCCGAGACCGAGACGCTTGCGACCGACGCGGCGGTCGCGCCCGAGGTGCCGCTGCGCCCGGCGATCCACCTCGACCATTGCGTGATCCACGTCACCGATTGGGCGCAGTCCAACGCCTTTTACCGTGATGTGGTCGGCGCCGAGGTGATCGCGCGCGGGAACGGCTTCGCCTACCGGTTCGGCGGCGTTCAGCTCAATTGCCACGGCCCCGGCGTGAAGGCGGAGCCGGTGGCAGCCAAGCCGGTGCTGCCGGGAAACAGCGACCTGTGCTTTCGCTGGTCCGGCCCGATCGAGGACGCGATGGCGCATCTCGAGGCCGCCGGGGTGGCCGTCGAACTCGGCCCGGTCGAGCGGCACGGCGCTGCCGGAGCCGGCCTCAGCGTCTATTTCCGCGATCCGGACGGCTCGCTTCTCGAATTCATCACCTACCCGACTGCGTGAGGTCAGCCCCGGCTCTCGGCCAGCGCCTGGTTGGTCTGCTCGAGCCGCAGGGCGAGCACCCGCATCAGCGCGATGCTGATCTGTGGGAATTGCGCCAGCAGCTCCAGGAAGACGCCGCGATCGATGCGCAGCGCCGTCACGGCCGATTCCGCCGTCACGGTGGCGGAGCGGGGCTGGTCGGCCAGGATGCCCATCTCGCCGACCAGGGCGTCCTGTCCGAGCAAGGCGAGCCTGACCGGGCCGGCCGGGCCGTCGATGCTCACCTCGGCACTGCCCTTGAGGATCACGTAGGCCGCATCCGCCACGTCGCCCCGGGCGAAGAAGCGTTGCCCCGGCTCGAAATGCACGCGCTCGCTCGTGAAGGCCAGAAGCTTCAGGCGCGCCGGCTCCACCTCGCGGAACAGCGGAACCTGCCTTAAAGAGGAAACCTCGGTATCGAGGGTCATTCGCGGGCTCCGCGAGGGGTTTCACGCCCTCGCGGGCATGGATGGTCTTCAGATGGCCGCACCGGCCCACACATCCATGCGGTTCGTCAAGCGCTTGTCCAGTCCCAGCCCCGGCGCAGACCGGACCGTCCGCAGCCTGATCGCCGCCCTGCTCACGATCCTGGGCGGGCTTCTGGTCGGTCCGGTGCCGGCCCGGGCCCGGCTGGTCCAGGCCGATCTGGCCCGCGTCGCGGTCGCTCCCCCGCCGAGTGCCAGGGTCCCCTTGGAGCTCGCCGTCACGGATGCCCGGACCGGGCGGGCGACGACGCTGGAGCAGGCCCTCGGCGGGCGCGCCGCCCTGTTGCTGCCGGTGGACTATACCTGCGGCAATGTCTGCGACCCGATGGTGTCGATGGCGGCGGACGCATTGGCGGCCACCGGCCTCGCCGCGGAGGACTACGCATTTGTGCTCGTCGGCATCGATCCGCGGGACGATGCCGCGGCGGCGCGTCGCATGCTCGCGGAGACGTTGGGCGACCGCGCGGCCGGCATCCGCCCCCTGCTCGTCTCCGACGCCGCCCTCGCGGCCTTGACCGGCGCCCTGGGTTACAGCGCGGTCTACGATGCCGGGACGGACAGCTTCGCCCATCCCGCCGCCGCGATGCTGCTTGCCGGCGACGGCCGGGTCGCCCGCGTGCTGTCGCCGCTGGCGCTGACCGGGCGGGATCTTCGCCTCGCCCTGACGGAGGCCGGCGAGGGGCGGGTCGGAAGCCTGGCCGATCGCCTCACGCTGCTCTGCTACGGCTACGATGCCGCACGCGGCCTCTACACACCCCTCGTGCAGCGGATCCTGACGGTAGCCGGGATCGCGACGATCCTGGGAATCGGTCTGCTGATCGTCGGCCTGACCCGCCGGACGCGCCTGCGCGCCGGCTGAGGCCGAGCCGGCTCAGCGCTTCGTCGACAGGCCCTGCTCGCCGGGACCGGGGGCCGGACGCTTCAGGCTGGCATTCAGGTGCGGCGAGTCGACCGGCTCCTCGCGCGTCGTCGGTGTCGGGGAATCCTCGGGGGCGGGCATCGGCGGTAGCGGAGGCGTGTTCGGCTCGACGCTCGGCGCCGCCCCGGGCCTGATCTTCACCATGTCGCGGTTCGTCATCACCCAAAACCCTTTTTCCCGACCTGCATCGCAGATCCCCGCGGGCGCCCTTCGAGAGAAGGCCGGCCCAAGGCGGCGCGCCTGAGGCGCCCGTGGCGGTGCGCGCAGATCAATCCCGGATCAACGCCGCACACAGACGGCGGTTGCTGCCAAGCTTAGCTTTGCCAAACTTGGCCAGGTCTCGTCACAGGAACCTTGGTTATTGCTGAAGGTTGTTGCGGGGTGAAGCGAAGCCTGAGGAGGAACTGATGGCATCCGGGAATTCAACCTCGAAGCGGGGCTTTGCCTCGATGGACCTGTCGCGGCAGCGCGAGATCGCCAGCAAGGGCGGACGCAGTGTGCCGGCCGAGAAGCGCTCCTTCTCGCAGGACCGTGAGCTGGCTTCTTCGGCGGGCCGCAAGGGTGGACAATCGACCGGGACTGGCCGCGCCGAGTGACGCACCAGAACCATCGTGTTGCGTAACGGCGCCGTGTCCTCAGACCGGCGCCGTCCTTGTTTTCAGAGCCGTTTCAGACAACCGACCCAAAGCAAAAGGCCCCGCCAGAGTGGCGGGGCCTTTTGCTTTGGGCCGAACAGGCTTTCGGGATCAGGAGATGCAGCGGCCCGGGGTCATGCGGCGCGCCTCGGGACCGACCAGGGAGCTGAGTGCGGTCTCGCAGCCCTCGCGGACCAGGCGGCGCGGCTGCGCCGGCGGCTTGAGGATCGGCCGGATGCCGATCTCTTGCCCCTCTTCCGCGACCGGAACCGGGCGGCTCTCGGTGCGCTGGACGCCGGCGACGCGGGTCGGGCTCAGCGCCAGGGAGGCCGGACGCATCCCCGGCAGCGATGCGGGCGCGGACGCCGTGGCGGCGATGACGGGCGGCGACCAATTGTCGGCCGTCTCGCGAACCACCGGCTGCAGGAGCACGGTGAGAAGAGCCGCGGGAGCACTCACGCCCAGAATGAAACCAGACCGCAGCATTGCCCCGACCTCATCACGAGAGCTTGACAGGATGTTCGAACAACGCGGCCTGCAATCGCAGGTTCCACAACAGTCCCGTTCCTGTGATCACTGAGTATTCGTCAACGGGCTGGCTGTTGGTGCGGCGGCGCACCCCGGTCATCCACAACCATCCCCTGTGCTGAAAATGGCACGCTCGCGCAAAAAGCGCATTTTCCGGAACATCCCGAGGCCGCGCTCGTTACATCAGGACCCGGCCACCTGGTCCTCCCCGCATTCCCCTTGTGCATCGGCCGGAACCTCTTCGACGGGCTGGAGCCATCTCCAGCCCGTTTTTTTGCGCGCGTTCGCGCCGAACGTAGCGCAACAAAAAACCCCGGCTCGCACCGGGGTTTTTTGAACTCGATGAGTCGGTCCGGAGGGGCCAGCCGCTCCGGTGCCCTCAGGGATCAGGCGGTCTTGGCTTCCCGGCGACGCGCGGTCTGCTGGAAGAACAGGGCCTGGCTGATCACCGCCGACACATTCGCCGGCTGGAACGGCTTGGCAATGAGGAAGGCCGGCTCGGGGCGCTCGCCCGTGAGGAACCGCTCCGGATAGGCGGTGATGAAGATCACCGGCACCTCGAAGGTCTTCAGCAGGTCGTTCACCGCGTCGAGGCCCGAGGAGCCGTCGGCCAGCTGGATGTCGGCCAGGATCAGACCCGGGCGCTTGCCCTCGCTGGCGATCTTGATCGCCTCGGTCCGGGTGCGGGCGACACCGATGACGTTGTGGCCGAGGCCCTCGACCAGCGCCTCGAGATCCATGGCGATCAGCGGCTCGTCCTCGATGATGAGGATTTCGGTGGCCATGTCGGCGGCGAGCTCGCGGCCGGCCTCGTCCACCAGGTCACGGACCTCGGAGACATCGACGGCCAGGATGATGGCCGCATCTTCCTCCGAGAAGCCCTCGAGGCAGGACAGCAGGAAGGCCTGCCGCGGCAGCGGGGTGATCTGGCCGAGACGGACTTCAGCCGGCAAATCGTGCTGGACCTGCTCGCTGCGCCCGTTCACCGACAGGGAGTTCCAGATCCGGGTGAAGACCCGGAACAGGTCCGCCTTGATATTGGTGCTGCGGCCGAGCGTATCCGGCTCGTTGACGAGGGTTTCCAGGGTGGCGGCGACATAGGCGTCGCCCGCCACTTGGCTCCCCGTGAGCGCCCGCGCGTAGCGGCGCAGGTACGGCAGGTGCTGTACCACGAGTTGCGATGTCGACATTCGATCCCCTGTGCCTCGCCGTGTTGCCCGGCCGCGATGCCTCGGTCCTCGACCGAGGTCGTGCCGGGGCCGGCTTGTATCCTGCGCAGCCTACCGCCCAACGCGGAGGCCCGCACTCCGTTCCGCCCCCAGCGGAACCGATCCGGCGGGCGGGCGTTGCAGCCGCAGCCATGGCGTATGTCGAGCCGCAGTACAATGCGGCCCAGCGGACTTCGGCAATAAGGGGCGTGTGAATGGCGGACCAGGGCAAGGATGCGGACCTCCGCGCCGGAGATCCGTATGCCGGAACCGCTTCAGCCCCTTCGGCCCAAGCCCCGATGACTGCATCGGGCGATCCCGCGGATGCCGCTCCCGCGTCGGGAGACCGGCCCGGCGGTCGCGGCGCCCTGAGCGATCACACCCGCAACCGCCTCGCCGCGCAGTTGCGCGCGATGTACGACACCGTGGCGCTTCAACCGGTGCCGGATCGCTTCGCCGAACTCATCGCCAAACTCGATGGCGGGGATCGCGAGAAGGCGTGAGCGGCGGCCGACGGTCTTCAGACCTTCGAGAGGCCTCAAAGATGGAAAAGCCGCCGTGGATGACGGCGGCTCTCCCCAATTCGGTCCACAGCCTGGCGCCAGCGCCAGTGGTTACGACCGCTTTACAGAGTTGGCGAGCGGCCGCGCATCAGGCCGACGACGGCCGAGATCGCGAACAGGACGATCGCAACGAAGAACACCAGCTTGGCTGCTTCCATGGCGGTCCCGGCAATACCACCGAAACCGAGCAGAGCGGCGACCAGAGCGACGACGAGGAAGGTTACGGCCCAACCGAGCATTGTGCGGATCCTTTAAAAGTACCGGCGCGGGTGGCCGCGTCGTTCTGGACTCGAAAACGCCAAGGTTTCGCTCTGGTTCCGCGCACTTGACAAGGGAGGCGCGATTCGTCTCGCTCGCGGATCTGCCCGCGACGTTGCGTGACGGAACGGGAGCCTGACGGTAGCGTTCGATGATAGGTCATTAGGTCCGAACCGGGATCCGCGATGCTGCAAGCTGCAAAGAGAGCCGTTCGATCCAAGGTCGCCGCCCTGGCGACACGCGTGACGGAGATCGTCGATGGGGCTGCCGATGCGGCGCGGGCGGCGGCCCTCGGCCTCGGCGTCATGCCGGCCCCCGTGCCGGTGCCTGTCCGCGTCCGCGCCGGCCGGTCCCACCGGGCCGGTTGATTCGCGACGCGACGAGGGACGCGGGGGCTGACCGCCCACCGGCTGGGACTCAGCCCACACCCGTGGGACGATGGGCTGAGCCCCGAGACCGCGGCGCGTTCAACGGAGCCGTCTAAAGTTCGGCCCCGTTTGCACCGCGGTCGGACGCGGCTTTAGAACCACCCCCGGACAGGGACGGGGTGGTGATGGCGGGTGAGGACGAGAGCAAGCCGACCTTCGATCGGTCGCTGCCCGAGAGCGGGCATATGGAGCAGGTCGCACCGCTGATCCGGCGGCGAATTGCTCCGAATGGCGGGCCGTTCACGGCGACAGGCACCTGCACCTATGTGGTCGGCCACGGGCGCGTCGCCATCATCGATCCCGGCCCGGACGAATCCAACCATATCGACGCTTTGCTCGCAGACCTCGGCGACGAACAGGTCGAGGTCATCGTGGTGACCCACACGCATCGGGACCATTCGCCCGGGGCGCGTCTCCTGGCGGCCCGGACCGGCGCGTCGATCGTCGGTTGCGGCCCGCATCGGGCGGCCCGGGCCCTCGCGGAGGGCGAGGCCCCGATGTTGGATGCCAGTTCCGACCAAGCCCACGCCCCGGCGCGCGTGATGGCGGAGGGCGAGACCGTCTCGGGTCCGGGATGGACGCTCGTGGCGGTCGAGACCCCCGGCCATACGATGAATCACCTCGCCTTCGCGTTGCCGGAGGGCGAGGCGCTGTTCTCGGGCGACCACGTGATGGCCTGGAACACGACGATCGTCGCCCCCCCGGACGGCGAGATGCGGGCCTACATGGCCTCGCTCGAGAAGCTGCGCGGGCGCAGCGAGACGATGTACTGGCCGGGACATGGCGGCCCGGTCCGCGAGCCCGCGCGCCTCGTCCGCTGCCTCCTCGGCCATCGCCGTCAGCGGGAGGCGGCGATCCGCGCTCGGCTGGCCGCCGGGGATTCACGCATTCCGGAGGTCGTCGCGGCGATCTACCAGGGGCTCGACCCGCGGCTGCGGGGCGCCGCCGCTCTGTCGGTGTTCGCCCATCTGGAAGATCTCGTCGGGCGCGGGCTCGTGGCCTGCGATGGGCCGCCGCGCCTCGACAGCGCCTACGCCCCGGCCTGACCGGCGCTCGCCTACTTCACCGCCAGCGCGAGGTTGGCGACGTCGTCGAGATAGGCGCGGATGCGGTCGGCATTGCTGCCGAAATCCCGGCCCCCGATCCGCGAGGCCGAGCGCACGTCGATCCGGGCGCCGTCGGCCCGGGGGCGGATCCGCACGGTCACGTCGTCGGGCAGATTGAGGATGAGGCCGCGGGCCACGGCTTCGATCCGGCCATTGCCGGTGCGTCCCCCCGGACGGATCGCCTCGACGATCTGCCAATGCCGGTTGAGCGCCGCCTTGCGCGCCAACTCGAACGCCTCGTCGGCGCCGATATCGAGGGTGAGGGGCGCGATCTGCGGATAGGCGCCGCGCTGGCGCTCGCGGATCGCGGGGCCCGGATCCGGCGGGTAGCGCCCGCCCCGCGCCGCGAAGGCGGCCCGCGAGCGCGAGAAGGCCGGCGGGTTGTCGATGTCGGTGGTGATGTCCGACAGGGCCGGCAGGCGTAGGCCGCGCAGGCCGAGATAGGCCGGGTAGCCCAGCAGGAGGAGCGCCAGAAGCAATCCGGCTAGCGCCGCCCCCAGTCCCCGCGCGCCCTCGCGCCAGACATGCACGAACGCGAAAACCGCCGCGACCGCCGCGGCCAGGGCGACGCAGAGCCCGGCCGCGAGCGCGACCAGCGCCGCGTCGGTATCCGCGCGCGGGTCGCGGACCACGATCAGAGCGAGCCCCGTGGCGATGATGGCGAACACCGCGAGCTGCCGCGACAGCGGCCCGGCACGGGTGATCGGTTCCTCAAGTGGCAGGCGGCGCATGGGGGTCACGAACAGGTTTGAAGCCGGAGCTTAAAAGCGGGCACGAACGGACGCCATCACCGGCGTCACGGCGCGTAGGCGCGGGCGTTACCGCTCAGCCCGAGCACGGCGGGAACCTTGAACGGGTCGGGCAGCATCGCCTCGCCCTGGGGCACGACCTGCGCGGTCGGCGCATCCCATGGACCCGAGACCTCGAACAGGAGCCCGCGGGACGGATCGGCCGCTGCGCGGAGCGCCAGATCGCCCCGGGCCTCGATCCGCCGCGTCGGCAGCGAGACCCGACCTTGCAGGCTGGCCCCGACGCTCGGCCCCCGCAGGCCCGATTCGGCGAATTCACCGACCCCGTCGGCGAAGCGGAGCGTGATCGCGGCGCGCTCGAAGGCGGTCCGGCCGTTGCGGCGCGCGAGCGCTCCGGCGGGGACGACGCCGTTGCGGTGAACGAGCTCGGCCAAATCGAGACCCGCGATCGCACCACCGTCGACCGACAGCGTCGCGCGACCGCCGAGATGGGCGAGCAGGCCGGCGCTGTCGCGGGCGCTGCCCTCGAGGGAGAACTGCCCCTGCAGCGGGCCGCTCATCCAGCGCCCGGTCCCGATCTCGCCCAGCAGGGTGCTGAGATCGACCCGATCGAGGCTGCCCTGCACCCGCACCTCGGTCTCGGCCGGATCCGCACCGCTCGCCAGGGTGACGCGCCCCTTGAGCGTGCCGTCCTGAAGGCGCGCGCGGTTCACCGCCACTTCCACGGCGGCATCCCGGACTAGGATGCTGGCGGCCAGGTCCTGGACCTGAACCAGCCCGACCCGGCCCTCGGCCGCCGACAGGCGCAGATCGAGATCGCCCCTGGTCAGTGGCGCCAGCGCCAGGGGCGTCGGCTCCGCCTCGAACAGCTTGACCAGATCGCCCATCAGCGGCGCCAGGTTGAGCGTCTCGGCCGCCAGGGTCGCCTGGACCGAGAGGCGCTGCGGGGTGCCCGGACCGAGGGCCACGGCACCGGCCCCCTCCAGAACGTCGTCGCCGAGGCCGACCCGCAGGCTCGGCCAGGACACGGATTTGTCCGACGTCTCGAAACGTCCGTCGAGCGAGAAGGCGCCGGCGAGCGATGCGAGCGGTGCGTCGCGCCCGAGCCAGGCCAGGGTTTCCGGGAGCGCGCGGCTCTCGAACCGGGCTCGCCCGGCCAGGGCCGGCATTGTGCTTCCATCCGGCGGAGGTCCCGCCGTCCCGTCGAGCGCGAGGCTGCCATCCGGCCAGGTCACCCAAGCCGTGAACGGTGTGCGCAGCCCCTGTGCGATGTAGGCCGGCAGAAGATGGGTCAGCGCCACCCGCATCGGCACGCCCCGCCAGGTCAGGCTGGCATGGGCCTCGGCGGAGGCGCTCCAGAACGGCCAGGCGAGGTCGATTGCGATATCCCGCGCGTCCGCGCCCCCGTCGATGCGGGCCCCGCTCAGGGCGATCCAGCGCGGACGCTGCGTCAGACCCGAGCGCATGCGGCCGGCCAGCTGCGTGAGCGGCTCGCGCCAGGCGGCGGCATCCGCGGACAGGCGTGCATCCTCCAGCCGGAGCCCGCCCAGATCCGCCCGCCCGACCAGCAACCCGAGCGGATCGAGGTCGATGGTCAAGCGGCCACCCTCCGCAAGGGTCGGCCCGTTGGGTCCGGCGGCAAGGCGCACCTGGCCGAGGGTCAGGCGCGGCAGGGGCAGGAGTCGGAGTTGAGCGGTCCCCTGCGTGGTCAGCGCGAGTCCGTAATCGTCCAGCGCATGGGCCGCGAAACGCGTCGCCCGGCGGCCATCGACCGACCAGTCCTGAAGGCCGAGGCCCGCGAGGATGAGGCCCGCGAGGGCGAGAGCGAGGATTGGGCGGCGCGGCGACATCATGCTCCGGATGGGCGAGCCGCAGATGCGGCCGAAGGCCGGGTGCGGCGCCAGCCCCCTCAAGCCGTCGCGGCCCGGTAGGGTCTGCTCGTCGAATTCATCTCATAGCGCGCTCAGGCCGCCTTGTCTGCGGGGCTCCGGCGCTGCGGTCGGGCTCTCCCCAGGGCGGCGCGGGTTACGGATCGCCCCGGACACCATGTGGGCGGGGGATCGCGGTACTGGATTTCGGTCGCGGAATCGGGGACAGCAAGCCCGAGGAAACGCGCTTCCCAAGATTTCGGCCGGGCCAGACCGGGCGGGAAAAGGACGGTTCGATGAAGAAGGTCTACACGGATCCCACCGCGGCCTTGGCCGGCCTGCTGCGCGACGACATGATGGTGATGTGCGGCGGCTTCGGCCTCTGCGGCATCCCCGACGAGCTGATCGAGGCGGTGCGCGCTTCGGGGGTCAAGGGCCTGACCATCGTCTCGAACAATGCCGGCATCGACGGCGTCGGCCTCGGCAAGCTCCTGGACACGCGACAGGTGCGCAAGATGATCTCGTCCTATGTCGGCGAGAACAAGGAGTTCGCCCGGCAGTATCTCGGGGGCGAGCTGGAGATCGAGTTCAACCCGCAGGGGACGCTCGCCGAGCGCATCCGCGCGGGCGGCGCCGGCATTCCGGCCTTCTTCACCAAGACCGGCGTCGGCACCAAGGTCGCCGAGGGCAAGGAGGTGCGGGAGTTCGACGGCGAACAATACGTGATGGAGCGCGGCCTGTTTGCCGACCTCGCGATCGTGCACGCCCATACCGGCGATACCGAGGGCAACCTCCGCTACCGGATGACCGCCCGCAACTTCAACCCGATGATGGCGACGGCCGCCACGATGACGGTGGCGCAGGTCGAGCATCTCGTGCAGCCGGGCGAGATCGACCCGGACACGATCCACACGCCCGGGATCTTCGTGAAGCGGATCATCGAGGTCGGCGTGCGCGAGAAGCGGATCGAGCAGCGCACCACGCGCAAGCGCTCCGAGACCACGCCGGCGGCCGCCGCCGGCGGCGGCACGCACTGATCGAGGGAAGGGAGTAGAACGATGGCCTGGACCCGCGAGCAGATGGCGGCGCGCGCCGCCAAGGAGCTGGAAGACGGCTTCTACGTGAACCTCGGTATCGGCATCCCGACGCTGGTGTCGAACTACATCCCCGAGGGCATGTCGGTGCAGCTGCAATCCGAGAACGGCATGCTCGGCATGGGCCCCTTCCCGTACGAGGGCGAGGAGGACCCGGACCTGATCAACGCCGGCAAGCAGACGATCACGGCCCTGCCGACGACCAGCTACTTCTCCTCGGCGGATTCCTTCGGGATGATCCGGGGCGGGCACATCAACCTGTCGATCCTGGGGGCGATGCAGGTGGCCGGAAACGGCGACCTCGCCAACTGGATGATCCCCGGCAAGATGGTGAAGGGGATGGGCGGCGCGATGGACCTCGTCGCCGGCGTGAAGCGCGTCATCGTCGTGATGGAGCACGTCGCCAAGAACAAGGACGGCACCGAGAGCCCCAAGCTGCTCAAGGCCTGCGACCTGCCGCTGACCGGGACCCGGGTGGTCGATCTGGTGATCACCGACCTCGGCGTCTTCGAGATCGACAAGAAGGGCGACGGCGGCATGAAGCTGATCGAGCTCGCCGACGGCGTCTCCGAGGCGGAGATCCGCAAGAAGACCGAGGCGGATTACACCGTCGCGCTCGCAGCCTGATCGCGCATCATCCCGGGAGCCGACATCCGGCTTCCGGGATGACCCGGCCGATCGGTCGGGGCCGCCTCAGGCGGCCCGGATGCCATTGAGGAAGCGGGCCACCTCGGCATTCAGGAGCCCGGACTGGTCCGAGAGCGCCGCGGCCGCCCCCAGAACCTGGGCGGCGGCGGCCCCGGTCGCCTCGGACGCCTCCGCGACCCCGACGATATTGCTCGTGACCTCGCCGGTGCCGGAGGCGGCCTGGGCGACGTTGCGCACGATCTCCTGGGTCGCCGCGCCCTGCTCCTCGACCGCCGCCGCGATACTGGCGGTCACCCCGTCGATCTCGCCGATCCGGTTGGTGATCCCCCCGATGGCCGCCACGGCGTTCTCGGTCACCGCCCGGATCGCGCCGATCTGACCGGTGATCTCGTCCGTGACACGGGCGGTCTGGCCGGCGAGTTCCTTCACCTCCGAGGCGACGACGGCGAAGCCGCGCCCCGCCTCCCCGGCCCGGGCCGCCTCGATGGTGGCGTTCAGGGCCAGAAGGTTGGTCTGGCTGGCGATGTTGGCGATCAACCCGACCATCTCACCGATCTTGGCCGATGTCTGGTTCAGGGCCTGCACGAGCTGGGTCGTCTCGCCGGCCTCCTGGGCCGCCGTCCGGGTCAGCGCGGCCGATCCGGTGACCTGGCGGCCGATCTCCCGGACCGAGGTGCCGAGTTCCTCGGCGGCTGCGGCAACCGTCTGGACATTGGCGGCGGCTTCCTCCGCCGCCGCCGCGACGGTCGCGGCCTGCATCGCCGCGATGCTGGCGGTATCGGTCATGCCCTGGGCGGCTGTCTGCAGCTCGACCGCCGAGCTCGACACGGCGCCGACGATGCCGACCATGGCCTGCTCGAAGCTGTCGGCCAGTTCGGCCCGGGCGCGCCTGCGCTCGGCCGAGGCCGCGGCATCGGCCCGGCGCCGCATCTCGGCCTGCTCGGCCGCCTCCGCGGCGACCATGCGCTTGATCCCCTCGACCGCGCGCCCGACGGCGCCGATCTCATCGCCGCGGGCGGCCTCGGCGATCTCGCTGTCGATCTCGCCGTGCCCCATGCGCTCGAGGGTCCGGACCAGGCGTTTGAGCGGCGCCGTCACGCCGAGGACGACGACGGCGACGCCCGCCCCGATGGCGGCGACGAGCCCGCTGGACGCCGCCGCGACCAGCGTCAGGGTCGCGCGGGCCGCGGATTGCTCGGACGCGTCGCGCTCCCGCTGCAGTTCGGCCGTCAGCACGTCGATCCGCGCCTGGGCCAGCTCCCAGAGCTTCGCACGCAGCGGATTGCCGTCGCTCAGCAGGATGTCGCGGCCGAGTTCGCTGTTGCCCTCCTCCGCGCTGGCGATGACCCGGTCGATGACCGCCCCGAGCGCCGTCAGGGTCTGACTCAGCTCCGCGTTGGCCGCGCGCCGCTCGGGCGTGTCGGCGAGCTTTCCGAGGGTGTCGATCTGGCCGAAGGCATGCGCCTTTGCCTGCTTGATGCGCGTCTCGTATCCCGCCAGCTGCGAGTCCCGCGTCTCGAGGACGAGGTTCCGGGCCTGGACGGACATCTCGCTGACATCGATCTGGAGACCGAGGATCAGCGCGAGCCGCTTGGCCTGCACGTCGATGATGTGACGCGTCTGCTCCGACTGCGCGATCAGGCTCGCACGGGCGTAGAGAATGAATCCACCGGCGGCGAGAGCGACGATCAGAAGCGGGATCGCAAGTTTCACGAGAATTTTTGCGTCACGCAAGAACTTCATCGCGCCGGCCCCGCATCGTGCAAGCTAGATCCCTGATCCTCCAGCTTGACCACGGAAACATCAACGGCGAAAGCCCTGTGCGCTACCCTGCCAGCAAACCATACAGGCACAGACCAATTTAGCATCAAGATAAATTGGTTGTATATATTATTAAAATGAGACATAATATACTATAAAAAGCAAAATAGTCCGCAAATTTACCTTCCTCACGCGCGATATATCCCGCTTGTTCGGACCGTTGCAGAACTCGACCCGATTCTGCGGCCTGCGCGAAGCGCCCGATCATGCCGAGGATTTGTGCACGTGCGTGCGTCGTCCTCGCGGACAGAGCAGGATGGCGGGCCCAACCCCGGGCTCCGGACGCGAAAACACAGGCTTCGCGAAGGCGGCCACGCCCCGGGAACGGCCCTGCCGACCCCGGGGCGCACGTCCAAACCTTACATCGGCGGGGTGAGGCCGTCCTTGCCGACCGCCACGAGCTTGCCCTCGGCCTTGGCGCCGTCCTTGGCGACGACGGCGAAGACCTTGGAGCCGGGGGCCAGAATCGTCTTATCGGCCGGCTCGAAGGCGACGATCGGCGCCGAGGACGGCACCACGATCTCCTTGGACCCGTCCTTGCCGTAGCTCACCGTCAGGGTGCGGGCGCCGCCGGCGGCGCTCGCATCGGCCTTCACGGTGCCGTTGGTCATCGCGCTCTTCACCTTGGGGGCGTTGGCGGTCTCGGCCTTCACGGTGCCGTTGGTCATGGCACTCTTCACCTTCGAGCCGGCGCCGCCGGTCTGGTCGGTGATCGCGTCCCAGCCGTAATGGCCCTCGCCGGTGCCGCGCATCGACTCGGGGAAGAGCACGACTTCGAGGGCGGTCATCGGGTTCTCGCCCTTGGTGGCGGTGCCGATGAAGACGCCGTCCTTGATCTGGTCGAGGCTCGACGGAACCACCCAGGCGAACTTAGCGCCGCCGACATCGACGGTCTCGGACTTGCCGTCCTCGGTCTTGATCGTGAGCGTGCTGCCCTCGGCCTTGTCGATCGTGCCGCGGACGCGCTCGACCTGCGCGGCGAAGGCTGCGCTCGACAGCAGAGCTGTCAGTCCGGCGGCGGCGAGGGTCTTGCTGAGATGCTTCATCGGGTTCCGGTCCTGCTTCGGGAGCCGGGTTATGGGGCGCCGCGGGCGCGAAACAAGGTTGTGCGCAAGACAATCCCGTCAGGATGCGCAGCCTGACGCCGCGCATGAAAAAGGCGGCGCCGGATCGGCGCCGCCTCGATACGGTTCAGGCGACCCTGCGGGGGTCGCCTGGCCGAGGGTTCAGGCCGCGAGCGAGCGCAGCACGTAGGGCAGGATGCCGCCGTTGCGGAAGTATTCCAGCTCGTCGAGCGTATCGATCCGGCAGGTGAGCGGCACCTCCTTCTTCGACCCGTCCGACGCGGTGATCTCCGCGATCAGGGTCTGGCGCGGCTTCAGCTCGCCGGACAGCCCCCTGATGGTGACGGTCTCGTCGCCCTTGAGGCCCAGGGACGCCCAGGACGTGTCGCCCTGGAAGACCAGCGGCACCACGCCCATGCCGACGAGGTTCGAGCGGTGGATACGCTCGAAGCTCTCGGCGACCACGGCCCGGATGCCCAGGAGCTTGGTGCCCTTGGCTGCCCAGTCGCGCGAGGAACCGGTGCCGTATTCCTTGCCGGCGAAGACGACGAGCGGGGTACCCTGCGCGGCGTATTTCTGCGCCGCGTCGTAGATGAACATCTTCTCACCCGACGGCTGGAACAGCGTCCAGCCACCCTCGACCACGTTGCCGGACGGGTCCCGGACCATCTGGTTCTTGATGCGGATATTGGCGAAGGTGCCCCGCATCATTACCTCGTGGTTGCCGCGCCGCGTGCCGTACTGGTTGAAATCCTGCACGCGGACCTGGTGCGCCTGCAGGTACTCGCCGGCCGGCGAGGCCGCCCGGATGTTGCCCGCGGGCGAGATGTGGTCGGTGGTGATCGAGTCGAGGAAGAGCCCGAGGATTCGGGCGTTCTCGATGTCCTCCACGGGCTTGGGCGTCTTCTCCATGCCGACGAAGTACGGGGGGTTCTGCACGTAGGTGGAGCCGGGGTTCCACGCGAAGGTCTCGGCCTCGGTGACCTCGACGTTCTTCCAGTTCTCGTCGCCGCCGAACACGTCGGCGTAGCGGCGCTTGAACAGCTCCGAGGTGATGTTCTCCTCGATGAACTGCTGGACCTCCGCCGAGGACGGCCAGATGTCCCGGAGGTAGACCGGCTTGCCGTCGGAGCCCTGGCCCAGCGGCTCGGTGGTGATGTCGATCTGCATCGAGCCGGCCAGCGCGTAGGCCACGACCAAAGGCGGCGAGGCGAGGTAGTTCGCCCGCACGTCGGGGTTCACCCGGCCCTCGAAGTTGCGGTTGCCCGAGAGCACCGCGGCGGCCACGACGTCGTTGTCGTTGATCGCCTTGGAGATCGCCTCCGGCAGCGGGCCGGAATTGCCGATGCAGGTGGTGCAGCCGAAGCCGACGAGGTTGAAGCCCAGCGCGTCGAGGGGCTCCTGAAGGCCGGACTTCTCGAGATACTCGCCGACGACCTGCGAGCCGGGGGCCAGCGAGGTCTTCACCCAGGGCTTCGAGCGCAGGCCCTTGGCCACGGCGTTGCGGGCGAGCAGGCCCGCGCCGATCATCACCGACGGGTTCGAGGTGTTGGTGCAGCTGGTGATCGCCGCGATCACCACGTCGCCGTGGCCGATGTCGAAATTCGTGCCCTCGACCGGGTAGCGGCTGGCGAGATCGGCGGCCTTCTTGAACTCGGTCTCCATCGAGGTCGCGAAGCCGGGCTTGGCGGCATCGAGCAGAACCCGGTCCTGTGGGCGCTTCGGGCCGGCGAGCGAGGGGCGGACCTCGCCCATGTCGAGATGCAGCGTGTCGGTGAAGACCGGGTCGGGCGTCTTGGCGTCGCGCCACATGCCCTGCGCCTTGGCGTAGGCCTCCACCAGGGCGATCCGGTCGTCGGAGCGGCCGGTGACCTTCAGGAAGTCGATGGTCCGCTGGTCGATCGGGAAGAAGCCGCAGGTGGCGCCGTATTCCGGGGCCATGTTGGAGATGGTGGCCCGGTCGGCGACCGCCATGTCGTCGAGGCCGGGGCCGTAGAACTCCACGAACTTGCCGACCACGCCCTTCTTGCGCAGCATCTGCGTGACGGTGAGCACGAGATCGGTGGCGGTGGTGCCCTCGGGCAGCTTGCCGGAGAGCTTGAAGCCCACGACCTCGGGGATCAGCATCGAGAGCGGCTGGCCGAGCATGGCCGCCTCGGCCTCGATGCCGCCGACGCCCCAGCCCAGCACCGCCATGCCGTTGACCATGGTGGTGTGCGAGTCGGTGCCGACCAGCGAATCGGGATAGGCGACCTCGGTCCCGTCCTCGGACTTCGTCCAGACGGTCTGGGCCAGGTATTCCAGGTTCACCTGGTGGCAGATGCCGGTGCCCGGGGGGACCACCGAGAAGTTGTCGAAGGCCGACTGGCCCCACTTCAGGAAGGTGTAGCGCTCGCCGTTGCGCGAGTATTCCAGGGCAACGTTGTCGGCGAGCGCCTTCGGGGTGCCGAACTCGTCGACGATCACCGAGTGGTCGATGACGAGATCGACCGGCACCAGCGGGTTGATCTTCTGCGGGTCGCCGCCGAGCGCCACCATGGCGTCGCGCATGGCCGCCAGATCGACCACGGCCGGGACGCCGGTGAAGTCCTGCATCAGCACGCGGGCGGGCCGGAACGCGATCTCGACCTCGGCCTTGCCCTTCTCGGCGAGCCAGCCGACCGTCGCCTCGATGTCGGCCTTGCGGACCGAGCGATCATCCTCGAAGCGCAGCAGGTTCTCCAGCAGGACCTTCATCGAGAAGGGCAGCGCGGTGGCGGAGGCGAGGCCGTTCTTCTCGGCCTCGGGGATCGAATAATAGGTGTAGGTCTTGCCGCCGGCTTCGAGCGTCTGGCGGGCCTTGAAGCTGTCGAGTGATGGCACGGCTGGTTCTATCCTCGCTGCGGGTTGTCGAACACGCGCAGGCAAGACCTGCGCTACGAAGTCTGTGTTCGGCCTGTGTAGCGCCCGACGGGCGCGCGCCGCCCCGGGAGTGCCCGGGCAGGACGATGCGCGGGGGCGATTTGGACGCCCGTGGAGCCGCGCGGCGCAGCCAGGAAGCGATATAGAACTTTTCGAATCTGGCCGCTACCGGGTTGCGATGACAGCCGCGCGGCCCTGTCGGGCCTGCTGGGATGCCTCGATGGCGCGGTGCATCCTGAGACGCGGACGGAGCGCGTCGGCGCCTCTGTCATCAGCCCTGCTGCGGCGCGCCCGGCAGCGTCTTGAAGCGATTCGGCTGGGCGGCGAGCTTGCGCAGGGACGCGACGTTGGTCGCGGCCTCCTCCGGGCTCATGTCCCGGCGCAGAATCGCTTCGGCATCGGCGAATCGACCCTTGAGGCCGAGCACGAGGGCGAGGTTCGCCCGGACGCGCGCATCGGCGCCGGGCTGGTCGGCCGCGAGCCGCAAGGTCTGCTCGGCCTGATCGAGGTTGCGCGACAGGGCGTAGGACAGGCCGAGATTCGACAGCAGCGAGGGCTCGTTCGGCCGGATCTTCAGCGCGGCCTCGTAGAAGCTCTGCGCCCGGGCCTGCTCGCCGAGCTGCGCGGAGGCCGAGCCCTGGGCCGACAGGATCCGCCAATCGGGCGAGGCCGGGGAATGGGCGTTGGCGAGCACGTCGATCGCCTCGCGGTAGCGGCCGGCCTCGACCAGCGACTTGCCGTAGGCGCCGAGGATGAACGTGTCGCGCGGGTTGCGCAGGGCCGCCTGCTGCAGCACCGCGGAGGCCTGGGCAGCCTGATCGTTCACCCGCAGGGCGCGGGCATACGCGATGGCCGCCCGCCCGTCGCCGGGATTGGCGTTGAACCGCTCGGCCAGGGCCTCGAGATCCTGGCGCGAGGGCGCGTCCTGGCGCGCGGCCGTCTGGCGCCCGCCCAGATCGCCGATCGAGCCGGTGGTCTCGGGCGAGCGGGTGTTGCAGCCGGCAAGACCCAGCGCCGTGAGGGCCGCGGCGGCGAGGCCTGCCCGGCGGACGTTGGAAGCCAGGGTTCGGGAGACCCGGATCGGGGCCGTCTTCATGATGCGCTCCGCCGGCACAGGCCGGGCGGGCTCTGGCTCGCGCTTCACGCTCCCGGCCGGCCGGTGATAGAGCGTTAACCCTAACCACCGGTTAAGCCGCTGCCGGCCCGACCGCCCCACGAGAGGCACATGACCCAGGCCGACGCTTCCGCGACGCATCCCGCCCTTCTGCCCGGCGACACGCCCGCCGTGCCGGTCACCCTCGTGACGACGGCGTCCTGGTCCGAGGCCGAGGCCGCCCTGGACCCGGCCCACAGCAGCTTCGCCCGTTCGCTCGGCTTCAAGCCGAAGGCCGGGAGCCTCGCATTGCTGCCGGGCCCGGACGGCAATCTCGCCCGGGTGCTGTTCGGCCTCGGCGATACCGCGGCGCCGGCCTATGACCGCCTGATCGCCGGGAAGCTGCCGGGCCTGCTGCCGGACGGAAACTTCCGCCTGGAGAACGCCCCCGACCCCGCCGAGGCCGCGCTGGCCTGGCTGATGGGGAGCTACCGCTTCGGCCGCTACCGCTCCGCCGGCGGCACGAAGGCGCGCCTGGTGGCGCCCGCTGGGATCGACAGCGACGAGATCGGGCGGATCGCCGCCGCGGTCGCGATGGGCCGCGACCTGATCAACACCCCCGCCAACGATCTCGGACCGGCCGAGATCGAGGCTGCGGCCCGGGCCCTGGCCGAGCGCCATGGCGCCGCGATCGCGGTGACGCAGGGCGACGCGCTGGCCCGGGAATTCCCTCTGGTCCACGCGGTCGGCGCCGCTTCGCCGCGGGCGCCGCGCCTGATCGACCTGAGCTGGGGGCCGGAAGAAGCGCCGCGCGTGACCCTGGTCGGCAAGGGCGTCGCCTTCGACACCGGCGGGCTCGACATCAAGCCCTCCTCCGCCATGCTGCTGATGAAGAAGGATATGGGCGGCGCCGCGGTGGCGCTGGCCGCCGCCGACATGATCATGGGCGCCGGCCTCAGGATCCGCCTGCGCGTGCTGATCCCGGCAGTGGAGAACGCGGTCTCCGGCAACGCCTTCCGTCCCAGCGACGTGCTGCCCAGCCGGGCGGGGCTCAGCGTCGAGATCGGCAACACCGACGCCGAAGGCCGGCTGATCCTCGCCGACGCGCTGGCGCTCGCCGACGCGGAGGGGCCCGAGCTGATCCTCGACTTCTCGACGCTGACGGGCGCGGCCCGGGTGGCGCTCGGTCCCGATCTCCCGGCGTTCTTCACCGAGGACGAGGGCCTGGCCGCCTCCGTCGCGGAGGCCGGGCGGACGGCGATCGACCCGATCTGGCGGATGCCGCTGCACGCCCCCTACGCGAGCCTGCTCGACTCCAAGGTGGCGGACCTCAACAACGTGTCCGGGGGCCCGTTCGCCGGCGCGATCACCGCGGCGCTGTTCCTGCGCCGCTTCGCGCCCAAGACGAAGGCGCACGGCCATTTCGACCTCTACGGCTGGAATCCCTCGACCAAGCCGGCCCGGCCGGAGGGCGGCGAGGTCCAGACCGCGCGCCTGACCTACGCACTGCTCAAGGCCCGCTACGGGACCTGAGCGGCGCCCGTCAGGCCAGGCCCGACAGCCGCAGCAGCATCCCGGCCCCGGCGCAGAGCGCCAGGGTCGGCAGCGCCCCGAGATTCAGCCGGAAGACCGCCAGGACCGCCAGCAGCGTCAGCACGAGGGCGGCGGGATCGAGGCTCGCGAGCACGGGCACGTCCAGGCGCAGCGGCCCCAGCGGCACCGTCCGAACCGCGCCGAACAGCGTCCGCAGCCCGAACCAGACCGCGAGGTTGAGGATCACGCCCGCCACCGCGGCGGTGATCGCCGACAGGGCCCCGGCGAGCAGCCGGCTGCCGCGCAGACGCCCGATCAGCGGCGCTCCGGCGAAGATCCAGAGGAAGCAGGGCGCGAAGGTGACCCAGGTGGTGAGCAGGCCGGCCAGCGTTCCGGCCAGCAGCGGCGGCAGGGTGCCGGGCGCCCGGTAGCCGGCCAGGAAGCCGACGAACTGGAGCACCATGATCAGTGGCCCGGGCGTCGTCTCAGCGAGCCCCAGCCCGTCGAGCATCTCGCCCGGCCGCAGCCAGCCGTAATGCTCCACCGCCTGCTGGGCGACATAGGCGAGCGCCGCGTAGGCGCCCCCGAAGGTCACCACCGCCATCTTCGAGAAGAACAGCGCGACCTGCCCGAAGACCGGGGCCGGGCCGGGCAGAACCAGCAGCGCCACCACCGGCAGGAGCCAGATCGCCAGCCAGAGGGCGCCGACGCGCAGCGAATCCGCCGGCCCCGCGCGCTCCCGCGGCAGCATCGCCTCGCCGATCAGGAATCCGGCCTCGCCAGACGCCGCGGCCTCCGCGGGGGTCGGAGCCGGCGCGGGCTTCCGCCCCAGCACGAGGCCGAGCACGCCCGCCACCACGACGACCAGGGGGAAGGGTACGGCGAGGGCGAAGATCGCCACGAAGGCGGCGCCCGCGATGAGGCGGTCCGTCCGCCCACGCAAGGCCCGGCCGCCGAGGCGCCAGAGCGCGTGCAGCACGATGGCGAGCACCGCTGCCTTGAGCCCGAAGAACAGGCCGGCGACCAGATCGATCGTGCCGTACAGGACGTAGAGCCAGCTCAGGCCCATCAGGGCCAGGAGCCCGGGCATCACGAACAGCCCGCCCGCGACCAGGCCACCGGCGGGCCCGTGCATCAGCCAGCCGATATAGGTGGCGAGTTGCTGCGCCTCCGGGCCGGGCAAAAGCGTGCAGAAGCCGAGCCCGTGCAGGAAGCGCCGCTCGGAGATCCAGCGTCGCTCCTCCACGAGGATCCGGTGCATCACGGCGATCTGGCCGGCCGGCCCGCCGAAGGACAGCGCCGCAACCCGCAGCCAGACCGGGACGGCCTGTCTCAGGGTCGGATTCGGAAGGCCGGGGGCGCCCGCCGGGCTCACGCCGTCAGGGGCAGCGCCGTCTCGATCAGACGCGCCCACAGCGAAGCCCCGTACGGGGTCGCGGCGTCGTTGAAGTCGTAATGAGGGTGGTGGAGCGAGGCACTGTCGCCGTTACCGATGAACATGTAGGCGCCGGGGCGGCGGCCGAGCATGTAGGAGAAGTCCTCCGCCGTCATCATCGGCGCGACGGTCCGGTCGACATTCTCCGGCCCGACCAGCGCCTCGGCCACGCCGGCCATGAAGTCCGTCTCGGCCGGGTGATTCTCGGTCACCGGATAGCTCGAGCCGTATTCCACGACGCCCTTCGCGCCGAAGCCGCCGGCGATCTCCGCCACCAGGGTCTCGATCCGCGCCTTGATCTGGCTGCGCACCGCCTGGGACAAAGTCCGCATGGTGCCGCGCATGGTGACGCTCTGCGGCAGCACGTTGAACGCCTCGCCGGCATCGAGCGCGCAGACCGAGACGACGGCCGATTCCAGCGGATGGAGGTTGCGCGACACGATGCTCTGCAGGGCGATGATCACGTGGCTCGCCACCAGCACGCTGTCGACGGCGTTCTGCGGCAGGGCCGCATGGCCGCCCCGACCCTCGATCGTGATGGTGAAACGGTCGGTCGAGGCCATGATCGGCCCCGGACGGATCGCGAAGGTGCCCACCGCCATCCCGGGGATGTTGTGCATCCCGTAGACCGATTCGATCCCGAACCGCTCCATCAGGCCGTCCTCGACCATCGCCTCGCCGCCGCCACCGCCCTCCTCGGCGGGCTGGAAGATCAGCACCGCGGCGCCGTCGAAATCCCGGGTCTCGGCGAGGTACTTGGCCGCCCCGAGCAGCATCGTGGTGTGCCCGTCGTGGCCGCAGGCGTGCATCTTGCCCGGCACCGTGGAGCGGTAGGGCAGGTCCCGGACCTCCTGGATCGGCAGGGCGTCCATGTCGGCACGCAGCCCGATGGCGCGGTTCGAGTTCCGGCCGTTGCCGCGGATCACCCCGACCACGCCGGTCCGGCCGATGCCGGTCTCCACCGAATCGCAGCCGAAGTCGCGGAGCCGATCGGCCACGAACCCCGCGGTCCGCTCCACGTCGTAGAGCAGCTCCGGGTGGGCGTGCAGATCGTGCCGCCACGCCTTCATCGTGTCGGCGAAATCGCGGATCCGTTCGAGGACGGGCATGAGTCCGGGCTTTCGTGGCCTTCAGGTCGGTGCCGGACCAGCAAAGCCGGGGCCAGTCGCGCCGTCAACGGCCACGCTTGTCGCGCCGGTGGGCCGAGCGGGGCCCCAGAGCCGCCAAGGGCGAGGTTTGCCGGCGCGGCGCAGGCGGCCTGTCCTCCGTCGCGAGGTCGTCGAGAATCGGGCATTCGGGCCGGTCGTCGCCGCAGCAGCTCTCGGCCAGGCGCTCCAGGGTCCGGGCCATGCCCTCCAGCTCGGTGATGCGGCGACGCAGATCCGCGATCTGTTCCTCGGCGATCGCCTTCACGCCAGCACTGGGCCGGGCGCGGTCGCGCCAGAGCGCGAGCAAATCCGCGATGGCCTCGACGCTGAAGCCGAGGTCGCGGGCACGGCGGACGAACCGCAGGGTGTGCAGATCCGCCTCGTCATAGTGGCGGTAGCCCGATTCGGAGCGGGTCGCCTGCGGCAGCAGGCCGGTCGCCTCGTACCAGCGGATCATCTTGGCCGAGACGCCCGTGCGCCGCGCCGCCTCGCCGATCGTGATGGCTCCCTCGCTCATGCGGCCCTCGGCGCCAGCGCCGGCTGCTCGGCGGGTAAGGGCCGCCCGCCGGCCCGGCGCAGCCGCAGGGCATTCCCGAGC
This sequence comes from Methylobacterium brachiatum, assembly GCF_900113845.1. Taxonomy (NCBI): domain Bacteria; kingdom Pseudomonadati; phylum Pseudomonadota; class Alphaproteobacteria; order Hyphomicrobiales; family Methylobacteriaceae; genus Methylobacterium; species Methylobacterium brachiatum. Next base: position 238,297 of record NZ_FOQW01000003.1, on the reverse strand, counting down.
ACGAAGACGCTCGAGAAGGCCATCGCGCCGGCGGCCAGCACCGGCGACAGGGCCGGGCCGCCGAACGGCACCAGCAGCCCCGCGGCCACCGGGATCAGCGCGGCGTTGTAGGCGAAGGCCCAGAACAGGTTCTGCCGGATGTTGGCCATCACCGCCCGGGACAGGGCCAGCGCCTCCACGAGCGCCTGCGGATCCCCCGACATCAGCACCACGTCGGCGCTCTCGACGGCGATGTCCGTGCCGGTGCCGATGGCCAGGCCGACACCCGCCTCCGCGAGGGCCGGGGCATCGTTGATGCCGTCGCCCACGTAGGCCACGGGCCCGTGCGCCGACCGGAAAGCCCTGACCGTCTCGACCTTGCCGCCGGGCAGGATCCCGGCCGCGACCTCGGCGATCCCGAGGCTCGTCGCGACCCCGGCAGCGGTGTGAGGGTCGTCGCCCGTCACCATCGCCACCACGAGGCCTTGCGCCCTCAGCGCGGCCACGGTCTCGCGGGCTCCGGCCTTCACCGGGTCGGCCACGGCCAGAAGGGCGGCATGGCGACCGTCGAGGGCGAGATGGATCGGGCTCTTGCCCGCGCGTGCGAGGCGCTCGGCCCGGGCCGTGAGGTCCGGGTCCCGAGCAATGCCGAGCCTGTCGAGATAGCGTGGCGCGCCGAGGGCGAGGCTCCGCCCGGCGACTTCGCCGGAGACGCCGAAACCGTCCAGGGCCTCGAAGTCGGCCGGATCGGCGATGGTGAGCCCCCGGGCCCGGGCCGCGGCCACGACGGCGCCGGCGAGCGGGTGCTCGGACCGGCTCTCGAGCCCGGCAGCCAGGGTCAGCACCGCGTCCTCCGTGAGGCCCGGCCCTGCCACGACATCCGTCACCCGCGGGCGGCCCTCGGTGAGGGTCCCGGTCTTGTCGAAGGCCACGACGCGCACGTCGCGCAGGCGCTGCAGCGCCGCGCCGTCGCGGAACAGGATGCCGCGACTCGCGGCGCGGCCGGTCCCGACCATGATGGCGGTGGGCGTGGCGAGCCCCATGGCGCAGGGGCAGGCGATGATCAGCACGGCCACGGCGTTGACCAGGGCCGGCCCGAGGGCGGGCGCCGGGGCGAGGACCAGCCAGCCCAGGAAGGTCGCGAGGGCGATCCCGATCACCGCCGGCACGAAGCGCCCGGTGACGCGATCGACCAGCGCCTGGATCGGCAGCTTGCCGCCCTGTGCCCGCTCGACCATGGCGGCGATCTGCGCGAGCACCGTGGCGGCGCCGACCGCATCGACCCGCAGGTCGAGGCTGCCGCGCCCGTTGAGGGTGCCGCCGACCATCCGGTCTCCCGGCCCCTTGCGCACGGGAACCGCCTCGCCCGTGACCATGCTCTCGTCGACGTGGCTCGTGCCGGACAGGACCGCGCCGTCCGCGGCGACCCGCTCCCCGGGCCGGACGCGGACCACGTCGCCGATGCGCAGCTCCGCCAGCCCCACCTCGACCTCGGTACCGTCGCGGACGACGCGGGCGGTCTTGGGCGCCAGATCCATCAGCCGGGCGATGGCCTGGCCGGTCCGGCCCCGGGCGCCGGCTTCCAGGGTTCGCCCGAGCAGGATCAGCGTGACGATCAGCACGCTGGCCTCGAAATAGAGATGCGCGGCACCTGCGGGCAGCAGGCCCGGCGCCAGGGCCGAGACCAGCGAATAGAGGTAGGCGGCCCCGGCCCCGAGGGCGACGAGGGCGTTCATGTCCGGGTGGCCGCGCAGCAGCCCCGGTACGCCGCGCAGGAAGAAGCGCCGCCCGGGCCAGGCGAGGACCAGGGTGGCCAGGGCGGCCTGGACCAGGGCCGTGACCGAGCCACCATGGAGCTGCGGCAGGATGTGGCCGCCCATATCGAGGACGACCACGGGGGCGGAGAGCAACGCCGCCGCGATGGCGTCGCGCCGCAGGGCTCGGCCCTCGGCCTCCTGCCGGGCCGCAGGGTCGATCCGCGGCCCGTCATCGAGCAGGCGCGCCTCGTAGCCGGCCGCCTCCACCGCCGCGACGAGATCGGAGGTCGCCACCAGCCCCTCCGGATGGCGGATCGCGGCCTGGCCGGTGACGAGGTTGACGCTGGCGCCGCTCACGCCCGGCACGGCTGCGAGCGCGCGCTCGACCCGGCCGACGCAGGAGGCGCAGGACATCCCCTCGACGGCGATCACGCTCTGCGTCTCCGGGACCGGGTAGCCGGCCTCGGCCAGCGCCGCGGCGGCGTCGGCCGGGCGCGCGCCACCGTCGAGGACGAGGCTGGCGCGGTGGGTGGCGAGGTTGACCGCCACGTCCCGGGCGCCGGGCAGGGCTTTAAGGGCGCGCTCGACGCGGCCGACGCAGGACGCGCAGGACATCCCCTCGACGGGGAAGCTCAAGGAGACGTGTTCGGGCACGGGGGCGGTTCCGATCGGGGCATCCATGCCGGCTCAGATGGGGCTTCCCATGATGGGAAGGTCAAGGGCCAGCCGAATCGCATTGCCAAATCGCGACGCGCCCGACAGATTTCCTGCGCACCACGCGCGAGAGATCCGATGACGGAACCCCTGACCCTTTACGGCGATCCCGGCTCCGGGAATTGCCTCAAGGTCAAATGGGTGGCCGATCATCTCGGCATTCCCTCGGTCTGGCGCACCGTCGATGTGCCGGGCGGCGGGACGCGGGAACCGGCCTTCCTGGCGCTGAACCCCGCCGGCCGGGTCCCGCTCCTGGTGTTTCCCGATGGCGAGACGCTGTCGGAATCGAACGCGATCATCCTCCATCTCGCGGAAGGCTCGGGCCTCATTCCCGAGGCGGCGCGCGCCCGCGCCCGCATGCTGCAATGGATGTTCTGGGAGCAGTACAGCCACGAGCCCTACATCGCGGTCCGCCGCTACCAGCTCCATTACCTGAAGCGGGCGCCGGACACGCTCGATCCGAGGCTCGCGGAACGCGGCGCGGACGCCCTTCGGCTGATGCAGGGGACGCTCGAACGCTCCGCCTTCATGGTCGGCGACGCGCTGACGCTCGCCGACGTGGCCCTGGTCGCCTACACGCGCATGGCCCACGAGGGCGGCTTCGACCTGGCGCCCTACCCGGCCCTCCGCCCCTGGATCACCCGCGTGGAGACGGCGCTCGGGATCGGCCCCTACGTCTGATCGGCCGCGCGCGGCAGCTCGGCGGTGGCGCCGTATTCCGGCAGGCTGACGCGCACGGTGGTCCCCTGCCCGACCGTGCTCTCGATCGCGAGGCGGCCGCGGTGGCGGTTGAGGCTGTGCTTGACGATGGCGAGGCCGAGGCCCGTGCCGCCCCGGGCGCGGCTCGAGGCCACGTCGACCCGGTAAAAGCGCTCGGTCAGGCGCGGGATGTGCTCGGGCGGGATGCCGGGGCCGTCATCCGTCACGGACAGGACGATCCGGCGCCCGAGCCGGGGATCCTCTTCCCGGGACAGGGCGACGCCGACATGGCCGCCCCCGTATTTCACGGCGTTCTCGATCAGGTTCTCGATCACCCGGGCGAGCTCGTCGGCATCGCCGGGGACCGGATACGGCCCGGCCCCGTCCTCGAACTGCACCGTGGCGCCCCGCGCCTCGGCGGGCGGCCCCTGCGCGTCGACCATCTGGCGGGCGAGCGCTCCGAGATCGACCACGGTGGTGGGCGCGACGTGCTCGCGCAGCTCGATCCGCGACAGCGACAGCAGGTCGTCGATCAGCCGGGTCATGCGCAGGGCCTGGACGCGCATGATCTCCAGGAACCGCTCGCGGGCCTGCGCATCCTCGCGGGCCGGCCCCTGCAGGGTCTCGATGAAGCCGATCAGCGTGGCGAGCGGGGTGCGCAGCTCGTGGCTGGCATTGGCCACGAAATCGACCCGCATCGCCTCCAGGCGCCGGGCCGAGGTCAGGTCGCGCAGGAACAGCACGGCGCTCACCCCCGATCCGTCCGGCATCGGCAGGGCGCCGATCTGGACCTCGAAGGTCCGCTCCAGGGGCACCCGGGTCGCCAGGGGAACGCGGCGGGGCATGCCCGAGCTGAGGACCGCTTCGACCCCGTCGAGGACTTCCGGGCTGCGCAGAGCGAAGGACAGGGGCCGCGCCTGATGCAGGGCCGGCAGGAGCGCCCGGGCCGCCGGGTTGGCCTCCACCACGAGGGTGCGGCGGTCCACCAGGATGACCGGGTCGGGAACGTGGGCGAGGAGCGCCTCGGCGATCGCGTGGCGCTGGGCGGTCGCCGCCGGTCGCGGGCGCGGCGCCTCCTGGCCGCGGCCGCCGAGCCAGCCGCCGATGCAGACGGCACCGAGGCCGACGAGGATCAGCGGGAGTTCGAGACGGCCGGAGAGTGCCACGGCGATGCCGAACAGGCCGACCGCGATCGCGGCGCCCATCCAGGATTGGGAACTGCGCGGACGGTCGGACATGGTCGAGGGCGCGCCGGACCGGTTACCGGGATCCGGTGTCGTCGGGCCGCGGCCGCCCGGACGGGCCGGCAATCCCCTCCGGCGGCCCGGGATCGCGCGCGCCCCCGGCCCGCTTCACGATCTCGTAGAGGCCGAGCATCGCCAGGGCGGTCATGAACGGCACGATGTAGTAGCAGCCCCGGAACAGCAGCAGCGAGGTCAGCACCTCGTTGCGCGGCAGGCTCGACAAAGCGAGCAGGATCGTGGCCTCGAACACCCCGATCCCCCCGGGCGCGTTGGACGCGATGCCCAGCATGGCGGCCAGCACGTAGATCGCCAGGAAGGTGGTGAAGCCCAGCGTCGTCTCCTGCGGCAGCAGGACGTAGAGCACGGCCGCCGCCGCGCAGACATCGCCGATCCCGACGAGCATCTGCCCGATCGAGACCGAGGCGCCGGGCAGTTCCAGCCGCCACTGCTTGACGGTGATGCTGCGCTTCTTGGCCGAGACCCAGGCGAGGTAGCCGAGCACCAGGGCCAGCGCTGCGAGCCCGACGCCCTGGTTGATCCGGATCGACGTGAAGGCGAGCCCGGCGAGCTGGCCGGCCTCGATGATCAGGCTGAGGCCGAGCACGACGCCCATGCCGAGCCAGAAGGTGAAGCCGGCGATGACCGTGAGCGCCGCGATCTTGGCCGTGGACAGGCCCTGCCGGGCATAGATCCAGTAGCGGATCGTGCCGGCGGTCAGCAGCGGGAAGCCGAGGGTGAAGCTCACCGCGTAGCTGGTGAACGAGGCGAGCGCGGTGATCCGGTAGGGCACCTTGATCCGGAGCTGACGCAGGGCCAGCGCGTCGTAGCCCGTGAGGAACAGGTAGCTGATGCCGACGAACAGGAAGGCGAGGCCGAGCTGCTCGGCGGTCGCCGCCGCCACGGCCGCGCGGACCTCCGCCCAGCTCACGCTCTGGACGAGCTTCCACAGCACGCCGAGCGAGACCGCGAACAGCACGATGCTGGCGGCCGTGCCGATCCAGGCATACCGGCCGCGCCAGCTCTTCCGCGAGGTGCCCGCGGCAGCGTCGTGCTCGACCGGCTCGACCGGCTCTGCCGGTCCCCGGTGCTGTCCCTGAAAGTTCATGCCGTTCGGCGTCCGCCCTTCCGGCTGCGCGGCCCGGCCGAAGGCCTGCGCCCGTGCCGGATGTTCCCGGACCGCGGCCCGTTGCCCCGCATGTAGGCCGAACCGGCGCTCAAGGCCAGGGAAGGCCGGGCGGGGGCGGGCACGCTCTGCTCACGGATCGGTGCGGCGCAGGAGCGCCGCGGCCTCCGACAGGCCCTGCCGGATCCGCGCGGGCACCTCCGGCGAGGTGCAGACATAGGTCGGACTCGGATGGGGAATGGCGATCAGCGGCAGGCCGGGGCGCAGGGCCGCGATCGCCGGCGCCGCCCCGCCGGCGAAGCGCCCGGCCAGGACCGCCACGCTCAGCCGCGGCAGCAGGTCCAGCAGCGGTGCCAGATAGGGCGCGGCCGCAGCGACCTCCGCCCGGCGCGGCGCCCGGTTCAGCGCGCCCGCGGCGTGGATCAGCCAGGGCACCGCGTTCCAGATCAGGGTGTCGGCTCGCGGGATGCCGGCCTCCCGGAGGAACCGGAACAGGTTGGCGGCGGTGCCGTTCGCGCTGTCGCGGGTGACGAAGCCGGTGCGCAGCACCGCCGGACCCGGCGTTTCCAGAAGCAGCAGCATCCGCGCCGCGACGCCGCCGTCGAGGGGGTCGGGCACCGGAACCGGCGCGCCCCGCTCCGCGGAAATCCGCTCGGCCAGGGCCCGGATCGGGGCGATATGCGGCGCGGTGATCAGGGCGCGGCGGGCGGCGAGCGCCTCCGGGTCGGCCAGGGATTTCGGCGCCTGCGGCTCAGTCGGCATCGAGGCCGGGGATCGGCGCTCCGAGCCGGCCCGCGAGGCGGAAGCCCTCGATCCCCTCCTCGCGGGCGAGCCGCGCATCGAGACCCGCCACGCCGCCGAACTGGAAGCCGATCTGGCTCGTATAGGCCGCGCAGGCCGCGCGTTTGCGCGCCCGAGCCCCGGGATCGAGGGCGATCCGCCGCACCGGCAGGGCAGCGAACAGGTCGGCCAGGGGCTCCCGGGGCGTGGCCTCGCGGACCGTGTAGGGGAAGTCGCGCCACCACAGGATCGGGATCGGCACGGCGAGGCTCGTCAGGGCGCGGACCGCCTGGACATGGTCGACATGGCCGCCGACCGCTTGCGGAGCAAGGATGAGGTCCGGCCTCTCCGCGGCGACGAGCTCGGCGAGGGCCGGCGCCAGATCGGCGGCGATGCCGTCATCGGCGCGGGGGGCGGAAAACAGCTCCGGCGCCGAGCCGTAGCCGCGGTGCGGCGCCTCGCGGAACGGCAGGTGCAGCGGCGGCGCGATCGCGAGTTCTTCGGCGGCCAGGACATCCTCGGCCCGGCGCAGAGCCATGTAGTCGATCTCGGCCGGCAGGCCCTTGTCGAGCTGGCAGGCGAGCGCGAACCCCTTCGGATCGGCGACGCTGCCGGTAAACAGCGTCGCCATCACCACCCGCCAGCCCTTCCCGGCCAGGCTCGCCAGCAGCCCGCCGCAGGAGAAGGCCGCATCGTCGAGATGGGGCGAGAGGGCGAGGGCTGTCGGCACGCGGCGCGGCTTCTCGGTCAGAGGAGATGCGGTTCGGCGCGGAACCGGCAGGTCGGGTCCTCGGGCAGGTCGACGGAGAAGTCCGTGGCCGGGCGCTCGTGGCGCACGCGCTCGTAGACGCCCATGATCTGCCGGCCGACGGCGCTCCAGGAATAGACCCGCCGGCACTCCTCGAGCCCCGCCTCCGCCAGGCCGCGGCGCAGCACCGTATCCGTGACGATGCGGGTGAGCGCGCCGGCCAGCGCCGGGATGTCGCCCGGATTCACCAGCAGGCCGTTCTCGCCGTCGCGCAGGCAATCCGAGACGCCGACCGCGTGGCAGGAGACCACCGCGAGACCGGCCGCCATGGCTTCCAGGATCGTGTTGGAGAAGCCTTCCGCGTAGGTCGGCGAGACGAACACGTCGGCCCGGCGATAGAGGTCCGGCACCTGGCCGTACTCGGCATAGCCGGTGAAGGCGATCTCCCGCGGGGAGAAGGCGAGGTCGGCGGCCATCGCCTGCGCGGGCTCCACGTCCGGCCCGATCCCCGAGATCGTGGCCACGAAGGGCGTGCCCTGCTCGCGCAGGATCGCCAGGGCGGCGATGAAGTCGAGCACGCCTTTCCGGCGGTCGACCCGGCCGTGGTAGAACAGCCGCACCGGTCCGGCATGCGGCGTCGGCAGCCCGTCGGGCGTGCCTTGCGCGAATCGTTCGGTGTCGACCGCGCCGGGCACGATGGTGAAGCGGGCCGGATCGGAACCCAGCCGCTCGCAGACCTCATCCACGAACGAGGCGCCGCCGATCAGCAGCGCGTTGGCATGGGCCAGCACCTCGCACATGGCGACCCGGTGGGTCTCGCAGCAGGATCCGACCCAGTGGCCGTCGCCACCCTGGATCGAGACCACGCTCGGCACCCCGAGTTTCCTGGCGGCGAGCAGGACCGCCCAGCCCGTCGGATAGCCGTATTGCGCGTGCAGCACGTCGAACGGCTTGTCGGCGTGCTCCCGGCAGATCGCCTCGACCATGGTGGCGATGTCGCGCTCGAAATCGCCCGAACTCTGCTCGCCGAGCTGCTCCAGGCCGATCACCCGGACGCCCGGCACCGGCGGCGGCGGCCCACCGCCATAGACGCGGGTGCCGAAGGCATCGCCCCGGTACTGGGAGATCATCGTCACATCGTGGCCGGCCCCGACCAGCTCGCGCAGCAGGTTCTGCGCGTAGACGCTCATGCCCGATATCGCCGGGAAGTAGCGGCGGCTGAGGAACAGGATTCTCATCGGGCAGCACCGGACGGCCAGGATCCCCTCCCCCTCGCGGGGCGGGGTAGGGGTGGGGGTGGCGCAGACGGCACCGGGGCGCTCGATCCTGCACCACCCCCACCTCCGGCTCCTCCCCGCAAGGGGAAGGAGAGGTGCGCGCGTCCCATCACTGCCATTGCCGCCGCGTCTCCTGCTCGCCGGCGAGTTCCGGGCCGGGGCGGCGGCAGCCGCGCAGATATTCGAGGGCTTGCGGGATCATCACGTCGGCCCGGTGGCTCTCGCGGGACAGCTCGACGCAGACCAGCTTGCCGAAGCCGACCTCTTCCAGCACCGCGAGCACGCCCGGGACATCCATGTCGCCCTCGCCGAAGGGCAGGTGGATATGGCTGCCGCGCTTCATGTCCTCGATCGCCACCGTGCCGATCCGATCGGCGAACTCGCGCACGGCCTCGGCCGGGTCGCGCTCGCCGGTGACGAGGCAGTGGCCGGTATCGAGGGCGAGCTTGAGGCCCGGCACATCCAGCGCAACGAAATCGTCCAGGGTCTCGATCAGCATGCCGGGCTCGGGCTCCAGGCAGGGCACGATTCCGGCCTGGCTGGCGAAGGCCGCGACCTCGTGCAGCCCCTCGGTCAGCCAGCGGCGCGCTTCGCCGTGGTCGACACCGGGCTTCGGCACGCCGGCCCAGAACGACACGGCCTCGGCCGACAGCATCGCGCCGATCTCGACCGCGCGTTTGAGGAAGCCGACCCGGCGGGCCCGGCCCGCCGCATCCGCCGTCACCAGGGTCGGCTCGTGCTTGGCGGTGGGATCGAGCAGGAAGCGGGCGCCGGTCTCGATGACGCACCCGAGTTCCAGCTTCTCCAGCAGGCTCGCCACGCGGCCGGCCTCCGCCGCCCAGGTCTCGGCGAAGGGGTCGAGATGGTGGATGTCGAGGGTCAGGGCCACGCCGTCGTAGCCCGCCGCCTTGATCAGGTGGAGGGCGTCGTCGAGGCGGTGGTTGGCCGCGCCATTGGTGTTGTAGGCGAAGCGGAGGGTCACGCCGCCCTCCCCTGCTTCTGCGCGAGCCGGAACGGCGCGTGATGCGATTCGGGCTCGCGGTAAAGCGGATAATGCCGGCCGACGATCTGCTCGGCGAGCGCGGTGTCGAACAGCGGCTGGCCGCCGAACCGCTCCAGGGCCTCCGGGGTGAGGCGAACCGGCCGCAGGGTCTCGCTCTCGGTGCCGAAACGGATCAGCGGGTGGTCGCGGTCGAGGAGCTTGCGTGTGTTGCGCTCGCCGATCCGGTAATAGCTCATGGTCTCGACCTCGAGCCCGGGCACGATCGCCTTGACCACGCCGACGCTGCCGCCGAGCGGCGAGCAATCGACGTAGAGCAGGTCGAACCCGGCCTCGGTGAGCCGGTCGCAGGCGATCTTGCCCCGAGCATGCCCGTCGGCCGCCTCGGTGGACGGCAGGTCCGAGAACCGCTTGGTGCTGCGCTCGCTGTACACGGTATCGGCGAGCACGCTCCGGAGATCGACGGCCGGCAGCTCGATCCAGGCGAGCATCGCCTGCAGGGCGCGGCTCTCCTCGAGGTCGAGGCTGGGAAGCGCCTTCTGGATGAAGGCATCGACGTAGCCGGGTGGCGTCACCGTGGCAGCGAGGTCGAGCGGACCGTGCCCGAAGGTCTTGCGCACCCGGGCGGCCTGGAATTCGAGCAGCGCCTTGCGCAGGGCCCGCTCGCGGTCCGGATCGCAGGCCTCGCCGCAGGCCGAGAGGGCGATCGGCGCCGGCGCCCGGGCGGGATCCTCGTCGTAGCCGACGACGTAGAGATTGGTCAGGCCGAATTGATCGGTGGCGAATTTCGGCAGGGCGCGGATGCCCAATTCCTTCAACCGCGCCAGCATCGCGGCGTTCTCCGGGCCGATCCCGTCGAGATCGAGCATGACGCCCTGGTCGAGGGCCCGGAACAGCAGGCCGTTGCCGTCGCGCTGGAGCAGTTCGAGCACGCCGTGGCCCAGCGCGAAGGGCACGTCCGGCCCGGCGCCGAGGCCGTTGGTGATCAGGTTGGTGAAGGGCCGGTAGCCCTCCGACAATTCGAAATAGTCGGTGGCGGCGACATCGAGCGGCATCAGCACGATCTCGCCGGTCCCGTGCCGGACCGCCGGCGTCCATTCGAGCACCGTGTCCCGCCCGACCGGGGAGCCCGCCGGCAGGCACAGGGTGAGCGGGTCGGCGACCGATTTCGGCCCATAGACCCGCACGAGGTCGGCGTAGCTCGCGCGCTCCTTGGCCCGCGGCAGGACCGCGAGCGAGGGCATCAGGTTCTCGGCGATCTCCGCCACGGCGCCGATCAGCGCCTCCTCGTCAGTGGCGCCGTAGCCGATGCCCGACGGCATCGCGCCCACGAAGAACGGATCATCGAGGAACAGAGCGACGAACCAGACCGGCACGCCGGTCCGGTCCAGCGGCGCCAGCGGGAATCCGACGATGCGCCCCTCCGGCAGCACGTCGAGATAGGCGCGTACCGGATCGGGCAGCGCCTCAGGCAGGCCCTCGATCCGGCGCTTGGCGCCGAAGCGATAGGGCCGCGGCGCCTTGATCCGCTCGTGGCGGGCGCGGTCGTCCTGGTCGTGACTGAGAGCTGTGTCGGTCAAGTCGTATTCCCGTCTGCCTTGAACCGCTTTGCCGCCCCATCCCACCCGTCCCCCTCATCCTGAGGTGCCGAAGCGCAGCGAAGGCCTCGAAGGAGGCTTCCAGAAAGCGCAGAGGTCTCTGGAGGGCTCCTTCGAGGCCCGCTGACGCGGGCACCTCAGGATGAGGGTGGGGGTGGGAGATCCCGGGGTTTGGCTCGGCGGTCGATCATCCTGTCTTGGGGCCGCTACCCCTGCCCGTAGGCACGGGCGACGAGTCGCATCGTGTGGAGGTCTCGGGAGGCCGAATAGGCGGCGCGCTCCTCGGGCCGGCGCAGCGCCGAGCCGAAGGCCCGCACCTGGTCGGTGAAGGGCGAACTGTCGGTATCGAAGGCCAGCGGCTCCGCGCGTCCGCTCGCGCCGTCGGTGAAGGTCAGGGACCCGCCCGCCGTCTGCCCCATCGTGTCGATGGCGGTGAGCTGACCCTTGGTGCCGACGACTTCCAAACGGCGGCGGGGCAGCGCGTCGGGACAATTGTAGGCGACGTGCAGGCTCGCCAGGGCGCCGCCGGCGGTGCGGCCGATCAGCAGGGCGCCGTCATCGACGGCATAATCCTGGGCGCGGATCTGCGTCAGGGCCGCGATGTCGGCAATGGGCTCGCCGAGCAGGAAATCCACGAGGTCGAGGCCGTGGGGGGCGAGATCCATGAGCGCGCCGCCGCCGGCCTGCGCGGCGTCGATCCGCCAATTGGGCTGGCCGGCCTCCGACCAGTCGCGCCCGAGCCAGCAGGCATAGACGATCCGGACCGCCGTCACGGTGCCGAGCCGTCCGGCCGCGACCTGCGCGCGGATCGCCCGGTGGGCCGGGTGGTGGCGCTGATCGAAGGCGGTGCCGTAGAAGATCGTCGTGGACTCCACCGCCCGCACGATCGCTTCGGCGTCGGACAGCGTCGCCGCCATCGGCTTCTCGCACAGGATCGCCTTGCCGGCGGCGGCGAGCGCCTCGACGGCGCCCCGATGGAGGTGGTTCGGGGTCGCGACGTAGACCGCCTCGACCTCGGGCTCCGCGAGGAGACCGGCGAGGTCGGCATGGGCGCGGGCGCCCTCGCGCTCGGCCGCCGCGCGGCTCTCCGGGTTCGGGTCGCTGACCGCCACGAGACGGTGCCCGGCGGCCCGGATGCCGGGGGCCATGTAATCGCGGGCGACCCAGCCGTAGCCGACGATGCCCCAACCGACCGCGTCCATCACCAGCGCTCCGGCAGATCGACATATTCGCGGGCGCGGACGCGCTGCGTATCGGCACCGTCGATTCGGCCGTCGAAGGTGAGCTGTTCGGGCCCCGACGACTGCATCGGGTAGGTCGCGCGGGGGGCGTATTCCTCCCGGTAGCGCTCGGAGGGCCAGCGGATCGCGTGGCCCTCGCCGCCGGGCTGATAGAGCGGGTTGAGCCGCACGACCGTGCCGGCCTTCGGCAGGGTCAGGCCATCCACCACCGCCCGGGGCGCCGGGCGCATGCCGGGGCCGGCGACCACCGAGAACGCCTCGCAGGTCCTCAAGGCGGCCGGCTCCTGGGGGACAGGCGCCCGGGCCTCGACCAGGGCGCGGGTCAGCTCGGCGTCGTCGTACACGAGGGCGTCGGGAAAAAGCTCGGCGATGTCCTCGGCGGTGACGGCCCGGCCGGCCGAGAAACCGGGGCACTCGCGATTGTGGATGTGGCTCAGGGCGAGCCAGCCATCGTCGCCGGCATTCTGGCGCAGGTTCTCGAGCAGGGCCGTCTTGTCGTCGAGGAAGTAGAAGGCGTCGTTGCACACCACCAGATCGACCGGCGCGTCGGGGATCGGCCAATGCGGCGAGCCGGCATCGAAGCAGACGAGCTGCGGCTTGGGCCCCACGACCCAGTGGCGGGCGACCCAGAGCTTCGCGAAGACCACGTCGGCCCCGGCGGTCTTGCAGCCGCGGCGCTCGAGCTCCCGGAGGTAGTGGCCGATGCCGCAGGCGAATTCGAAGACGCAGCGCGGCTCGTTCCAATGGGCCTCGAGCAGGGTCAGGCCGGCCAGGAAGGTCGGATCGCTCCAGCGATGCAGGAAATAATCGCCGACGCGGCCCCAGCCGAGGCGGTGGACCGCATCCCGCAGGGTCGCGTCGCGGCGGTCCTTGATCAACCGGATGATCTCGGCCGGGTCCGCCGGGGGGCCGTTCCACCAATCGTCCTGATCGACCAGCAGGGCGGCCAGGGCCTCATTGGGCTCGCCCGCGTCGAGATGGGCCAGCACCCGCTCGACCAGCGCCTCGCGGCCGACCCGGAGGTACGGGATCCCGTCGATGACGGGCCAGCGCGCCCCGGTGCCGGCGTCACGCAGGGCGTGCGGCGCGTCGGGCTTCAGCGGGTTGCCGGTCTGCGGCGATCTGAGTTCGAACGGGATCATGGGCTCTCGGGACCGCCCCGTCAGATGGGCGACCGGGTCTGACGGACAACGCGAATCTGGTCCTAAGGGATGCGCATGTCGCGCAGGACACGGTCGTGGAACCCCTTCACCGGCCCGGCATGGACCAGCTCCCACTCATCGAGCACCGCCGCCATCGTGGTCGAGGCGCCGCGCAGATGCTGGGCGATCTGCAGGACCCGGTCGACGCAATCCGCCGCGTGCAAGGCACGACCCTCCGCGGTGGCGTCGTCCGGCAGCACCGCCCGGGCACGCTCGACGTGACCGCGCAACGGCGCGTCGAGCTCGGACATCGCCCAGCCGGTGGTCACGGCCATGATCGGGCCGAGATGGTCGCCAAGCAGCATCTCGCCGGTGAAGCCGGCATCGGGCATCGCGGCATTGTGGAAATGGTGGGCCATCGCGGCCAGGAACACAGTCCCGGGATCCGCCCGATAGAACGGGCTCAGGCAGACGCCGTAGACCGCCACGATCAGGCAATGCTCCGCGTGGTTCTCCGGCGGCTCCAGCAGGATCCGGGCGCGGCCGGGGCAGGTGACGCCCGCCCGGGGCTGCTTCGCCAGGGCCGCCACGAAGGACGGCACCGGTCCGGGCCGGCCCGGCGGGCGCGGCCTGAGCCGCGCGCGCAGGCGATCCCGGAGGTCCGGGTCGAGGTCGCCGGTCACGGCATCGAAGCCCGCGACCAGCACGGCGGAGGCCGCCGCGTCCGAGAGCCCCGCCGCCGCCAGGAAGGCGGCGTCGAGGTCGCAGAGCCGTGTCGCGGCCAGCGTCGTGGCGCTGATGTCGAGGGCGACATCCTCCGGGGAGGCCCCGCCGGTGAGCAGGCCCCACCCCTGCGCGAACAGCCGTTCGGCGATCGATCCGTCGCGGCCCGCCGAACGGACGCGCTTGAGATCGTTCATCTCGACGAAGAGTTCGCGCAGAGCGGCCGGCGCCGCCGCGTCGGACATCAGTGAACGCCGAGCCAGTCGAGAAGCATCGCTTCCTGCTTGCCGAAGGCGTGCTCCGGCCCATGGCCGTTCTTCACCATCGGGGCCTTGAAGAAGGTCGAGAGCTGCTCCTGCACGCCGCCGTCGCCGCGCTTCTTCGCGAGGTCGAGCACACGGGCGATCTCGATCACCAGGGGCGCCGCCAGGATCGAGTCCTTGCAGAGGAAGTTGACCTTGATCTGCATGCGCTGGCCCATGAAGCCGGTGACGTCGATGTTGTCCCAGGCCTCCTTGTCGTCGCCGCGCGGGCGGTAATAGTGGATGTGCACGAGGTGGTCCTCGACCGGGTAGCCGAGGATCGAGTCGAGCACCGTGCCCTTGGTGTTGAGCTTCGACTGCAGCGAGTTCGGGTCGTTCAGGGCGAGCCCGTCGCGATTGCCGAGGATGTTGGTCGAGAACCAGCCGTCGACGTGGAGCGCGCGGGCCTTGAAGGCCGGTGCCAGCACCGTCTTCATCATGGTCTGGCCGGTCTTGCCGTCCTTGCCGGCGACCGGGACGTTCATCTCCTTGGCCAATTCGAGCAGGGCCGGCACATCGGCGGCGATGCTCGGGGTGAAGTTGGCGTAGGGGACGCCGCTCTTGATCGCCGCATAGGCGTAGAGCATCGCGGGTGAGATCGACTCGTCGCTGGAATCCAGGCCCTTCTCGAACGCGTCCGAGGAATTCAGGGTCGGGTCGGACAGGTCGGGCCAGCGCTCGGTGGAGGCGAGGTTCACGACCACGACCTCGTCGAGGTTGCTCTCCTGCTGGAAGCGCCGCAGGTCGCTGGCGATGATCGAGACCGCCTCGCGGTGCCCGGCGGCGACGATGCGGTTGCTGCCGTCAATGTTCTTGCAGAACTTGGCGCTGCCGACCGCGGGCCAGGGCGTGATGCCCTTCAGCGCCTTGGCGCCGTCTTCGATGTCGTCCTTCGACAGGACGCCATGGCCGGCCGCGGCCGAGGCGAGGTCGTCGCCGTTCAGATCCCAGCCGCCGAACACGAGGTCCTTGTAGTCGGCCATGCCCGCCACGGAGAGGCCGGCGAGCGGCAGTCCGTCGAGCCGGTTCGATCCGGATTTGATCATTTCGATGCCGGCGATGGCGGTGGTGGCGACAGCGCCACCCATGCCAACGAACGCGACGCCGACGCGGCGACCGGTCTGCATGCTCATCGGAAAATACTGTCCTTGTGGGGACGCGCGTCGCGTCTGGGGAAAGAGTAGTCGACCCCCCCGGGGCGATACCTAACTGGCTCAACCGTGGCCCGTTCCAAGTCGAATGCGACAACTTTGCGCCCAATCGACGTGAAGCGCGGCCGGATCACGGCGTTAACGCGGCCTCAAAAAGCAGGGTTAACCCTTCGTTGACCGTGCCACGGTTGAATCACGGGGCCGTCCCATTCTGGTCACGGCCGGTGCCGATAGGGCCGCCGTCTGAGAGAACCCGGCCGCCAGACGCCGGGCCGACGCAAGGGACAATCTAGAGAAGGACCAGTGATGGGGGTTTTCCCGGAGCCGGCGCATTGCGCCGACGACGTGAGCCGACTCGTGCCCAGCGCGAGCTTTTGTGAGACTGAGACCGTGGCGTGGCTGCCGCGGGCCGGACGCGGGAACGGGCGCCGGTCACTTCGCCGCATGGGCCGCAACGGCCTGCGCCGCCTCACCGGGACCCTGGCCCTGGGCGTCATCGCCGGGTTCGGTCTGCCGCAGGCGGCCTTCGCGCCGGCCGTTTTCGCGCCATCCGCGCAGGCCCATGACCGGATCGACACCAGCCCGCGCGCGGCCCGGGCGCTCGCCGCCGGCAGCGAGTCCGGCTGGATGCAGGCCGGCGGCTCCGAGCAAGGCCTGCGCGCCGGTTTCACGGACACGCCCCCGGCGGAGAGCCCGGATGCCTGGACCGGACTGCCCGTCGAGGACCAGGAGCCCGCGACCACCGCACTGATCCAGGACGATCTCGCGACCCTGCCGCGGGTGACCCAGGAGCAGGGCGAGGATGCGGTCCGGTTCGGCGAGCGCAGCGTGCCGCGCAAGGTGGTCGACACGATCGTGAAGGCCTCCGACGAGGCCGGCGTCGACCCGGTCTACATGATGGCTCTGGCCGACAAGGAATCGAGCTTCGACACGGATGCCAAGGCCGGGACTTCCTCGGCGCAGGGCCTGTTCCAGTTCGTCACCCGCACCTGGCTGGAGATGATCCGCGATTACGGCGCCCGCTACGGCCTGGCCGAGGAGGCCGCCGCCGTGAAGGGCCGCGGCTCCGCGATCACCGTCGCCGGCCCCATGCGGGCCCGCGTGCTCGGCCTGCGCAACGACCCCCGCGTCGCCGCCTTGATGGCGGCCGAGCTGATCAAGCGCGACCGCGAGCGGATCGAGGCGAAGGTCGGGCGGGCGCTCACCACCACCGAGCTCTATCTCGCCCATTTCCTGGGCAGCGCCAGCGCCGGGCGCTTCCTGTCGCTCTCCTCCGAGAAGCCCGACGAGATGGCCGGACGCGAGTTCCGCAGCGCGGCGCGCGCCAATCGCAGCCTGTTCACCGCCAAGACCGGCGGCAAGCGCCGCAGCCTGACCGTGGCCGAGTTGCACGGGCGGATCGACGACATGATCGACCGCCGCCTGACCCGCTACCAGGGCGTCGCCGCGGTGACCGGGGCGGTCATTGCCGACAAGTTGCCCGCCCCGACCGAGACCGCGTCCAACGCGGTTGACCAGGCGCCGGACAACCGTCGCGTCGAGGTGACGGAGGCGCTGCCCCCGGACGGCGTCTGATGCCAACCCGCGTCAGTGCCCGCCAGCCGGGGCACCGCCGCCGAGCTTGACCGATTTCAGGCTCAGCGCGAGGGGCACCGCGCAGGCGGCGACCAGGCCCATCACCCAGAACACGTCGATATAGGCCCAGTAGGCCACCTGCGTCTGGAGCACGCTGCCGATCCAGGCGGTCGCCTGGCTCTGGGCCTCGACGCCGGCATAGCCGTGCTCGGAGAAGTACTGCGTCGCCTGCCGCATGGTCTCCTGGTAGGCGGGCGCGGCCGGGTTGACGCTCTCGACCAGCCGGCTCTGGTGGAACTGGCTGCGATAGGCCAGCATGTTCTGGGCGAGCGACACGCCCATCGAGCCGCCGACGTTGCGGGCGACGTTGATCAGGGCCGAAGCCTGGTCGGTCTGGTCCTTGCGCAGGCCCTCGTAGGAGGCCGAGGTGATCGACAGGAACACCATCGGCAGGCCGATGCCGATATAGACCCGCGACCACGCGAAGAACGAGAACGTCGTCGTGCCGTTGAGCCGGGTCAGGTCGTACATGCCCAGCGCCACGATGGTCATGCCGGCCGCGATCAGCCATTTCGGCTGCACGTAGGCCGAGACCCGGCCGGTGAGGAACATCATCACCACCGTGACCATGCCCCCGGGGCCGAGCACGAGGCCCGACAGGGTGGCGGTGTAGCCGTAATATTCCTGCGTGATCTGCGGGATGAACTGCGTGGTGGCGATCAGGATCGCCCCGGTGAACATCATCACCAGGAAGCAGGAGCCGAACTGGCGATTGCCGATCAGGCGCAGGTCCACCGCCGGGTTCTTCCGGGTCAGGAGCCAGGGGATCATGGCGATGAACGAGACGACCATGAGCAGGCCGGAGACGTTCATCAGGGTCGACGTGCCGAACCAGTCCTTCCGCTGGCCTTCGTCGAGAATGACCTCCAACGAGCCGAGGAACACGGCGACCAGCAGGAAGCCGAAGATGTCGAACCGGATACCCTTGCGCACCAGGGCGCGGCGCTCCTTCTTGGCCGCGTCGCTGTCCTCGATCAGCCAGTACATCAGCCCGAGCGCGATCACGCCGATCGGCCCGTTGATCAGGAAGCACCAGTGCCAGGAGGCGTTGTCGGAGAGCCAGCCGCCCAAAGTCGGGCCGATCACCGGCGCGACCACGATGGCGACGCCGTAGAGCGCGAAGGCCTGGCCGCGCTTCTCGGGCGGGAAGGAATCGGCCAGGATCGATTGCGCCAGCGGGGCCATGCCGCCGCCGCCGAGCCCCTGCAGCACCCGGAACAGCAGCAGCGATTCGAGGCTCCAGGCGAAGCCGCACAGGATCGACGCGACGGTGAACAGCGCCACCGACCACATGAAGAAGGCCTTGCGGCCGTAGCGCTTGGCCAGGAAGCTCGACGCCGTCAGCGTGATCGCGTTGGCCACGAGGTAGCTGGTCACCACCCAGGCCGCCTCGTCGGGCCCGACCGCGAGCCCCCCGGAGATGTAGCGGAGCGCCACGTTGGCGATGGTGGTGTCGAGCACCTCCATGAAGGTCGCCAGCGCCACCACGCAGGCGATCAGCCACGGATTGTGCCCGCCCGGCGCCTTGGCGGCGGACGATTTGCCGGCGGAAGCCCGGCCGGTCCCGGCCATCGCGGTCACCGCACCGTGACGGTGGGGACGACCGACATGCCCGGGCCGATCGAGACGTCCGTCGGCCAATCCTTGACCACGATCTTCACGGGGATGCGCTGCGTGACCTTCACGTAATTGCCGGTGGCGTTCTGGGCCGGCAGCAGGCTGAAGGCGGTGCCCGAACCCGGCTGGACGGAGGCCACGGTGCCGTGGATCGTGCGACCCGGATAGGCATCGATCACGAGGTCCACCGGCTGGCCGGGACGCATGTCGGTGATCTGCGTCTCCTTGTAGTTCGCCGTGACCCAGATGTCGTCCGGCACGAACATCGACAGGCTCTGCCCGGCCTGCGCCAGCGCCCCGATACCGCCCGTCAGCCGCACGACCCGCCCGGGCTGCACCGCCCGGATCGTCGTGTAGCCGAGGTTCAACTCCGCCTGCTCGACCTGGGCCTTGTCCCGGGCCATCTGCGCCTGGGTCGAGGCCTTCTGGGCCTGGAGCGCACCGATCTGCTTCTGCGCGGCGACGACGCTCGCATTCGCGCTCTGCACCGAGGCCTGGCGCTGCTGCAGCGTCGAGGTCGCCGACTGGGATTGCTGGACCGAGCCCGAGCCCCACTCCGCGAGGTCCTTGTAGCGGGCCGCATCCTCCTGGGCGAACTTCAGGGCCGCCTCGGCGGTGGCGACCTGGGCCTTGGACACGTCGATATTGGCGTACTGGGCCTGGATCTGGGCGTCGATATTCGTGATCGCCGCCTCGTCGGCCGCGACCTGAGCTTTCGCTTGCTCGAGGGCGATCCGGTAGTCGCGCTGATCGATCTGGAACAGCATCTGTCCGGCCTCGACATGCTGGTTGTCGGTGACCGGAACCTCGACCAGGTATCCGCCGACCTTCGGCTGGACCGCGATGCTGCGGGCATCGACGAACGCGTCGTCGGTGCTCTCATAGGGATGCATGTACAGGAGCCAGTAGAAGAACACGCCGACGCACAGCGCGACCACCGCGAGGCCTCCGAGCAGGAAGGCCCAAGGGTGGCGCCGCAGGATGTTCGGGCGTTGCTCCTCGTCCTCGGGCTCGTCCTCCTTTCGGGCATCGTCGTCCCGGCCCTCCGCGTCGGAGGAACCCGGATCGTCGTCTGTGTTGGGCTTGCGCGCGGTCTCGCCTGTCCGTCGGGACCTGTCGCCGCCGAGATCCAGAATGTCGCGCTGGGGCGCCTCGGGCGGTCCCTCGACCGACAGCGGACGTGATGCGGGCTCGGCGGCCTGCCGCTGCTCGTCAAACATGGCGTCTCATCACCACTGGATGGACCGGCCGCCGCACGGCAGCCGGGCTGTACGCGTGCCCGCCTCGGTCAGCAAAAGTCAGGGATTGCACCAAGGTTCCACCCGGCCCGCGGCCGGCCTCAGGAACGCTTGTCGCAGTGCAGCGTTCTGCGGGCGGATTGACCGGGCCGGCGGGCCCGGCGCGTTTCGGAGTTCCGCCATGACCAGCACCCAATCACCCAACCCGCAGGGCTCGGGCTCCGGCTCGACCGCGACATCGCCCTCCGGCATCCCGCTCACCGGCAGCGCGCGCCTCGATGCGATGAGCGCGGCGCTCGCCCGGAACTGGTGGCTCATCGCCCTGCGCGGCGTCGTAGCGATCCTGTTCGGCATCGTCGC
Source organism: Methylobacterium brachiatum (assembly GCF_900113845.1). Lineage (NCBI taxonomy): Bacteria > Pseudomonadati > Pseudomonadota > Alphaproteobacteria > Hyphomicrobiales > Methylobacteriaceae > Methylobacterium > Methylobacterium brachiatum. The sequence continues at coordinate 217,969 of NZ_FOQW01000003.1, read as the reverse complement.
CTTCGCGGCGCCCGGGGCCTTCGTGCTCTCGCTCGTGCTGCTGTTCGCCGCCTACACCCTGGTCGACGGCGCCTTCGCGATCGTCGGCGCCGTACGCGCCGCGCAGCGGCACGAGCGCTGGGGCTTCCTGCTGCTCGAAGGCCTCGTCGACATCATCGTGGCCGTGGCCGCCGTGCTCGTCCCGGGCGCGGCTGTCTGGGCGTTCGTGCTGCTGCTCGCCGCCTGGGCGCTCGTGACCGGCGGCCTGATGATCGCGGCCGCCTTCCGACTGCACCTCCATTACGGACGCTGGTGGCTCGGGCTCGGCGGCCTGGTCTCGATCCTGTTCGGCATCGCGCTGGCCCTGGAGCCGGGCATGTCGGCCCTGGTGCTCACCTGGTGGATCGGCGCCTACACGATCGCGTTCGGCGTGCTCCTGCTGATCCTGGCCTTCCAGCTACGCAGCCGGCACACGGCCGCGGGGCGGTAAGCCGCCGCCCGCCCGCGGTTCGAGACCGGACCGCGTGGCGCGCGTCACACGCTCGGGCGCGATCGTCTCCGGCAGGCCGGCCTCATCGCTTTGTCGGTGGGACTCGCAGGCGAATGCAGCTTAGAACCCTCCGTCGATCGGATCGGCCGGTCCCGGAACACGTATCGCGATGACGCCAGACGCGCCGGAGCGCGCCCCGACCGACCCGGATCCCGCGCGGAGCCCCGGGGCGGACACGTCGGACCCGCGCAGGGCGGCGCGCGAGGCCGGGCGGGCCGCCCGCGACCTGTTCCGCCACCTATGGATCCTGATCGCTGCCGGTGGACGCGGCCTCCTGGGGCTCGGGCAATCGGCCTTCGCCCGGCTCGCCGCGAGCCTCGCCCGTCGGCGCGATCGCGTGGGACCGGAAGCGACGGAACAGTCGGTTGGCGCCTCACCTGCCCCCGCCTCCGCGCGTTTCGCGCGCCTGAACCGCAAGCCGGTGCTGCTCGCCGTCGGTGCGGCGATCCTGCTGCCGGTCCTGGCGCTGGCGATCTACCTGCTCGCCGCCCTCCTGACCCTGCCGCCGCTCGGGGGCGCGGTCGTCGATACCGGCCAGCGGGCGATCACCGTCGAGGCGGATGACGGGCGGGTCTTCGCCACCCGGGGCAGCTTTCGCGGCCAGAAGCTCACCGCCGCCGACCTGCCGCCGAACCTCGCCAAGGCGATCGTGGCGATCGAGGATCGCCGCTTCTACAGCCACTGGGGCATCGACCTGCGCGGCCTCGGCCGTGCCGCCTGGCGCAATGTCGCGGGCGGCGGCGTGCGCGAGGGCGGCTCGACGATCACGCAGCAATATGTCCGCCTGACCTCGCTCAACCAGGAGAAGACGCTCTGGCGCAAAGTCCAGGAGGCGTTCCTGGCCTTGCGGGTCGAGTCGACCATGAGCAAGGACGAGATCCTGCTCGGCTATCTCGACGCCGCCTATTTCGGTGCCGGCGCCTACGGGGCGGATGCGGCGGCGCGGCGCTATTTCGGCAAGCCCGCCAAGGCCCTGACCCTGCCCGAGGCGGCCATGCTGGCCGGGCTGGTGCGGGCGCCCTCGCAGCTCGCCCCGACCCGCAACCTCGGCGGCGCCAAGGAACGGGCCGACGTGGTGCTGCAGGCCATGGTCGAGACCGGCGCGATCACGCAGGGAGAGGCCGACGCCGCGCGCAAGCAGAGCGTGAGCCTGAAGTCGCCCCCCGAGGCGCCCCCCGGCACCAACTACTTCCTCGACATGATCGCCGGCGACGTGAAGCGTCTGGCCGGCACCGACGGCGACATGACCGTGCGCTCGACCCTCAATCTCGACCTGCAGAGCCTCGCCGAGGGCGTGGTCGCCCGCCGCCTCGACAAGGACGGCGCCAAGCGCAAGGTCGGCCAAGCGGCCATGGTGGTGCTGTCGAAGGCCGGCGCGATCCTCGCGATGGTCGGCGGTCGGGATTACGAGGACAGCCAGTTCAACCGCGCCGTCCAGGCCAAGCGGCAGCCGGGCTCGCTGTTCAAGCTCCTCGTCTACCTGACGGCCTACGAGCAGGGCCTCACGCCCGAGACCGTGATGGACGATCGCCCGGTGCGGATCGGCGACTGGGAGCCCGAGAACGACGACGGGCGCTATCGCGGGCCGGTGCCGCTGCGGACCGCCTTCGCGCTCTCGATCAACACGGTGGCGGCCCAGCTCGGGCAGGATGTCGGCATCCCGGCGGTGATCGCCACCGCCCGCAAGCTCGGGATCCAGTCCGAGCTGCCGAACGTGCCGAGCCTCGTCCTCGGCTCCGGCGCCGTAAGCCTCCTGGAGATCACCCGCGCCTACGGCTCGGTGCTCTCGGGCCGTGCCCCGCTCCAGGCCTTCGGCATCCACGCGATCCGCGGCGCCGCCCCGCAGCCGCTCTACGTGCGGGCCGATCCGGCCCAGACCGCCCCCTTGGCGCAGGAGCCGCGCCAGATGATGCTCGATTCGCTTCAGGCGGTGGTCGAATCCGGCACCGGCCGGGCGGCGCGGGTGCCGGGCCAGATCATCGGCGGCAAGACCGGCACCAGCCAGGATTTCCGGGACGCCTGGTTCGTCGGCATGACCCCGGACCTCGTGGTCGGGGTGTGGATCGGCAACGACGACGACAGCCCGATGAACCGGATGTTCGGCGGCGAGATGCCGGCCGGCATCTTCCACGATTTCGTCCAGCGCGCCTCGGCGCAGCTGGCCAAGGGCAAGCCCCGCCCTTCGGCGGAACGGGCCGAGCCGGCGCCGGCCGCCGCCTCGGCCCCGCCGGCCCCGGTCGCGTCCGCGGAGATCCGGGGCGTGCCCGAGGTGATCGACACCGGGACCCTGTCGCTGCGCGGGCGGACCGTGCGCCTGCTCGGCGTCGTCGGCGAGCGCGGCCATCTCGCCCGCCAGCTCGCGAACTACCTGCGCCGCCGGGAGGTAGTCTGCAGCCTCGCCGACGGGGCCACGGCCCGCTGCCGGATCGAGGGCGACGACCTCGCCGCCCTGATCCTCACGGCCGGCGGCGCGCGCGCAGCGGAAGACGCCCCGCCGGACCTGCTCGGCGCCGAGGAGCAGGCCCGGGCCGAGCGTGTCGGCCTATGGGGGCGGTGACCCCCTAGCCCGCACCGAGCTTGGCGAGCGTCAGCGGATCGGGCTGGCCGTCGAAATACCGCGCCAGCGCCTCAGCGAAGAGCGGCTCCTCCGGCGCGGCGCGCGTGAACAGGGTCATGCTCGAGCGGAACTTCACGTCGTCGGGCGAACCGAAGATCGCGTGCGCCGAGCGGGCGGTGACGCCGTTCACCGCCGCCGTGCAGGCGCGCAGACGGTCGCCGAGCACGGGATGGGCCAGGTAAGCCTTGGCCTCGTCGAGGGAGCCGATCGCGTAGCGCTGGGCCATCGGGCTGGAGCCCAGACCGGCGATCTGCGGGAAGATGAACCACATCCAGTGGCTGCGCTTCTCCCCGGCGCGCAGCTCGGCCAGCGCCCGCTCGTAGACGCCCTCCTGCGCGGCGACGAAACGCTCGAGAGTGTACGGTTCGGCCATGGTCCCGCTCCGGTCTGCAGGGGATCAACCCCGCGGCCGGCATTCGGATGCGCGCGGCCGACGCCGGGCGGCGGATCGTGTAACCTCACCGGATGCTCGACGCGCTCCTCGGCTTCATGATCGCCAACCCGGCGACGAGCCACGCCCTCACGGCCCTGCCCGAGACCGCCGGCGTCGCCGCCGCGATGATCGGGCTGCGCGCACCCCGTCCCGAGGCGACCGCGGCGCTGGTGGTCTCGACCTACTATTTCGGCCGCGAGGCCGGGCAGCGCGAGCACGACATCAAGCATGCCGGCTGGGACGCAGTCCAAGCGCATCTGGGCGCCGAATTCCTGTACGGCTGGTCCCTGCCGAACCTTCAGCAATGGCTGGCGCCGACCTGCGCCGCCTGGGCAATCGCGGGCGCGATGATTCTGCTGCGTCTCCGGAGCGTGCGGGGGCGCTGATCAGGCGCGCACGCGACCTATCTGGGCGGATGACACGCATAGCCGAACACGGAGACGCTTGATGCCGCAGATCGCCGTCCGGGGGCTCGAGCTCCGCTACGTTCTCGAAGGCCCGGACGACGCGCCCGTCGTGGCCTTCTCGAACTCGCTGGGCGCCACCCTGGAGATGTGGGACGCCCTGCTGCCGGCCCTGGCCGGCCGCTTCCGGACCCTGCGCTACGACACACGCGGCCATGGCGGCTCGGAAACGCGCGACCGGCCGACCGAGATCGCGGATCTGGCGGGCGACCTCGCGGGACTGCTCGACGCCCTCGGGATCGGCCGCGCCCATCTGGTCGGCCTCTCGCTGGGCGGCATGACCGTGCAGGCGCTGGCGAGCGCCGAGCCCGAGCGTGCCGTGAGCGCGACCCTGATGGCGACGGCGGCCCATCTCCCGACTGCGCAGACCTGGAACGCGCGCGCCGCGACGGCCCGGAGCCAGGGCACCGGCGCTCTGGTGGACGCCACCCTGGCGCGCTGGTTCACCCCGGCCTTCGCGCAGCATGCGCCCGAAACCGTCCAGGCGGTCCGCGAACGCTTCATCGCCTGTGACCGGGCGGGCTACGCGGTGTGCTGCGAGGCGATCGGGCGCATGGATCTGCGCCCGGCCCTGTCGGCGATCACGGCTCCGACCCTGGTGATGGCCGGGCGCGACGACCCTTCGACGCCGCCCGCCATGGCGGAGGCGATCTGCGCCGGCATCGCCCAAGCGGAACTCGTCGTGCTCCCCCGGGCGGCGCATCTCCTCGCCGTGGAGCGCGCCGACGCGGCCGGCCTCTACCTGCGCGCCTTCCTCGACCGTATCGAGACAGGCCGCCTCTGAGCCTCTCAGAGGTGGCCATTCGGGGCGACGTCCAGACGCCGCTCCCGATCGCGCCCGCCGACGCCGAGCAGTGTCCCGCTTCGGCGCCGAGCGCTCTAGTGGCAGGGAATGCCGGCATCAGCCGGCGACATGCCCCGCGCCAGCCGGCGCCCGACATGGAACAGCACCTTCTCGATCAGCGCCACGGTGAGCGGATCGCCGTCATGCTTGGCCAGCTGATAGGCCACGAGCAGGTTGTCGCTGATATCCCCGAGCAGGTCCGACGAATCGATCGCAGACTCCACGGGCTCCGGTTCCGAAGCCAGGTCCTCGGCCGGCTGGTCGCGCGTGGCCTGCGACACTTCGATGACCTCGCGCGCCGCGTCGATCATCGCCCGCATTTCCGCGAGCAGTTCCAGACTCGTCGCGTCTTCCGGCGTGTCGTTTCGCATGGTGTCGGCCCCCCAACCGACCCCAAACTGCACCTACAGGTTGCGATCCGTCAACCGCCAACCTGCACATCTTCCGCGCATCTGTAGATTATTGCCCATCCGTCGCACGGTCGATCTCTTCGCAACGCAACCGAATGCAACATTCATGATTCGGGGCATACAACCGAAGGGCGATAAGCACGCGCGTGCAAAATCTGTGTATCAGCCTCATATTCGCGACTGAAACGCAAGAACGCCCCCGTGGATACATCCACGAGGGCGTTGCCGTTCGTCGATACGGGCAGGGTGTGCCCGCAAAACGTTACTTGATCAGGGCGAGCAGCGCCTTGCCGGCCTTGGAGTTCAGCTCCTTGGCATCGAGGGTGCCGTCGCCATCCGGGTCGGCCGCCTTGAAGCGGTCGGCGACGGCAGCGAGGTACTCGTTCTTGTCGATGGTGCCGTCGTTGTCCGGATCGGCCTGCTTCAGGCCGACCTTGCTGAGGCGGCCCTTCAGCTCCTTGGCATCGAGGGTGCCGTCGGCATCCTTCTCCAGGCGATCGAAGGTGGCGGAGGCCACGGCTTCGACCTCCTTGAGATCGACGGTGCCGTCGTTATCGGTGTCGATCATCTTCACGGCGCTGGCTCCGCTCACCGGCTTGGCCAGGGCGGCGGGGACCGAAAGGCCGGACACGGCAAACGCAACCGCCGCGAAACCACTGATGAAACGAAGGGTCATTGCCAAATTCTCCCGAAACGTGATGCGCGATCTTCCTAGTCGCGCGCCAGCGCTGCTGCAAGTGCGAAGTTTGGCGGTGCAGCGCAGCTTCCAACGCCAGACGCGATGAGAAAAGGGGCCGGCACATGCCGACCCCTTCCAAAATCATCGCGCCCTACAAGGCGGTCAGCCGGCTGACTCAGTAGCCGTAGCCGCGACGGACCACGGGGCGGTCGTCCTCGAAACGCTGCCGGCGATACATCCGGTCCTCGTCATCGGCCCGGTCGCGATCCCGGCGATATTCCTCGCGCCGGAAGTCGCGTTCCCGCTGGCCGCGCGAGCGCAGGTCGACGCTGGGACCGTCGGGTCCGATATCGATGCGCTGGGCCGAGGCCGGGACGACGGTCGCGAGGGAGGCGGCCAGGATGGCGCCGGCGAGCAGGGTCTTCATGGGACACTCCTTCGTGCGTTGGGGTCCCAACACAGTCTCGCGACGATCGTTCCTGATTCGCCCAGGCTTTCCCCGAACCTCCGCATGGATTGAGGCGGTCTCAGGCCAGCGTCGAGAGATCCTGAAACCAGTGCTGAGCCTGCACGTAATCCTTCACCCGCGGCGACAAGGCGTGGGGATTGGTGTCGTGGACCACCCAGACCTGCACCGCGTCGTCGACGATGATTTCATGGATGCGGGCCAGCAGTTTGTTCTGCTCATCCGGATCCAGGCTCGCCTTCACCTTGTCGCAGAGCGCATCGACCTCCGGGTTGCGGTAATGGCTCCAGTTCACGCCGCCCGGGGCGATCTGCTTCGAATCGTAGAAGCGCAGGATCGCGTAGAACGGGTCCGAGGTGACGTAGGCGATGTTGCCGGCGGTGATGCCCTTGAGGCTGGGATCCGCGGCACCCTGGCGCCAGGCCGTGTAGGCCACCTCCAGCTCCACGGTCTTGAACTCGACCTGGATGCCGATCTCGGCCCAGCTCTGCTGGACGAATTCGTTGATCGGCAGGGACAGCATCTGCCCGGTGCCGCCGGTGGGGATCATGATCGTCGCCTTCACCGGGTTCTGCACCGAGAAGCCGGCCTCCTGCACGAGCTTGCGCGCCTGTTCGACGTCGGTCTTGATCTGGAAGCTGGGCTTGCCGAACCACGGGCTCGACGCCTGCATCTGACCGGCGGCCGGCTGGGCGAGACCGCCCAGAAGCTGGACGACGCCCGCGCGATCGATGGCGAGGTTGGCGGCCTTGCGCAGGCGCAGGTCCCGCCAGGGGGAGCCCTCCAGCATCGACAGGTGGTAGTTCCAGACATGCGGGGTGTCGTTGCCGACGACGCGGATGCCGGACGCCTTCAGGCGGGGCACCGCGTCCGGGGCCGGCGCCTCGATCAGGTCGACATTGCCGGAGAGCAGCGCGTTCACCCGGGCGAGATCCTCGGGCACGCAGGTCAGCGTCAGCTTGGCGAGCTTCGGCACCCGCTTCGGGTTCCAGTAGCCGGCATTCGGCAGCAGTTCGAGGCGGACCCGGGGGACCAGCTGACCCATCTTGAACGGGCCGGTGCCCGAGGGCTGGAACGCGAACTTCGCCCAGTCGCGCCCGACCGCCTCGTATTGCGCCGGCGAGGAGATCAGGAACCACAGCATCTGGTAGGGGAACAGGCTGTCGGGATTCTTCGTGGTCACCTGGACGGTCTTGGCGTCGAGCTTCCGGTAGTTCGCGACACCCGGCAGCCGCGGGCGGACCTGGGCGGCCTGCCGCTGGTCGAAATGCGGCGCCTCCTTGTTGAGGACCTTGTCGAAGTTCCAGATCACTGCGTCGGCATCGAAGGCCGAGCCGTCATGGAATGTCACGCCTTCGCGCAGGTGGAAGATCCAGATCTTCGGATCCGCCTTGTCGACCTCCCAGGACGTGGCGAGGCCGGGGATCATCGTGCCGGGCCGGTCGGCGATCCCGAGATCCCAGGCGACCAGGGGATCGTAGAGCGTCAGGCCGGTGAACTGGTAGCCGCCGGCGCCCCGGTCCGGCTGACCGGTGGTGAGCGGCAGGTCGGTCATCGAGATGCCGTAGGTCAGGCTGCCGGCACTTCCGCCCTGGGCGCCGGCCCGGCCGACCGTGCCCAGGGCCGCCAGGGCCGCGCCCCCGGCCATGAGCGCGCGGCGTGTCGGCTTGATCGAGTCCATCGTGTCTCTCGGCAGTAGGGGACGCACCGCCCGTCAGCGCCCCCTCCGTCGAGAAGTGCCGCCGCAGGCCGCATACGGTATCTTGCATGCATCGTGCCCAACGCCGCGGCTGCCGGTATTCCGCCCCTCAGCCGGCCCAGACCTGTCCGGGCCTCAGGGCCAGGAAACGCTCGGAGGCGATGCCCTGCGCCTCCAGCGCCGCCGTCAGCGCCTCTACGGGCCGCTCGATCCCCTCGTCGGTGAGCTGGAACGTGCCCCAATGGTGGCCGAGCGCCTGGTCGGCCCCGAGGAGCGCGAAGGCCTCGACCGCCTCGGCCGGGTTCACGTGCTGGGCCTGCATGAACCAGCGCGGCTCGTAGGCGCCGATCGGCAGGGTCGCGAGCCGGGGCGCGCCGAACCGGGCGCGGATGTCGCGGAAGAGGCCGCCATCGCCGAAGCCGGTATCGCCCACATGGTAATGGACGCCCTGGGCCGCGGTGAGCACGAAGGCGCACCACAGGGCCATGCGCCGGTCCTGCACGCCGCGGGCGGACCAGTGATTGGCAGGGGTCAGGTGGACGGTCAGGCCGTCGCCGAGATCCACCGACTCGCCCCAGTCGCGGGTCTCGACATGCATCGTGTCGTCGTAGTTGCGCAGGATCGTGTCGTTGCCGAGCGGCGCGACGATCAGCGGCTGGTGGGCCTGCCAGATCCGGGCGAGGCTCGGCCCGTCGAGATGGTCGTAGTGGTTGTGGGTGATCAGGACCGCATCGATCGGCGGCAGGTCGCCGAACGCGATCCCCGGCGGGTTGACCCGCTTCGGGCCGGCGAAGCGGACCGGGCTGGCCCGCTTGGCGAAGACCGGATCGATCAGGATGTTGCGGCCGGCGACCTGCACCAGATAGCTCGCGTGGCCGATCAGGACGACGCGCAGCGCGCCGCTGCGCTCGGGCGGCCGGTCGGCGGGGAACGGGCTCGGATAGCTCTTGGGCCAGGGCTCGCGCTGCCGCTTGGCCTGCCAGCGCAGCACGTCCGGCAGCGACTTGTCGGTGGCTTGGTCCGGCAGGAAGAACCGCAGCCCGTCGAAATGGTCGGATTTCGGACCGCGATAATACGGGTTCTTGCCCCGGCGGTGGGCGGCATAGCCGACGCCGCCGAGCGTCATCACCGTGGCCGCACTCGCGACCGTGAGCAGGCTGCGCCGTTTCATGGAGGGGAGATGGCCGGCCCGGCGCCGTGGTCAAGCTCTCCCGGCCGCGACGGGGAGCCTCAGGGTCGTCTCGGCCTCACTCGACGGCTTCCGCCGCGAGCGACAGGCGCGCACGAAACACCACCTTGCCGACCGTGTCGCGCACGCAGGCTACGTAGTCCTGACGCTCCACGTCGGGCAGCATGTCGCGGGCGATCGCCGACATGATCCGGGTGACCTTGGCGCGTGCGGCCGGCAGGTCCGGCAGGTCGAAACCGACCTCGTCGCGGACTGGCTGGGAACCATCATGGAGGTCGATGAAGTAGCGGGGCATCGGCGCGCGGCGTCTCGAGGAATACTAATTCGCCGACATCCGTACGCAAATTACAGTTAATGATGCGTTAACCGCCTTGAATAGTGATCTATACCGGCTCTACAAATCACGAGCGCCAGCGCAGTTCGCGCTGTTCCAGCGGGTTCACGAACGGGCGTCCGGCCCGGGCCGATTCCAGGGCCTCGCGTTTGAGCCGGAAATACCATTGCGAGGGCAGATCGCCCTGGCCGAACAGCACCATGGTCGGCTTGCGGTCGAGGCCGTCCTGGGCGTGCTGGAGCACCTGCTGGTCCTGGGTGAGGAACTGCCGCATCAGCGGTCGGGCGACGGGCTTGAGCAGGTTCAGCGCCGGCATGCTCCAGTAGAGGGCATTGGTGAGCAGGGTGCGATCCGGCGTGAGCGGGGTCGCGAAGGTGTAGTTGGCCACGCGCTTCGCGCCGGCGCGGATCCGCTCCAGCCGGACCCCGGGCAGGCGGAACTCGATCTCGACCTCCGGCACGCCGCCGAGCAGGCGGTAGACCGGCGCGCTGGTCGTGGTGGCGTGGCTCGTCATGACGAAGCCGTGCGGCACCGGCTGGAAGGTCTTCACCTTCTCGCGCAGCTGCTTCGAGGGGCGGAACCACCAGCTGTCATGCACGAAGGCGACGTGGCCGGGATCGACGAGGCTCAACGTCGTGAGGTCGTAGGAGGCCTCGACCACGAGCTCGACGACGAGCGACCCCGCCGGCTCGAAATCCAGCTCCGGCACCGCGGGCACCGCGCCGGAAGCAGGGCCGAGATGCGGGTTCACCCAGAGGAACCCCGCGCTCTCGCGGACGGGGAAGCGCTGCACCTGGATGCGGGAGAAATCGGCGGCGTCGTGCTCGGAGAGGGTCGGAACGTCGCGGCAGCGCCCATCCGTGCCGAAGCGCCAGCCGTGGAACGGGCACATCAGCGTGTCGCCGTCGAACCGGCCCTTGGACAGGGCCATGCCGCGATGGGGGCAGCGGTCGCGCAGGGCGAACGGCGTTCCGTCGGGTGCGCGGCCCAGCACGATCTGCTCGCCGTTCAGCTCGACGGCCCGAAGCCCCGTGCGCCCGACGCTGCGGGATTGGCCGACGCAGTACCACGCGTTGCCCAGGGGCTGGCGCATGGCCTCGGGATCGAGGGCGGCATCCTCGGCGGGACGCGGCAGGGACGTGACGGGAGCGGTCAAGGGTTTTCGGGCTGGCCTCGGTGCGCCCGTCATACGCCCGGCAGCCCGGGGGCGGAAGCGGCCTTCCCGGGGAGGACAAACGGGCGCAGCCGCGGGGCTTCACAAGCGGCCGTGAGCCACCTACCTTCGCTTCACCCGCAACGAACGAAAGGAGGTGATCCAGTGTCTCATTGTCATCAGCCGTCAGTCTCGGCTTACCGGACCTGGACCGTCGCCTCCGGCGCGTCTCTCTAAGACGCGTCAGAGCCCCGATTTCGGGACAGTTCCGCCGGACATGACGGTTCGGCAATGGAAGGGCCACCCTCACGGGTGGCCCTTCGGCTTTTCGGGACCCGAATTCTTCAGCGCTTCGGCGACTGGAACAGCGGCTGCGCCAGGGCCTCGGTCCGCGCCCGCCACAGATCACGCTCCTCGCGCAGGGCATCGCGCTCGGCCGCGATGGCGTGGCGCTCGGCCCGCAGCGCGTCGCGCTCGGCGACGGCCCGGTCGCGCTCGATCCGCATGTGCTCGCGCTCCTGCCGGAACCGTTCGCGCTCGCTCCGGAACTCCTCGCGCTCGGCGCGAACCTCCTCCTGCTCGGCGCGCAGATCCTCGATCGAGCCGATCTCCTCACGGATATGCTCGCGCAGGGTCCGGATCTCCTCGGCCAGGATCGCCTGCAGCTCGTCCTGGCGGTCGGCCTCCAGGCGCAGCTTGGCCTTGAGCATGAGGTTCTCGGCCATCAGCTCGGACACATCCGCGTCCTCCGAGCCCGCCCGGGGACCGTCCGGCGGGGAGACGAGCCGGGGCGACCAGGCCGCCTCGGCACCCCGGGGCGTCCTGGCATCGGGCTGGGCCTCCTGCGGCCGCGCGTCGCTGCGCGGCTCGGCCGGGCTATGGGTCTTCATCGTCGCGAGCCAGTCCCGCAGCGGACCGGGGGCGGCGCGGCTGCCGGCCTCGTGTGGCGGAATGGTGCGGGCGGGTTCCGACATCGGCGGTCGTCCTGAACGGGTGCTGCCGGATCAGAGACCAAACATGCTTAACGATCCGTAAAAGTTAATGGGCGGCCTCAACCCTGGGGTGGTTCGCGGACGAGGACACCGAAAATTGACTTTTGCGGCCGCTGCCGCTACCCCCCGCGCTTCCGATCCGTAGCAGATCGCGACGACACGAAGCCGACCGGTCCCCGAGGCCGGAGGTCAACGCCCGACAGCGCGTCCGCGCCCTCGGGCGCGATCTGTGTTGGGTCGATCCGCTTCGCCGGACTCCGCCGGTCGAGGCCTCCGCATGCCCCAAGACGCCGTGACTCCAGCCGCATTGAACATTGCGGACGCGATCAACGAGACCTGCCCCTGGTCGGGCAAGCCGATTTCGGCCGACTCGCTGACGCTCTATAACGGCGCCGTCGTCGGCTTCTGCAATCCGGAATGCCGGGACAAATTCGCGAGCGCCGTGCGCAGCTTCGAGGCCGCCCTCCAGGCGCGCCGTGTCGAGCGCGCCGGCCTCGAGCAGTAAGCGCGGGTCCGAAAAACCATGTTCGAAGGCCTGTCCGACCGCCTCTCCGGCATCCTCTCGGGGCTCACCCGCCGGGGCGCCCTGACGGAAGCCGACGTCACCGCGGCGATGCGCGAGGTCCGCCGCGCCCTGCTGGAAGCCGACGTCGCCCTGGAGGTCGTGCGCGGCTTCACCGACCGGGTGAAGGAGAAGGCGGTCGGCGCCGTCGTGCTCAAGTCGGTCACCCCCGGCCAGATGGTCGTCAAGATCGTCAACGACGAGCTGGTGGCGATGCTCGGCACGGATGCCGAGGTGATCGACCTCAACGCCCCCGCCCCGGTGCCGATCCTGATGGTCGGCCTTCAGGGCTCGGGCAAGACCACCACCACCGCCAAGATCGCCCGGCGCCTGTCGGAGCGTGAGAAGCGGAAGGTGCTGCTCGCCTCGCTCGACACTCGTCGCCCGGCCGCCATGGAGCAGCTCGCGGTGCTGGCCAAGCAGGTCGGCGTCGAGAGCCTGCCGATCGTGGCCGGCCAGTCGGCGGTTCAGATCGCCAAGCGCGCCATGGAGGCGGCCCGGCTCGGCGGCTTCGACGTGGTGATGCTCGACACCGCCGGCCGCACCACGGTCGACGAGGCGCTGATGGTCGAGGCGGCCGAGGTGAAGGCCGCGACCCGGCCCCACGAGGTGCTGCTGGTCGCCGACGCGCTGACCGGCCAGGACGCCGTCAACACCGCCCGCGCCTTCGACGAGCGGCTCGGCGTCTCCGGCATCGTGCTGACCCGCATGGACGGCGATTCCCGCGGCGGTGCGGCGCTCTCGATGCGGGCCGTCACCGGCAAGCCGATCAAGCTCGTCGGCACCGGCGAGAAGGTCGACGCGCTGGAGGAGTTCCACCCGGCCCGCGTCGCCAACCGCATCCTCGGCATGGGCGACATCGTCTCCCTGGTCGAGAAGGCCGCCGAGACCATCGACCACGAGCAGGCGCTCCGCACCGCGGAGAAGATGCGCAAGGGCAAGTTCGATCTCGAGGACTTGTCCATGCAGCTCGCCCAGATGGAGAAGATGGGCGGCATCGGCGGCCTGATGGGCATGCTGCCCGGCATGGGCGCGATCAAGAAGCAGGTCGAGGGCGCCAACCTCGACGAGAAGATGTTCAAGCGCCAGCGGGCGATCATCTCGTCGATGACCCCGCAGGAGCGCAAGAACCCGGACCTGCTGAAGAATTCCCGCAAGAAGCGCATCGCGGCGGGTTCGGGGGTCGACGTCTCGGAGATCAACAAGCTCCTGAAGATGCACCGGACCATGGCCGACATGATGAAGGCGATGGGCTCCGGGAAACGCGGGATCGGCCAGGCGCTCGGCTCGATGTTCGGGCTCGGCGGCGGCGGCATGGGTGGTGGCATGCCCGGCCTTCCGCCCGGCATGCCCGAGCCGACGCCCGAGCAGATCGCGCAGATCGAGAAGCAATTCGGCGGCAAGCTGCCGCCGATGCCGCCGGGCCTCGGCGGGGGCGGGCTGGGCGGGATGCCGAAGATGCCGGGGCTTCCCGGCCTCGGCGGCCCGAAGCTGCCCGGTCTCGGTGGCTTCATGCCGGGGAAGAAGAAATGAGCGTGCTGGCGGCCCAAGCGGTCGATCCCGAACTCGCCCGCCTGCGCGACAGCATCGACAATTTCGATGCGGCGCTGATCCACCTGCTCGCCGAGCGCTTCCGCTGCACGCAGCGGGTCGGCGAGCTCAAGGCCCGAAAGGGGATCCCCCCTTCCGATCCGGACCGGGAGGCCCGTCAGGTCGCCCGGCTCCGCAAGCTCGCGGTCGAGGCCAAGCTCGACCCCGATTTCGCCGAGAAGTTCCTGGCCTTCGTGGTCAAGGAAGTCATCCGGCACCACCAGACGATCGCGGCGACGCACGAGTCGGCGATCGACAACGAGAGAAAGTCCTAAGACAATGGCCCTGAAGATCCGTCTCACGCGCGGTGGCGCCAAGAAGCGTCCGTACTACCGCATCGTCGTCGCCGACGCCCGCGCCCCCCGCGATGGCCGCTTCATCGACAAGGTCGGCGCCTACGACCCGATGAAGGCCAAGGACGATCCGGCCCGGATCCAGCTCGACGCCGAGAAGATCCAGGGCTGGCTCGCCAAGGGCGCGCAGCCGACCGACCGCGTCCTGCGCTTCCTCGACCAGGCCGGCCTGGCCAAGCGCCCGACGCGCAACAACCCGCAGAAGGCCGAGCCGGGCGAGAAGGCCAAGGAGCGCGCGACCAAGCGCGCCGAGAAGGCCGCGGCGCCCGCCGAGGACGCCGCCGCGTAAGGCGGCTGCGCCATGGCGCGCCGCCCCGCAGGTTCATTCTCCCGCGACGGCGGTCGCCGCGGCCGCGCCGGCAAGGCTATCGGCGCCATCGCGCCGGAAGCCGCAACCTCGCCCAAGGCGCCGGCCCCCAAGCCGGCGGCTCCGCCCGTGCCGCCCGACCCGAACCTCGTCCTGCTGGGCGAGTTCGGGCGGGCGCATGGGCTGAACGGCGAGATCCGGCTCAAATCCTACACCGGCGATCCCCTCGCGATCGCCGGCTACGGCCCGCTCCTGACCTCGGACGGGCGTACGCTGACCTTGTCCGGGGTGCGCACCGCCCCCGGCTCGTCCCCCGACATGTTGATCGCCCGGGTCAAGGATATCGGCGGCCGCAACGCCGCCGAGGCGCTCAACCGGGTCGCCCTGTTCATCCCCCGGGACCGCCTGGCGGAGCCCGAGGATGACGACGAGGTCTACGCCGCCGACCTGGTCGGCGCCACCGCGGTGGACGAGGCCGGGACCGTCGTCGGCACGGTCGTCGCGGTTCCGAATTACGGCGGCGGCGACCTGCTCGAACTCCGCCCCGCCGCGGGTGGCGCCACCGCGCTCCTGCCGTTCACCAAGGCGTTCGTGCCGGTGCTGGATCTCCCGCAGCGGCGGGTGACCGTCGTGCTGCCGGACGATTTCTTCGCGCCGGTGGGCGAGAAGCCCGCCGACGAGCCGGACTGACAGCCGCATGCCGACCCTGGCGTGACCCGCTGGCTCACGGCCTGTCGAGGCCGGGCAGCTCGGCCAAAGCGGCCGCCAGGGCGTCGACCACCAGGCGGACGCGCTTGATGCGGATGCGGCCGGGCACGACCAGGATCGAGAGCGGGACGGGCTCGGGCGCGTGGTCCGGCAGGACCCGTTCGATCGCGCCCGCCGCCAGGAGATCGTCGACGAGCCAGACATGGGCGGCCGCGATCCCGCGCCCCTCCGCCAGGGCCTCGCGCGCGGCCAGGCCGTGATCGACCAGCAGGTTGCCACCTACGGGAATGCGCGCCGTGGTGCCGTCCGGCCCGTGCAGGCACAGCGTATCGCTGCCGGCGACGTTGCTCATGCGGATCGCCGGATGCCGCGACAGGTCGGCCGGATGCTGCGGCCGGCCGTGATCCGCGAGATAGCCCCGCGACGCCACCAGGATCCGGCGGGAACGGCCAATGGCCTTGCGCTGCAGGCTGCTCTCCGCCAACTGCCCCAACCGGATCGCAACATCCGTCGCCTCGCGCACGAGGTCGATCCGCTCATCGGTCAGGCTGAGATCGATGCTGATCCCCGGATAGCGGTCCTGGAGCGCGAACAGCGCCCGGCAGACATGGCGCACGCCCAACGCGGCCGTGCAGGACACGCGTACGGTCCCGGTCAGACCACCCCCGGCGTTCCGGACCCCGTCCGTCGCCTCGTCCACCAGCCGCAGGATGGTGCGCGCCTCCGCGTGGAAGCGCCGTCCTTCGTCGGTGAGGGTGAGGCGCCGCGTGGTCCGGCTCAGCAGGCTCGCCCCGAGGGCGGCCTCGAGCTCGGCCACGTGCCGGCTGACGGTCGATTGCCCGACGCCCTCCTCCCGCGCCACCGCGGACAGGCTGCCGCGCTCGACCACGCGAACGAAGCTGCGCATCCGCTCCAGCGTGACGTTCGATCTATCCATGGCGCGGAACAATCCTATCCCGCCCTACCGTCTACCGGATGGATCGGCGGCCGCCTAGCTTCGCGGCTCCCTCCCCCCGTGAGCCCGCACCATGAAGATCCTCGTCGTCTCAGCCCATCCCGATCCGGCCTCGCTGACGAACGCGTTGCGCGGCGTGGCGGTGGAGCAATTGGAAGCAGACGGACACGAGGTCCGCGTCACCGACCTCTACGCCGCGGACTGGAAGAGTGCCGTCGATCGGGCCGATTTCCCGGCCCTGCCGGACGCGGCGCGCCTGCGTGTCCCGGCCGCGTCCAGCGCGGCCTTCACCACCGGGACCCTGACCGACGACGTGACCGCCGAACAGGCCAAGCTGCTCTGGGCGGACGCGCTGATCCTGGCGTTCCCCCTGTGGTGGTTCTCCATGCCGGCGATCCTGAAAGGCTGGGTCGACCGGGTCTACGCCTACGGCTTCGCCTACGGCGTGGGCGCACACAACGAGACCCGCTGGGGCGACCGCTATGGAGAGGGCACCCTCGCCGGCAAGCGCGCGATGCTGGTGGTGACGGCCGGCGGCTGGGAGACGCATTACGGCCCCCGGGGGATCAACGGGCCGATCGACGACCTGCTGTTCCCGATCCATCACGGGGTGCTGTTCTACCCGGGCTACGCCGTGCTCCCGCCGTTTGTCGTCTACCGGGCCGACGGCCTGACCGAGAGCGCCTTCGCGGTCACGGCGGAGGGCCTGCGGGCGCGGATGCGCACCCTGTTCAGCACGGCCCCCATCCCGTTCCGGCGGCAGAACGGCGGCGATTACGCGATCCCGTCCATGACGTTGCGCCCGGATCTCGCCCCGCACCGCACCGGTTTCGCGGCCCATCTGGACACGGCGCAGCCGAGCACCGGCGGCGCACCCTGAGCGCGCGCCGAACCGTTCAGCGGGCCGTCGCGGTATCCCGGCAGGGGCGGATCGATTCCGGGCTTGGGCGGTCCTCCGGGGCGGGGGCCGCGAACACCGCCAGATAGGCGCCGCCCTTCAGCGGATGGAAGCCGGTCTCGCGGTAGCCCGCGGCGGCGAGCTCGCAACGCAGGAGCGCCGGCGGGGTGCCGTGCCGCGACGGGATGTCGTCGGCATCGACGATGCCGACCCGACCGCCGGGCCGCATCGCCGGGGCGAGGTTGTGCAGCAGGCCGAAGGGCTGGGCGATCTCGTGATACATGTGCACGAGGATCGCGGCATCGACGGAGGCCGCGGGCAGGCGCGGGTCGTGGGGCTCGCCGCGCACCACGGTGACGTTGTCGAGCCCCTTCACCCGCCGCTCCAGGCTCGCCAGGTAGGCAGGGGTGACGTCCTCGGCCAGGACCTTGCCGCCGGGCCCGACCCGCGGGCTCAGACGGGTCACGTAGTAGCCGCTGCCGGCGCCGATATCGGCCACGGTCTCGCCCGGAGCGATGCCCATCCCGCGGGCGACGGCGTCGAACTCGCCGGCCTTGTCCCGCTCGGCCTCCGAGGACCATTGCGGCGCCACGATCTCGGCCACCGGCCGGTCGGGCTTCGGGAACGCGCTCGCGGGCGCGCCCGGAGGCGCCAGCGGCTCCGCCGCGAGGGCCGGTCCCGCCAGCAGGGCGGTGAGGAGGAGGATGTGCCGGATCATCGCCGACAACCCGCCGCGGGGCCGAACGGTGCCCGGGCCGTTGACCGTGCCGCACCCCACGCGCGATCAAGCGCCATGACGCGCGCGGAAACGCCCTGGCGGGCCACGATCCTCACCCTCTACCCGGAGATGTTCCCGGGGCCGCTCGGCGTGTCCCTGTCGGGCGACGCCCTCGCCCGGGGCGACTGGAGCCTGGAGGCCCGCAACATCCGCGAGCACGGGCTCGGCCGCCACCGGGCGGTGGACGATACGCCGGCCGGGGGCGGGGCCGGGATGGTGCTGCGCTGCGACGTGCTCGCCGCCGCCATCGACGCCGCCGCCGGGCCTGACGACCCGCGTCCCCGGCTGCTGATGTCGCCGCGCGGAAAGCCGTTGAGCCAGGCCCGGGTGCGGGAACTCGCCGCCGGGCCGGGGGCGCTGATCGTCTGCGGCCGGTTCGAGGGGGTGGACGAGCGGGTGATCGCCGGCCGCGGCCTGGAAGAGGTCTCGATCGGCGATTACGTGCTCTCCGGGGGCGAGATCGCCGCCCTGGTGGTGCTCGATGCCTGCGTCCGGCTCCTGCCCGGGGTGATGGGCAAGGCGGAATCGGGAATCGAGGAGAGTTTCGAGGGCGGGCTCCTCGAATATCCGCACTACACCCGGCCGCGGGACTGGGAGGGGCGGGTGATCCCGGAGGTGCTGTCGGGCGGCAATCACGGGGCGATCGCCCGGTGGCGGCGGGCGGAGGCGGAGCGCATCACCGCCGAGCGGCGGCCCGACCTTCAGGCCGGTTCCAGGTCGATCACCGGCCCGTCGACATCGTAATCCACCGGATCGAGCCGCAGCGGCTGCGGGATCGGACGGTCGAGGCGTCCGGGAAAGCGGGTGCGGGAGGCCGCGGCCAGGATCACGGCAAGCAACAGGAACCAGATCGCCACGAACGCGGCGCTGTCGACAGACATCGGCGTACCTCGAACGCAACTCGGCACGCCGTCGAACCTAGCCGCGCAGGCTTAATCGACTGTTCCGTCCCTTCGGCGGATCTGTCCCGCCCCGGGCGTGGCCCGTCGCAGACCCTGCGCATTGTCTTGCCAGCCAGCGGGTTTCGGCGCATCCCCGGCCCGGGACACTCCTCCCCGTCGAGGAGCGCCCATCTGCAAGGATGGATCCGACGATGAGCCGACCCGACAGGCGCCCGCGCGTTCCCCATTTCTCGTCCGGCCCCTGCGCCAAGCGTCCGGACTGGACGCCGTCGGCCCTGGCCGACGCCGCGCTCGGTCGCTCGCACCGCTCCGCGATCGGCAAGGCCAAGCTCGGCCGGGCGATCGACCTGACGCGGTCCGTGCTGCAGGTGCCCGACGCGTACCGGATCGGCATCGTGCCGGCCTCCGACACCGGCGCCGTCGAGATGGCGATGTGGACCCTGCTGGGCCCGCGGCCCGTGGAGGTCGCCGCCTGGGAGGCGTTCGGCAAGGAGTGGGTCACCGACGCGCTCAAGCAGCTCAAGATCGCACCCAAGATCCACCAGACCCCCTACGGCGTGCTGCCGGACCTCGCGGCGATCGACACCCGGAACAGCGACGTGGTCTTCACCTGGAACGGCACCGCCGCCGGGGTGAAGGTCCCGGACGGCGACTGGATCGCCGCCGACCGCGCCGGCCTGACGATCTGCGACGCCACCTCGGCGGCCTTCGCGCAGCCGCTCCCCTGGGACAAGCTCGATGTCGTCACCTTCTCTTGGCAGAAGGTGATGGGCGGCGAGGCGGCGCACGGCATGCTGGTGCTCTCGCCCCGGGCGGTCGCGCGGCTGGAAAGTTACGTCCCGGCCTGGCCGCTGCCGAAGGTGTTCCGGCTCACCAAGGACGGCAAGCTGATCGAGGGCATCTTTAAGGGCGACACGATCAACACGCCCTCGATGCTTGCCGTGGAGGATTACCTCGACACCCTGGACTGGGCGGTCCGGATCGGCGGCCTGCCGGCGCTCCACGCCCGGGCCGACGCCAACGCCCGCGTGATCTACGACTGGGTCGCCCGGACCCCGTGGATCGCGCCGCTGGCGGTCGACCCCGCGACCTACTCGAACACCGGCGTCTGCCTGGTGATCGCCGACCCGGACGTGCTCGCCCGCGGCGACGCGGCGGTGGCGGCGCTCGCCTCGGGCATCGTCGCGCGCCTCGACCGCGAGGGCGTCGCCCTCGACATCGGCGCCTACCGCGACGCCCCGGCGGGCCTGCGGATCTGGTGCGGTGCCACCGTCGAGACCGCCGATCTCGAGGCGCTGACGCCGTGGCTGGACTGGGCGTTCGCCGAGGAGAAGGCGGCGCTGAGCCGGGCGGCGTAGCGCTTCACCGCCCCCACCGCCGCACTTTGAGGTGGAGGCGAAGGCGCGCTTCGAAGGAGCTCTCCTTCGAGGCCCGCGCTGCATCGCTTCAGGATGAGCGGGAGCGAGCGAAACATCCCCCGGGATAGGCGCTGCGCTCCCGTCATTGCGAGCGGAGCGAACCAACCCAGTGCTGCGCGCGATCCCCGGATGTGGCGTGTCCCTGGGCTGCTTCGTTCCACCCGCAATGACGGCGTGAGCGGAAAAACGAAAAACCCCAGCCCTTACGGAGCCGGGGTTTTCCATGTCCGCGGCGCGGCCCCGGAGGGCCGCGCCGGTCGCTCTCAGTAGTTGTAGGCGCGCTCGCCGTGATCGGCGATGTCGAGGCCCTCGCGCTCCTCTTCCTGGGTCACCCGCAGGCCGATCGTCAGGTCGACGAGCTTGTAGAGGATCGCCGAGCCGATGCCGGACCACAGCAGGGTGAGGCCGACCGCTTCCGCCTGGACGATGAGCTGGCTCATCATGTCGTAGGCGCCCACGGCCAGCTCGCCCGGCTTCGAGGTGTAGTCGGGGATGCCGACGCCGCCGAGATTCGGGTCGACCAGGATGCCGGTCGCCAGGGCGCCCAGGATGCCGCCGACGCAGTGCACGCCGAACACGTCGAGCGAGTCGTCGTAGCCGAGCGCGTTCTTCACGGAGGAGCACATCACGAAGCAGACCACGCCGGCCACCAGGCCGAGCACGATCGAGCCCATCGGGCCGGCGAAGCCCGAGGCCGGGGTGACGGCCACGAGGCCGGCCACCGCGCCCGAGAGCATGCCGAGCAGCGACGGCTTGCCCTTCAGCGCCCACTCGGCGAACAGCCAGGCCACCGCGGCGGCGCAGGTCGCCACGAAGGTGTTGAGCATCGCCAGGGCGGCGGTGCCGTTGGCCTCGAGGTTCGAGCCGGCGTTGAAGCCGAACCAGCCGACCCACAGCAGCGAGGCGCCGATCATGGTCATGGTCAGCGAGTGCGGGGCGAGCAGGTCGCGGCCGTAGCCGATGCGCTTGCCCATGATCAGGCAGCCGACGAAGCCGGCGATGCCCGCGTTGATGTGCACCACGGTGCCGCCGGCGAAGTCGAGGGCGCCCTTCTGGAAGAGGAAGCCCGCATCCTTGTTGACCGCGTCGAGGGCCGCCTGGGCGGTCGCCTTCGAGGCGTCGTCGGTGGCGGCGGCCAGCGCCTTGGCGGCGTTGCCGACCGCATCCGGGCCGCCCCAGTACCAGACCATGTGGGCCATCGGGAAATAGATCAGCGTGACCCAGAGGATCGTGAACACCACCAGGGCGGAGAACTTCATCCGCTCGGCGAAGGCGCCGACGATCAGCGCCGGGGTGATCATTGCGAAGGTCATCTGGAAGCACAGATAGACGTATTCGGGGATCACGACGCCGTTTGAGAAGGTTGCCACCGTCGAGTTGGCGTCGATGCCCTTCAGGAATGCCTTGGACAGGCCGCCGACGAAGTCGTTGATGCCGCCGCCGTTGGTGAAGGCGAGGCTATAGCCGTAGAACACCCAGAGCAGGCCGACGATCGAGACGATCGCGAAGACCTGGGTCAGGACCGAGAGCATGTTCTTGGTGCGCACGAGGCCGCCGTAGAACAGGGCCAGGCCCGGCACGCTCATCATCAGCACCAGCGCCGAGGAGATCAGCATCCAGGCGGTGTCGCCCTTGTTGGGCAGCGGCACGGCCGTGGCGGCCGGCGCCGCGGAGGCGGCTTCCGGCGCCGGGGTCTGCGCCAGGGACGGCTCGATCAGGAGGGCGGCGAGCGCCGCGCCTCCCAAGCCGAGCATCAGGGCATTACGGACTTTCATGGACAGGTGGCTCCGGTCACGATTCGTTGCGCGTTGCGTAAAGGTTGAAGCTGTCGGCGGGCCGGCTCAGAGGGCGTCGGCGTCGGTCTCGCCAGTCCGGATGCGCACCGCCTTCTCGAGGGGCAGCACGAAGATCTTGCCGTCGCCGATCTGGCCGGTGCGCGCCGCACCCGCGATGGCGTCGATGACGCTGGCGGTCAGGTCGGAAGCAACCGCGACCTCGATCTTGAGCTTGGGCAGGAAGCTCACGGCGTATTCCGCGCCCCGGTAGATCTCGGTGTGGCCCTTCTGGCGGCCGTAGCCCTTCACTTCCGTCACCGTCAGCCCGTGGACGCCGATGCCGGTGAGCGCGTCGCGCACCTCCTCCAGCTTGAACGGCTTGATGATGGCCATCACGATCTTCATGGGCGGCGCCCCCTTACCGAGTCCCTGGGAACCGATGCCGTCGCCCGATCCACGCGGCGACCCATCGGGCCGCCCGTCGAGCCGGGCTGGCCCGCGGTTGAGCGGGGCTATTCAAGGACTATGCCACGCCGCCGGAACCGGGAACTTTTCGCGCAGGGCCCGTTATGCCCAGGAAATAGCCGGATCGGGCGAAGCCTTGGGCATGCGGCGCGGAGTCGGTGCCTAGACAGCGCGCAAACGGTTGGAAAATGGGCACTCCGCCGTGGTGCAATTCTGCAACGCACGTCGGAGACGGCATTCTAATCCGGGGGCGATGAGCGATATCGTCGACCGCAGGGTCTGAGGGAACGCCATCGCATTCTGCACCTACCCCGCCATTCCGCGGCCGCGAAGCGGAGCCCGGAATCCAGGTTCTCGCCCTGGCATGGTCGGCGGCTCTGGATCCCGGGCTCGCCTTCGGCGCCCCGGGATGACGGTGCGGGTCAGCCGGCCGACCCCGCGCGAATCGAAGGAGGAGCCGTTCCGCGCCGTGACCTCATCCCCCGTGCGGCCGAATCAGGCCCTCCTGCGCCACCGAGGCGACGAGGTTGCCGGCGCGGTCGAAGATCTGGCCGCGGGCGAAGCCACGGGCGCCGCCCGCGGCCGGGCTGTCCTGGGCGTAGAGCAGCCAGTCGTCGACCCGGACCGGGCGGTGGAACCAGAGGGCGTGGTCGAGGCTGGCCGCCTGGATGTTCGGATCGAACACCGAGCTGGCATGCGGGATGAGCGACACGTCGAGCAGGGTCATGTCGGACGCGTAGGCCAGCACTGCCCGGTGCAGGGCCGGATCGTCCGGCAGCGCGGAGGCCGCCCGCAGCCAGACATTGAAGACCGGCTCCGGCGGGGCACCGTCCTTGCGGCGAGCGATGTAGCGGTCGAGATCGACCGGCCGCAGCTCGATCGGGCGCTCCCGGCCGAAATAGGCGGCGACCGCCTCGGGCATGCCGGTGGCGCCGGAGGCCGCCAGCGCCTTGCCGTCGAGGAGGCCGTCCGGCCCCGCGACATCCGGCATCGCCGGCTGGTGCTCGAACCCGCCCTCGGAGACCTGGTAGGAGATCGTGGTGGCGAAGATCGCCCGGCCGTGCTGGATCGCCTTGACCCGCCGTGTGGTGAAGCTGCGGCCGTCGCGGATGCGCTCGACCTCGTAGACGATCGGCGCGCGGGGATCGCCGGGGAGCATGAAATAGGCGTGGAGCGAATGGGCCGGCCGGTCGTCCGGCACCGTGCGGGTGGCAGCCACCAGGGCCTGGGCCACCACCTGGCCGCCGAAAACGCGGCGCCAGCCGGTCTTGGGGTTCTGGCCGCGGAACAGGTCGACCTCGAGGCGCTCGAGGTCGAGGATGGCGATGAGCTCGGCGACCGCGTCGGTCATCGCGTCGGTGGTGGCGTCGGTCATGAGTCGCGGGGTTTCCGTTCGTCGTCCAAACGCGACATAGGCCTTTCGGGCGGAGCGATCCACGCGCTCGGCCCCCAGATCGGAGATCCGTGACGATGACGGCCCAGACGCCCCGCCCCGGCAGCCGCAGCCTCCTGATCGCAGGCGGCGGCCTCGCCAGCCTCGCCCTGGCCTACGCGCTCAAGCAGGCCCACGGGCCGGCGCTCGCGGTGACCGTGATCGACCCCCACGGCGCCGATCCCGTCCGGCACCGCGGCCGCGCCTACGCGCTGGCGGCGGGCGGACGGCGGATGCTGACGCAGCTCGGGCTGTGGGACGGGATCGCGGCCGCCGCCGAGCCGATAGCCGAGATGGTGATCTCCGACAGCCGAATCGCCGACCCGGTGCGGCCGGTCTTCCTGACCTTCGGGCGGGAAGAGGAGGACCAGCCCGACCGGGCGGCGGGCGAGCCCTTCGCCCACATGGTCGAGGCCGAGCCCCTTGCGCGGGCGCTCGCCGAGGCCTGCCGGGACGCCGGCGTCGAGGTTGTCACCGGGGGCGTGGTGCGGGCGGTGCCGGAGGGCGCGGCGATCCGGGCGGAGCTGACCACCGGCGTGAGCCTCAAGGCCGACCTGCTGGTGGCCGCCGACGGGGCGCGCTCGCGGCTGCGCGAGGCGGCGCGGATCGGCTGGGTCGGCTGGTCCTATCCGCAGGTCGGGATCGTGGCCACGATCGGGCATGCCCGGCCGCACCACGGCCGTGCCTTCGAGCACTTCCTGCCGGCCGGCCCCTTCGCGATCCTGCCGCTGCGGGACGGCGGCTCCCTCGGCCACCGCTCCTCGATCGTCTGGACCGAGCGGGCCGACGAAGCCGACGCGCTGCTCTCGGGCGAGCCCGACGAGGTGCTGGCCGAGATCGAGCGCCGGTTCACCCTCGACCTGGGCAAGCTGGCCCTGGAGCACGGCCCGAGCCGGCATCCGCTGGCCTTCGGCATCGCCCGGGCGTTCCGGGCCGAACGCCTGGCGCTGCTGGGGGATTCGGCGCACGTGATCCACCCGATCGCCGGGCAGGGCCTCAATCTCGGCCTGGCCGACGCCGCGGCGCTGGCCGAGGCGGTGACCGGGGCCCTGCGTCTCGGGCTCGATCCCGGCAGCCCGGACGTGCTGCGCGCCTACGAGCGCGCCCGCCGGTTCGACAGCTTCGCCATGGCGGCGGCGACCGACGGGCTGAACCGGCTGTTCTCCAACGACGCCCTGCCGCTGCGGCTCGCCCGCGATCTCGGCCTCGGGATCGTCGACCGGCTGCCCGGCCTCAAGCGGTTCTTCATCGGCGAGGCCGCCGCCTCCCGGGGCACCCGGCCCCGGCTGATGCGCGGCGAGGCGCTGTGACTCAGGCTGGCCGGCGCTCGGTCACCCAGCGGGCGGCATCGGCCCGGGGGGCGACCACGTCGGTGTCGGTGCGCAGCTGCGGGCTGTAGGCCGGGTCGTCGGTGAGCACGTCGTGCCAGCGGCGCAGGAAGCTCGAGATCTGCGAGCCCGGGGCGAAGCTGGTCTGCCGGGAGGCGCTCTCGTGGTGCGCCATCTCGGCGAACGGCGTGTAGACGATGCGGTAGCCGAGCATCCGCAGCTTGAAGCACAGGTCGACGTCGTTGAAGTCGAGGGCGAAGCTCTCGTCGAAGCCGTTCACCGCCTCCAGCACCGCCTTGCGGGTGGCGAACAGGGCGCCGGTCACCGACGAGCAGTCGCGCTGCGCCAGCGCCCAGTCGCCGTAGGTCGGCTCGGCCGCGTCGCGGTTGTACCAGGGATGGGCG
The DNA here is from genome assembly GCF_900113845.1 of Methylobacterium brachiatum. NCBI lineage: Bacteria > Pseudomonadati > Pseudomonadota > Alphaproteobacteria > Hyphomicrobiales > Methylobacteriaceae > Methylobacterium > Methylobacterium brachiatum. Next base: position 192,285 of record NZ_FOQW01000003.1, on the reverse strand, counting down.
CAGACATCGAAGATGCCGCCGAACATGCCGGCATGCTGGATCTTGCCGCTCGGGAACAGCAGCCGCCCGCCGACGCCGCCGACGCCGCGGTCGAGCGCGAAGGTCAGGAGCGCCTCGATCCAGCCGGGGCGGCGCACCACGAGGTCGTCGTTCATCAGGATGACGAGGTCGGTCTCGGCGGCGCGCCAGAGGGTGTTCATCTTGGCCGCGTAGTTGAACGGCGCGCCCTCGGGCCGCGCGGTGAGCAGGCGCGTCACCGCGAACCGATCGGAGCGGCCCCGGTAGATCGCGTCGTCCGCCTTGTCGTCGCCGATCAGCACCCGGATCCGGTCGGCCGGGTAGCTGCTGCGGCCGAGGCTGTCGAGCAGGTTGACGATGTGGGGCTTTGCCCCGTCGATCGCGCGCCCATCCTCGCCCCGGGGCCGGCTCTGGTTGGTCGGCACCACCAGGGTCACGGGCGGGCGCGCATCCAGGCTGCGGCGGATCTCCAGCGTGTCCGGGGTCAGGCCGGGGGCGGTCCGCAGGGGGGAGCCCGAGCCCTGGAACCAGCGGTCGAGCACGTCGGCCCGGGCGGCGCGCTTCGCCTTCGGGCGGGCGAGCGGCGAGGCGATCAGCGTTTGCGGGATCCGGTCGATGCCGATGCCCGCCGCGATCGCGTCGAGCAGCAGCCGGAACCAGGCGGCGTTGCCGGTGCGCCGGCCGAAATCCGGGGTGAGGCTCGCCAGGGCCGAGACGCGGATCACCAGCGGGAAGCCGATGTAATCGTCGGCCATGAGCAGGGCCGGGTTGAAGGCCGGCTTGCAATGGACGCTGCGGACCTGGCCCGCGCCGTCCACCACGGCGTCGTCGCCGTAGAAGATGCCGATATCCGGCCGCTCGGCCATCGCGGCGAGGATCGGTTCGAACAGGTCCGGGTGCAGCTCGGACGCTGCCGGGGCCACGAACACCGCTCGGCAGGCAGGAAGCGCGCCGGCGGCGACCTGGCCGAGCTTGCGCTCGTCGATCGGGTGGAAGCGCTCGTCGAGGGGCAGCGGCAGGAGCGCGTCCGGCCAGGCGCGCGCGCTCCACGAGGCCGACGGGGCCGGGACCGGTTTTTTGTTCAGCACGGATCGCGTCTCCCGGGCGTCAAATGCGTTCGGCTGCGAGGAGCCGGCTGACGCTCGCCTCCATGGCGGCGGCCACCGCGCCGATCGACAGGCGCTCGCGGATCCGGGCGCGGGCGGCGGCGCCGATCCGCGCGGCGTCGCCGCCGGTCACCGCCCGGGCGGCGTCGGTGAGCGCGCGGGCGAGGTCGGCCTCGTCCACCTGGCCCCATTCGGCGCCGCGCAGATACGGCCCGTAGGTCTGGTCCAGGGCGGCGATCTCGGCCTTCACCGGGAAGCCACAGGTGGCGTCGAGGAAGTCGCGGCTGCCGCCGTAATCGGTGGCGACCACGACCTTGCCCATCTCCATCGCCTCGGCGATCGTCAGGCCGAAGCCTTCCGAGGAATGCGACGAGGCGTAGACCGCGCAGAGCTCGAACAGGGCGCCGAGCTCGTTCTGGGAGAGCGGCTGGTCGATCACCACCACGTCGCCGGTCTTGCCGACGAGGTCGAGCAGCTTCTTGCCCTCGTCGGGCAGGTCGAACACGTGCTTGGTCTTGAGCACGAGCTGCCAGCCGGATTGCGCCAGCCCCGCGGCCCGGAACGCCCGGATCAGCGCGTGCGGGTTCTTGCGGGCGAGGTAGCTCGACCCGTCAAAGGCGTAGAGAATGATCTTCTTCGCCGGGTCGATGGAGAACGCCTTGCGCAGGTTGGCCTTGGCGGCGGCGCTCGCCGGCTCACCGGGCTCGTTCTCGACCACGTAGGGCACGACATCGACCGGGATGTCGGTGATCTGGCGGAAGATCGCGGCGCAGAACTCGGTGGGCGCCCAGATCGCGTCGAGGCCGTCCACGGTGGGCAGCCAGCCCCCGGGCACGTGCGAGGTCTCCCAGACGAACAGCCCGATCTTGAGCCGCGCGCGCGCGGCGATGTCGAGCTGCCGCGCGCTCATCAGCGAGTGCCAGCTGTCGCCGTTGAAATGCACCAGGGCGACGTCCGGCGCCCCCGAGAAGGTCCGGGCCTGCCAGCCCGGCCCGACCCGGGCATGGACGTGGAACGACCGCTCCATCGGATGCACGTTCAGGGCGAAGGGCGCCCGGTGCAGCGCCCGCACGTAGCTGCGCGCCGCGACGCCGAGCCCGTTGGCGTAGTTCATCGGCGAGACGTAGGAGACCCGCAGCGGCCGCTCCGGTGCCTGGGGCCTGCGCAGGTCGGCCCAGATCTTGGGGCCGGGATAGGTGAAGGTCTGGTCGAGCCGGTCGAGGTCGAAGCCGCGCTCCTCGATCGCCGCGCGCACCGCCGCGCCGCCGATCGCGGCGTGCTCGCCCAGGAGCGAGCGCTTCACGAACGGGAAGCCCTGGCTGAGCATGTTCTCCCAGTCGAACAGGGTGCGGTTGTTGCGCGGGTCGTTGACCAGCGTCATGTGCTTGTTCTGGGCCGAGAACAGGCTGCGCACCCCGAGCCCGGCGGCCCGCATCCGCCCGGAGAAGGTCAGCTCGTACTCGGTGATGACGCTGTTCTTGTCCGGCCAGTTCGCCACCGCCTGGATGAAGTGGTTGAACGCGTAGGAGGACAGGCAGCGCTTCTTCAGGGCCAGGAAGAAGCTCTGGAGATGGTGACTGTAGTAGAAGTTGTCGGCGAGCCCGATCACCGCCTCCGGGTAGGACTCGATCTTCGCCAGCAGCCCGGCGAAGTCGCCGCTGTCGAGGGGCCCGACCAGGCTGTCGTTGGCGAGATACAGGGTCTCGGAATCGAGCAGGTCGTCGTCCTCCAGGAGGACATGCGCCCAGGCCGCGAAATCGAAGCCCGTGTTCTCGCGCAGGTAGGCCGAGGCGCAGAGCCTCAGGATCGCCTCCGGCACCACGGTCTTGTGCTGGTCGGCCGCGACGATCAGCACGATGTCGATGCCGTTCTCGGCAAACGCCCGCAGGTAGGGCTCGACATGGCCGCGGATGCGCCCCTCCGGCGCGTGGGTGATGAACAGGGCCGTGCGGCCGTGCCGGCGCGGCTCCCGCTTCAGGCAGGACAGGCGGGCATCCGCGGCCTCGGGCACCGCGGCGCCGGCGACCCGGCGGGTCAGGCGCCCCGCCTCCAGGCCGGTGGTGACGTAGTCGACCAGGGGATTGAGGCCGAGCGCGGCGACCTTCGGGTAGCGGGCGAGGTACCAGGGCGCGTCGAAGCGCGGCGACGGGCTCGTGCGCCGGCCGTTGTCGGCCAGGAAATGCGCGAGCGGGTTCGCCTCGGTCTCGTCGTCGGCGAGGTAGGTCTTGGTGTACCAGCGCGTGTCGAACCAGGGTCCGGGATCCAGCCCCTCCCGGGCGCCGTGCTCCAGGAAATGCACCAGCGGGTTGAGGCTGTCGGCCCGCACCACCGCCGATTGCGCCGCATACCAGTCGGGATCGAACAGGGGATGCGGGGCGTAGCGGCGATAGCCGCCGGCCATCACGTAATGCTCCAGGGGCTCGAGCCCGCTGGTCTCGGCCTCGGGGCAGCGCCCACGATAGAACTCGGCGTCGAAGATGCCCGAGCGGCGGATCAGATCGACATGCCGCGACAGCCCGGCGAATTCCTCGGGATTGCGCAGGTAGCCCTGCTTGCGGCCGGTCTCGTAGTAATGCGCCAGCGCGATGCCGCCGGCCTCCCGGGCATCCGGGTAGCGCGACCGGTACCAGGCGGAATCGAACAGCGGCGACGGGTCGGTGTCGGGGCTCTTCACGAAGTGGAAGAACGCCCGGGCGCGGGCGTCGGCACCGCCGAGATAGCGCTCCGCGTACCAGTCGGGGTCGAACAGCGGGTTTGGGGCGATGCCGGCATCGGCGCCGCGCTCGACATAGTGGATCAGCGGGTTCACGCCCTCGGCGCGCAGGCCCGGGACGGCGTCGAGATAGCGGTCGCCGTGGAACAAGGGCGACGGCCAGCGGCCCTCGCGCCCGCCATGGACCGCGTAGTGGACGACCGGGTCGATCCCCTCGCCGACGACATCGGGATAGCGCCTGGCGTACCAGGCCGGGTCGAACAGGCCGGAGGCCTTCACGGCCGCCACGAGATCCGCCTGGCGGGGCTCGTTCGTCCGCCGCCGCTTCAGGCGCCGGGCCAGCGGGCGCGTGAGGGACCGCGCGGGCCCGGCGACGAACACATCTCGAAGGCGCATGGTGTGTACCGGATACGCGGGAGGCCCGCTGTGCTGCCTACGCCGCAATCCGCGAGAGACATCAGGAGGTTCAGCCGGCCGCCCCGGCTCGCGCGCCTTCCTAATGGTCCGGCCGGCCCGCGCCAAGGGCCGTGTCGTGGGGCCGCCGCGCGGCGGCGTGAAACCCCGGTGTTCCGGGCGTCAAAACCGCGTGCGGCGATCCCGACCTTGCCAGCCTGGTGCGAACGGCCCCACATTGGCCGGATGACCGACGGGGTTCCCCGGAGCCCCGGACAGGAGACGGACAACCGCATGACGCAGGCGATCAGCCCGGCCACCAGCCTCGACGACGGCATCGTGGCGACCGCGGAGACCTGCCTCGCCGCGGTGGGTCAGGCGCGCGACGCGATCCACGGGGTGATCTTCGGGCAGGAGAAGGTCGTCGACCTCGCCCTGGTGACGATCCTGGCGGGCGGCCACGGCCTGCTCGTCGGCCTGCCGGGGCTCGCCAAGACCAAGCTCGTGGAGACGCTGGGCACCGTGCTCGGCCTCGATGCGCGGCGCGTGCAGTTCACCCCGGACCTGATGCCGTCCGACATCCTCGGCACCGAGATCCTCGAGGAGGATGCCGAGCGCCGACGGGCGTTCCGCTTCGTGCAGGGGCCGGTCTTCACCCAGCTGCTGATGGCCGACGAGATCAACCGGGCGAGCCCGCGGACGCAATCGGCCCTGCTCCAGGCGATGCAGGAGGGCCACGTCTCGGTGGCCGGCGCCCGCCACGACCTGCCGCGGCCGTTCCACGTGCTCGCCACCCAGAACCCGATCGAGCAGGAGGGCACCTATCCCCTGCCCGAGGCCCAGCTCGACCGCTTCCTGCTCGAGATCGACGTCGGCTATCCCGACCGCGCCGCCGAGCGCCGGATCCTGATCGAGACCACCGGCGTCGACGAGGTGCGCCCGCACGCGGTGATGTCCACCGAACAGCTGCTCACCGCCCAGCGCCTGGTGCGCCGGCTGCCCGTGGGCGAGGCCGTGGTCGAGGCGATCCTCGACCTCGTGCGCGCCGCCCGGCCCGACGGTGGCGATCCGCTCGTCAAGGACAAGCTGCTCTGGGGTCCCGGCCCCCGCGCCAGCCAGGCGCTGACGCTCGCCGCCCGCGCCCGGGCGCTGATCGAAGGCCGCGTCGCGCCTTCCGTGGCCGACGTGAAGGCCTTGGCCGAGCCGGTGCTCAAGCACCGGATGGCGCTCAGCTACACCGCCCGCGCCGACGGCGAGACCATCGAGGGCCTGATCGGCAAGCTCGCGGAGAAGCTTTAGCCTTGGTCGGGACACACGCCCTCGGCTCCGAACGGCGCACCCCCGGCAGGCGCGAGAGCGAGGGCGCGACCGCCCTGTCCGAAAAAATGCCCCGCCTCGTCCTGGAGGCGCGGCGGGTGTCGAGCCTGCTGGCCCATGGCCTGCACGGCCGGCGCCGGGCGGGGCCGGGCGAGAGTTTCTGGCAGTTCCGCCCCTTCGTCACCGGCGAGGCCGCCGCGCGGGTCGATTGGCGCCGCTCCGCCCGGGACGACCGGCTCTACGTGCGCGAGCGCGAATGGGAGGCGGCCCACAACATCTGGCTCTGGATCGACCGCTCCGCCTCGATGGGGTTCGCGTCGGATCTGGCCTCGGCCTCCAAGGTCGAGCGGGCCCTGGTCCTCGGGCTGGCGCTCGCCGACGCTTTCGTCGAGGGCGGCGAGCGGGTCGGGCTCCTGGGGCTGACCCGGGCCACCGCCTCGCGGGGCATCGTCGAGCGGATGATCCAGGCGCTGGTCGCCGACAAGGCCGGGTTGGAGCAGGATCTGCCGCCGCGGGCGAGCCCGGCCCGGTTCGACGAGGTGGTGCTGATCGGCGACTTCCTCACCGATCCCGACCGGATCGCGACCGCCGTGCAAAGCCTCGCCGGGCGGGGCAGCCGCGGCCATCTGCTGATGGTGGTCGATCCGATCGAGGAGACCTTCCCGTTCACCGGCCAGGCCGTGCTGCACGACCTCGAAGGCGGGCTCAACCTCGACATCGGCGATGCCGGCGCCTGGGGCGACCGCTACCGCGCCCGCATCGCCGAGCACCGCGCCGCCTTGCAGGGAATCGCCCGCCAGCAGGGCTGGACGCTCACCATCCACCGCACCGACCGCCCGGCGAGCGAGGCGGCCCTGCGGCTCGCCACGCTGATCGCCGCGCGCGGCCCGGAGTGAGGCCGCCATGCTGGGTCTGACCTTCGCGGCGCCCCTGGCGCTCGCCGCCCTGATCGGCTTGCCGGCCCTGTGGTTCCTGCTGCGGGTGACCCCGCCGCGCCCGCGCCGGATCGCGTTTCCGCCGCTCAAGCTCGTCGCCGACCTGATCCCGCAGCGGCAGACGCCGGCGCGCACCCCGCCCTGGCTGCTGCTCCTGCGCCTGCTCATCGCCGCCGCCCTGATCCTGGCCGTGGCCGGCCCGGTCTGGAACCCCGGCGGCGTCGGGGCCGGCGGCGGGCGCAGCGCGCTCCTCGTCCTCCTCGACAACGGCTTCCCGGCCGCCCACGATTGGCGCGACCGGCTGCGGGTCGCCAACGACGCGATCGAGGGCGCGGCCCGGGACGGACGGCCCGTGGCAGTGATCGGCCTCGCCGAGCCGGCCGCGGCCTTCGAGGCCAAGACCCCGGCCGCCGCCCTGGAGCGCCTGCGCGCCCTGGCGCCGCGCCCGATCCTGCCGACCCGCGACACGCATCTGGCCAGCATCGGCGCGTTCCTGGAGAAGAACCGCGGCGCCGGCCTCGTCTGGATCAGCGACGGCGTTGCCGGCGCCAGCGACGAGCGCTTCGCCAAGGGCCTGGCCGACCTTGTCGGCGGCAGCGGCGCCGCCCTGACCGTGCTGCGTGCCGACAGGCCGCCGGCCCTGGCGCTCACCGCCACCGAGACCGGCGGCACCCTCACGGCCCGGGCGCAGCGGGCGGCGCCGAACGGGCGCGACACCGGCGTGATCCGGGCCCTCGACCAGAAGGGCCTGCCGCTCGCCGAGCGCGATTTCGCCTTCGCGGGCGACGCCACCGAGGCCACGGCCGCCTTCGAGATGCCCGTGGAGCTGCGCAACAGCATCAGCCGCCTGGAGATCGCGGGCGAGCGCTCGGCCGGGGCCGTGGTGCTCCAGGACGAGCGCGGCAAGCGCCGCCGGGTCGGCCTCGTCTTCGGCGGCACCCTCGACCAGGCCCAGCCCCTGCTGGCGCCGACCTATTACCTCGCCCGGGCGCTCCAGCCCTTCGCGGACGTGCAGGAGGCGCGCGGCGCCAAGGGGACGGCGGAGTCGATCAACCAGCTCCTCGACAACCAGGTCTCGGTGCTGGTGCTGGCCGATGTCGGCGCGCTGGACGAGCGGACCACCGCCCGCGTCGAGAGTTTCGTGAAGGCCGGCGGCATGCTGCTGCGCTTCGCCGGGCCGCGGCTCGCCGCCGGCAACGACCCGCTGGTGCCGGTCCGCCTGCGCCGGGGCAACCGGACGCTGGGCGGCACCCTGTCCTGGGACAGCCCCAAGACCCTGGCACCGTTCCCGCCCGAGAGCCCCTTCGCCGGCCTGACCCCGCCGGCCGATATCGGCGTGCGCCGCCAGATCCTGGCCGAGCCGGACGGTGACCTACCGAACCGGACCTGGGCCTCCCTGCAGGACGGCACGCCGATCGTCACCGCGCAGAAGCGTGGCCAGGGCACGCTGGTGCTGTTCCACGTCACCGCCGACACGACCTGGTCGAACCTGCCGCTCTCGGGCCTGTTCATCGACATGCTCCGGCGCGTGGTCGGGCTCGCTGGCACCTCTGCGCCGCCCGCGGGTGAGGCCAATCGCGCCTCCGCCGTGGTGCTCGCCCCCCGGGCGACGCTGGACGGGTTCGGCGCCCTCGGCTCGCCCCCGGCCTCGGCCACCGCGGTGGCGGCCGACTATGCCGACCGGGGGAATGCCGAGCACCCGCCGGGCTTCTACGGGCCGGCCGATGGCGGCATCAGCGTCAACGCCCTGAAGCCCGACGACCGCCTGAAACCCCTCGATACCGCGGCGCTCGAGGGCGCCCGGATCGGAAGCCTCGCCGGAGCCGAGACCCTGGATTTGCGCCCGATCCTGTTCACCCTGGCGCTGCTGCTGCTCGCCCTCGACACCCTGGCGGGCCTGTGGCTCGGCGGCTTCCTGCGCCGCTCCGCCTGGGCGAGCCGCCTGCGCGGACGCCCGGCGGCGCTGGCCGTCTCGGGCCTCCTGCTGTTCGCCGCCCTGCCGGCGCAGCCCCTGCGCGCCGAGGAGCCCGCGCCCAACCGGCCGAACGGCATCGAATCGGCCCTGGTCACGCGGCTCGCCTACGTGATCACCGGCGACGCCGCCGTCGACGAGGCCAGCCGGACCGGGCTGACCGGCCTGACCCAGATGCTCGCCTCGCGCACCGCCCTCGAACCGGGCGAGCCCGCTGGGATCGACCCGGCCAAGGACGAGCTCGCCTTCTACCCGCTGATCTACTGGCCGATCGCGCCGTCCCGGCCCCAGCCCTCGGAGACGGCGATCCGCAAGATCGACGCGTTCATGCGCAACGGCGGCACGGTCCTGTTCGACACGCGCGACGCGCTCACCGCCCGCCCGGGCGGCCCGCCCTCCCCCGAGGCGGCCTACCTGCGCAAGATGCTGGCGACCCTCGAAGTGCCGGAGCTGGAGCCGGTGCCCCTCGACCACGTGCTGACCAAGGCGTTCTACCTGGTCGACAGCTTCCCCGGCCGCTACGCCACGGGCCAGACCTGGGTGGAGGCCCTGCCCCCCGCCGCGGAGGGCACTGAGCGCCGCCCGGCCCGGGCCGGCGACGGCGTCAGCCCGATCATCATCACCGGCAACGACCTCGCCGCCGCCTGGGCAGTGGGCCGCCGGGGCGAGCCGCTCTACCCGGTGGTCGGCGGCGACCAGCGCCAACGCGAGATGGCCTTCCGGGGCGGCGTGAACATCGTGGTCTACACGCTGACCGGAAACTACAAGGCGGACCAGGTCCACGTGCCCGCGCTGCTGGAGCGGCTGGGGCAGTGATTTTTTCGGACACCCAGCGAAGCACCGGTTCCCCTCCCCGCTCTGCGAATTGCGGGCGACATGAGTTCGATGCGCGGGCGCTGTTGCAGGCCGCGACGCGCCCCCTCTCCCGTGCGGGAGAGGGTTGGGGTGAGGGACCCGGTTTTTCCGGAACGGTCGCACCCCTCACCCTGTCCCTCTCCCGCACGGGAGAGGGGACCCGCGCTTTCCGCGCTCACGCCCCGGCGACTGCACCGGTCAAAACCTGCCAGGGCTGCAGCTCGGCCGGTGAAAGACGCCGTCACATCACGGAACCGGAGCGCTCCGCCCCATGCTGAGCCTCAGCTTCACCCCCCTCCTCCCCTGGCCGGTCCTGGCCGCCCTCGGGCTGATCGTTGTCGTCCTGGCTCTGCTCGCCTTCGTGGCCCGGGGCCGGACGGCGCTGCTGCGCGCCCTGGTGCTCGCCCTGGTTCTGGCGGCCCTCGCCAACCCCGCTCTGGTGCGCGAGGATCGCGAGCCCGTGAAGGACATCGCGGCGATCGTGGTCGATCGCTCCGGCTCGCAGGCGCTCGGCGACCGGCCGCAGATGACCGACGCGGTGCGGGCCGAGCTGCAGCGCCGCTTCGGCGCGCTCACCAATATCGAGCCGCGCTTCATCGACGTGCCCGACGCCAAGGACGGCGACGACGGCACCAAGCTGTTCACGGCGCTGGGCCAGGCTCTGGCCGACGTGCCGCCTGAGCGGCTCGCCGGCATCGTGATGCTCACCGACGGCGTGGTCCACGACATCCCGGCCGCGATGGCCCAGCTCGGCATCAAGGCGCCGCTCCACGTCCTGGTCACCGGCCATCCGGACGAGCGCGACCGGCAGATCAAGCTCCTGGAGGCGCCCCGCTTCGGCATCGTCGGCAAGGATCTCACGATCCGCGCCGAGGTGATGGAGCGCGGCGGCACCGGCCACGCCGTCGTCACCATCCGCCGCGACGGCGAGGAGATCGGCCGGCGCGACGTGGCCACCGACAAGCCGTTCGCGCTGACCACCCGGATCGAGCATGGCGGGCCGAACGTCGTCGAGATCGAGGTCGAGCCGCTGCCGGGCGAGCTCACCACGGTCAACAACCGCGCGGTGCTGCCGATCGAGGGCATCCGCGAGAAGCTGCGGGTGCTGCTGGTCTCCGGCGAGCCGCACCAGGGCGAGCGGACCTGGCGCAACCTCCTGAAGTCCGACGCCAACGTCGACCTCGTGCATTTCACCATCCTGCGCCCGCCCGAAAAGCAGGACGGCACGCCGATCTCAGAATTGTCGCTGATCGCGTTCCCGACCCGCGAGCTGTTCGTCCAGAAGATCAAGGACTTCGACCTGATCATCTTCGACCGCTACGCCAACCAGAGCGTGCTGCCGCAGGCCTATTTCGACAACATCGTCCGTTACGTCCGCGAGGGCGGGGCGCTGCTCGTCGCCGCCGGCCCCGAATATGCCGGGCCGGCGAGCCTGGCCCGCACGCGGCTGGCCGGCATCCTGCCGGGCGACCCGGACGGGCGCGTGGTCGAGCGCCCCTACAAGGCGACGCCGACCCAGGTGGGCCAGCGCCACCCGGTCACCCGCGACCTGCCGGGCTCGGATGCCAACCCGCCCGCCTGGGGCGACTGGCTGCGCATCGTCCAAGCTCGCACCCGGCCCGGCATCCAGCCAATCCTGTCCGGCGCGGAAGGGCTGCCGCTGCTCGCCCTGTCCCGGGAGGACAAGGGCCGCGTCGCGCTGCTCCTGTCCGACCATGCCTGGCTCTGGGCGCGGGGCTACCAGGAGGGCGGCCCCTATCTCGACCTGCTGCGCCGCCTGGCGCACTGGCTGATGAAGGAGCCGGCCCTCGAAGAGGAGGCCCTGCGGGCGCAGACCACCGGTCGCGGCCGGGAGGTCCGGGTCGAGCGCCAGACCATGGCCGAGCAGGTCGAGCCGGTCACCGTCACCGGCCCGACCGGCAAGGTGACGACGCTCACCCTCAAGCCCGGCGAGCCCGGCCTGTTCACCGCCGCCTTCGACGCGGAGACCCTGGGACTTCACACCCTGCGCTCGGGCAACCTCGTGGCCTTCGTCAGCGTCGGCCCGGCCAACCCGCGCGAGCTCGCCGACGTGTTCAGCGATACAGAGCGCCTGAAGGCGGTGGCGGAGGGCTCCGGCGGCTCGATCCGCCGGGTCGCGGATGCCGGCGGCACAACCCAGGTGCCGCGCCTCGCCACCGTGCGGAGCGGCCGGCTGGCCGGCGGCGACTGGATCGGCTTCCGCCCGAGCGACAGCGCCAACATCCGCGGCGTCGAGGTCTACCCGCTGGCGCTGGGCCTCGCCGCCCTGGCGGCCCTCGCGGCGGCCGTGCTCGCCATGTGGCTGGTCGAGGGACGCCGCGGGCGTGCGGCTTGAGTTTTTGTTCGAGTTGGGGGCTCGGCGGGGGGCGTTCTGGGCTCACCCGCATCCAACAGCCGCGACGCTTTCCCCCCTCCTCCGCGGGGGAGGGAATGGCGCGGATCCGGCCCGCCTCAAGAAGCCCCGTGCCGGGCGTCACGCCGCGTTCGCGCACCGACCGGCAACATGTGACCTCGACGCCCGGGCCACACCCGGCCTAAGACCCTTCGGACACCCCAATGCCCGCCCCGTGGGGTGCGATGACATGGAGATAGCCTGCCTGTGACTGGACGCCTCCTCGCCGCCACGCTCTGCATCGCCTGCCTCCAGTTCGCCCCCGCCCGCGCGCAGGAACCGGCCGCGAGCGCGGCCGCCACGGAGGCGACGATCCCGGCTGCCACCGGCCAGTGGACCCACGCCATCACGTTGATGGGCGAGCCGAAATACGGCCCGGGCTTCAAGCATTTCGACTATGCCGACCCGGCCGCGCCCAAGGGCGGGCTCGTCCGGCTGGGCATGCAGGGCGGGTTCGACAACTTCAACATGATCGTCTCCGGCCTGAAGGGCGATCTCGAGGGCGGCGTGCTGCAGCTCTACGATACGCTCATGACCGAATCCTCGGACGAGCCGTTCACCTCCTACGGCCTGCTGGCCGAGGCGGTGCGGGTCGCCCCCGATCTCGGTTCGGTGTCGTACCGCCTGCGCGACGAAGCCCGCTGGCATGACGGGAAGCCGATCACCCCCGAGGACGTGGTCTGGTCCTACGGCGTGCTGAAGGCCAACAGCCCGTTCTACGCCGCCTATTACCAGACCGTCGCCAAGGCCGAGGCGACCGGGCCGCACGAGGTGACCTTCACGTTCAGCGAGAAGGGCAACCGCGAGCTGCCGCAGGTGATTGGCCAGCTGCGGGTGCTGCCCAAGCACTGGTGGGAGGGCAAGGACGCCAGCGGCAAGCCGCGCAACCCCACCGAGACCACCCTGGAGCCGCCGCTCGGCTCCGGCCCCTATCGGCTGGCCAAGTTCGAGCCCGGCCGCAGCGTCACCTACACCCGCGTGCCGGATTATTGGGGCAAGGACCTGCCGGTGAATGTCGGGCGCTACAACTTCGACACCGAGCGCCACGAGTATTTTCGCGACGGCACCGTGCTGGTCGAGGCCCTGAAGGGCGACCTCTACGACTTCCGGTCCGAGAACATCGCCCGCAACTGGGCGACCGCCTACGACGACTTCCCGGCCGTGAAGGAGGGACGCCTGATCAAGGAGGCGTTCCCGGAGCGCGGCATGGGCATCATGCAGGCCTTCGCGTTCAACACCCGCCGGGACAAGTTCAAGGATCCGCGGGTGCGCCGGGCCTTCAACCTGGCGCTGAACTTCGAGGAGATGAACAAGAACCTGTTCTACGGCCTCTACAAGCGGATCGACTCCTACTTCTTCGGCTCGGAACTGGCCTCCTCGGGCCTGCCGGAGGGCCAGGAGAAGGCGATCCTAGAGAGCGTCAAGGACAAGATCCCGGCCTCGGTCTTCACCACGCCCTACGCCAACCCGGTCAACGACACCCCGGACGCCGTGCGCAAGAACCTGCGCGAGGCCGTGGGGCTGCTGCGCGAGGCCGGCTACGAGCTGCGCGGCGGCAAGATGGTCAACAAGGCGACCGGCGAGCCCCTGACCGTCGAGTTCCTGGAATTCCAGAACGCCTTCGAGCGGGTGATCCTGCCCTTCGCGGCGCAGCTGAAGCTCATCGGCATCGACGCCTCGATGCGGGTGATCGACGCCGCGCAGTACCAGAACCGGATCCGCGACTTCGACTTCGACATCACCACCAACGGCTGGGGCGAATCGCTCTCGCCGGGCAACGAGCAGCGGGAATTCTGGGGCTCGGCGGCGGCCGACAAGCCGGGCTCGCGCAACCTGATCGGGATCAAGGATCCCGGCATCGACGCCCTGATCGACAAGGTCATCTACGCCCATGACCGGGCCGGCGTGATCGCCGCCACCAAGGCCCTCGACCGGGTGCTGCTCGCCCACGAATACGTCGTGCCGCAATGGTCGGCGAGCGAGCAGCGGACCCTACGCTGGAACCGGTTCGGCCACCCCGCCGTGCTGCCGCGCTATGCCGGCTCCGGCTTCCCGACGACCTGGTGGTACGACGCGACGCGCGCCGCCAAGACCGGAGCCCCGCGGTGACCGGCCGGCCCTGGCGGCCGAGCCGGCGCGGCCTCATGTTGGGCGCCGGCGCCCTGGCGGCGGTCCGTCCCGCCCGGGCCGCAGGCGAGGAGCGCCACGGCCTGTCGAGCTTCGGCGAGCTGAAATACGGCCCCGGCTTCGAGCATTTCGACTACGTGAACCCGATCGCCCCGAAGGGCGGCCGGTTCTCGACCCAGCTCGCGAGCACGACCGGCAACCAGGCGCTCAACACCTTCAACACGCTCAACATCTACGTCCTGCGCGGCGACGGCGCAGCCGGGCTGGACCTGACCTTCGACAGCCTGATGGTCCGGGCGCTGGACGAGCCGGATTCGGTCTACGGGCTGGTGGCGCGCGCCGTGACGGTGAGCCCGGACGGCCTGACCTACACCTTCGCGCTTCGCCCGCAGGCCCGGTTTCACGACGGCTCGCGGCTGACCGCCCGGGACGCCGCCTTCAGCCTCAAGCTCCTGCGCGACAAGGGCCATCCCTCGATCTCCGAGGTGATCCGGCCGATGACCGACGCCCGGGCCGAGGGCGACGATACCCTGGTCGTCACCTTCGCGGAGGGCCGCGCCCGCGACCTGCCGCTGTTCGTGGCCCAGCTGCCGATCTTCTCCGCGACCTACTACGCCAACCGCGACTTCGAGGCCGCGAGCCTTGAGGCGCCGCTCGGCTCCGGTCCCTACCAGGTCGGCGCGGTCGATCCCGGCCGCTCGATCGGGCTCGACCGGGTGCCGGATTACTGGGCGGCCGACCTCGCCGTGACGGTCGGGCAGAACAATTTCGACGCGATCCGCTACGAGTACTTTCGTGATCGCACCGTGGCCTTCGAGGCGTTCAAGAGCGGCGCCTTCACGTTCCGCGAGGAATTCACCGCCCGGGTCTGGGCCACCGGCTACGACTTCCCCGCCGCCACCGAGGGGCGCGTCATCCGCCAGACCGTGCCGGATGCGCGGCCGAGCGGCACCCAGGGCTGGTGGATCAACACCCGCCGCGAGCCGTTCCGCGACCTGCGCATCCGCGAGGCGATCGGCCTGTGCTTCGACTTCGAATGGTCGAACCGCAACCTGATGTACGGCGCCTATACGCGCACCGCCTCGTTCTTCGAGAATTCCGACCTCAAGGCCACCGGCAAGCCCTCGGCCGAGGAGCTGGCCCTGCTGGAGCCGTTCAAGGACCTGCCGCCGGAGGTGTTCGGCGAGGCCTGGATGCCCCCGGTCTCGGACGGGTCCGGCCAGGACCGGGCGCTGCTCAAGCGTGCGGACGCGCTGCTGCGCGAGGCCGGCTGCACCCGCCAGGGCGGCGGCCTCCTGCTGCCGGGGGGCAAGCCCCTTTCCATCGAGTTCCTGGACGACGACCCGGTCTTCCAGGCGGTGACCCAGCCGTTCATCCGCAATCTCGGCCTGCTCGGGATCAAGGCGAGCCACCGCACCGTCGACCCGTCGCAGTACCAGGCGCGGGTCAACGATTTCGACTTCGACGTCACGTCCCGCCGCTTCTCCGGCGGCGTCACCCCGGGCACGGAGCTGCGCGAGCTCTACGGCTCCAAGGCGGCCGCCACCAAGGGCTCCAACAACCTCTCGGGCGTGGCCGACCCGGCCATCGACGCCCTGCTCACCGCCATCGCGGATGCCCGGTCCCGGGCCGCGCTGACCACCGCCTGCCGGGCCCTCGACCGGGTGCTTCGGGCCCGGCGCCTCTGGGTGCCGATGTGGTATTCCGGCGCCCACCGCCTCGCCCTGTGGGACATCTACGGCCGGCCCGCCAACCCGCCGAAATACGACCTCGGCGCCCCCGGCACCTGGTGGTACGAGGCCGACAAGGCCAAGCGGATCGGGCGGGACTGAGCCGATGCTCGGCTACATCCTGCGCCGCATCGGCCTGATGATCCCGACCCTGTTCGGGATCATGCTGATCACCTTCACGATCGTGCAATTCGCCCCCGGCGGCCCGGTGGAGCGGGTGCTGTCGCAGATGAAGGGCCAGGGCGACGGCACCCTGTCGCGGGTCACAGGCGGGGCGGGCGACCTCGGCGGCGGCGGCCGGGCGGCAGGCGGCGGCGAGGGCAATTCCCGCTACCGCGGCGCGCAGGGGCTGAGCCCCGACTTCATCGCCAAGCTGGAGAAGCAGTTCGGCTTCGACAAGCCGGCCCCGGAGCGCTTCGCCAAGATGCTCTGGGACTACGTGCGGTTCGATTTCGGCCGGAGCTATTTCCGCGACGTCACGGTCATCCAGCTGATCAAGGAGCGCCTGCCGGTCTCGATCTCGCTCGGCCTGTGGATGACGCTCCTCTCCTACGCAATCTCGATCCCGCTCGGCATCCGCAAGGCCGTCAAGGACGGCGAGCGCTTCGACCGCTGGACCTCCTTCGTGGTGATCATCGGTTACGCGATCCCGGGCTTCATGTTCGGGCTGATGCTGATCATCCTGTTCGCGGGCGGCTCGTTCTACCAGTGGTTCCCGCTGCGCGGCCTGACCAGCGAGGGCTGGGAGACCTTCTCCACTTGGCACAAGCTCACCGATTACGCCTGGCACCTGGCGCTGCCGCTCACCGCCCTGGTGATCGGCGCCTTCGCGACCTCGACCCTGCTCACCAAGAACTCGTTCCTCGACGAGATCCGCAAGCAATACGTGCTGACCGCCCGGATGAAGGGCCTGTCCGAGCGCCGCGTGCTCTACGGCCACGTCTTCCGCAACGCCATGCTGATCGTCATCGCCGGCTTCCCGGGCGCGTTCATCTCGGCCTTCTTCACCGGCTCGCTGCTGATCGAGACGATCTTCTCCCTGGACGGCCTCGGCGAGTTGTCGTTCCGGGCGATCGTCGGCCGCGACTACCCGGTGGTGTTCGCGACCCTCTACATCTTCTCCCTGCTCGGGCTGGCGGTGAACCTGCTCTCGGACCTGATCTACGTCTGGATCGACCCGCGGATCGACTTTTCGGCGCGGGCGACGTGAGGGCCGGACGCGTCCGGTTCCCGCCTTGGGCTTGCGGCAGGTGGAAGCTCCCACTCCACGGACATCCGGATCGCCCGCTCATCTTGCGGGGATGGGTGAGACCTCTCTGATCTGCGGGGAGACCTGCCCGGTCACCGAGCACGACTGCGCTCGGACGCGCGACATCCACCCCGTCATCCCGGGCATCGCGGCAGCGGGATGACGGGGTTTTTGTTCGAGCGGTCCCTGCGAAGAACCTGCGCCGTCGCGCGAGCGGAACAATCCGCTGCCCCCATCCGGAGCCCACGCCCCGGCCCCTGCCCGGGCCGGGTCCGCGTCGACCGATTGTCACCGCGCGGGCCCCACCGTCATTGATCCCGTTCACGATTGCGATAGCACTGCGCGGGCCGTGCAACGCTGAATCGTGCGGCGATCGTGATCGGAGCACCCATGCGTATCTCGACCCTCCTCGTCGGCCTCTGTCTCGGAACCGCGCTGCCCGGCGCCGTGCTGGCGCAGGCGCCCCAGAAACCCGCGCCGGCCGCGGCCCCGGATCCGGCCCTGCTGAAGGTCGCCCGGGAGACGGTCGCGCAGATGCAGGGGGATCGCGCCGCCACGCTCGGCTCGATGGCGGCCCCGATGGTCGGCATGATGCAGCAGATCGGCATCAAGGAGCCCGACAAGGCGCAGGTGCTGGTCCAGGAGGTCGTGATGCCGACCCTGTCCGAGCATTACGACGAGCTTCTCGACATCCAGGCCCGCGGCTTCGCCACGATCCTCGGCAAGGACGACCTGCAGGCGATCGCGGCGTTCTACGCCACGCCCACCGGCAAACGCCTCGCAGCCGCCCAGCCGCAGCTCGCCCAGATCCAGCTGGCCGGCATGCAGCAATGGATGCAGGCGGTGGCGCCCGAGATGCAGGCCAAGATCGTCAAGGCGGTCCAGGCCCATGGCTGGGGTCCGGGCGGCCAAGCCAAGCCGAAGTGACCGGCTGATCCGGTTCGACGGAGAACCGCGCGGGCGGCTTACGGCGTTCCCTCGCCGCCTAGCACCCGCGCCACCGTGCTGCGCAGAGCCTGTGCGCTCCGGTAGCCCACCGCCGCCGCCACGGCGCCGGGCGGGCGGCCCTCCGCGGCGAGCGCGAGCGCCCGGATCACCCGGGCCCGCGCCCGCCAGTCGCCGAAGCTGAGCCCGGTCTCGGTGCGGAACCGGCGGGTCAGCGTGCGCCGGCTCGCCCCGGCGCGGTCGGCCCAGGCATCGAGATCCTCCGCGGCGGCGGGATCCGCGATCAGGCCGAGGCAGACCCGGCGCAGGCGGGCATCCCGCGGCAGCGGCAGGGTGAGCGGCGTCTCGGGGGCGCGGCCGATCTCGTCGAGCACCAGGGCGGCGAGGTGGCCGCCACGGCCGGCCTCGTCGTACAGAACCGGCTCCTCCGCGAGGGCGGTCAGGGCCGAGGACAGGAGCGGCGAGACCGCGATCACCCGGCAGGACGCCGGAAACGCCGCCACGGCGGCGGGGTCGAGATAGGCCGTGCACAGGGCCACTGGCCCGTGGGTCACCGTGGCATGCGGCAGCCGGGGCGGGATCCAGAGGGCGTGCCCCTCCGGCACGACCCAGGTGCCGTCCTCGGCCGAAGCGCTCATCAGCCCCGCCGTCGCGTAGAGAAGCTGCGCCCGGACATGAAAATGCAGGCCCGTGCCGCTCCCGGCCGGCAGCGGCTTGCGCACGACCGCGACCGGCCGCGGCACATGCTGATAATCGGCCGCGGCGGTCGACCGCGGCGCCACCACCGATTTTGGCCCGTTCGCATACATATCCGGCCCGAATCCTCCATCGGGCCAGGGTATCAGGGGGCGATCCCGGAGGACAGGCCGCGATGGATTCCGAAACCCTCTCCCGACGCACGCTGCGCTTCGTCAACGTCGCGCACGCCCTCGACCATTTCGTGCTGCTGATCTACCCGACCGCGGTGATCGCCATCGCGGCCCAGACCGGGCTCGGCTACGGCGAGCTGATCGGGCTGGCCACCGGCGCCTTCGTGGCCTTCGGCCTGTGCTCGCTGCCGATGGGCTGGCTGGCGGACCGGTTCGGCCGGCGCAACATGCTGGCGGTGTTCTTCCTCGGCTACGGCCTCTCCTGCCTGGGGGTGGCGAGCGCCACGACGCCGCTGAGCTTCGCGCTCTGGCTGTGCGTGCTCGGCCTCGCCTCGGCGATCTACCACCCGGTCGGCTCGACCATGCTGGTGACCCACGCGCGCCGGCTCGGCCGCGACCTCGGGGTCAACGGTGTCTGGGGCAATCTCGGCGCCGCCTCCGCCTCGGGGGTGACCGCGCTGCTTGCCGCCAATGTCGGCTGGGGCGCCGCCTTCGTGGTCCCGGGCCTCGTCTGCCTCGCCTGCGGCGCCGCCTTCCTGGCGCTGGTCCCGGGCGACGGCGAGGCCGGCGGCAAGAAGGCCGGGGGCGCGGCCGCGATCGCGGTGAGCCGACCCTGGATGCTGATGACTCTCTACGCCCTGGCGATCTTCGCCGGCGGCGTCACCTTCAACCTCACGACGATCAGCCTGCCCAAGGTGATCGACGAGGGCGTCGGCCAGGCGCTGCCGCTGACGCTGATCGGCTCGCTCGCGACCGTGGTCTTCCTGTTCGGCGCGGTGATGCAGCTCGCCATGGGCCGGCTGATCGACCGGTTCAGCCTGCCGTTCCTGTTCGTGACCCTGTCGGTGCTGCAGCCGCTGGGCCTCGGGATCGCGGCGCTGACCACCGGTATGCCGCTGCTCGTCGGGCTGATGCTGGCCATGACGGCGATCTACGGACAGGTGGTGATCAACGACGCGATGATCGCCCGCTACGTGCCCCCGGCCTACCGGGCCCGGGCCTACAGCGTGCGCTACTTCGTCGGATTCACCGCCAGCGGCTTCGTGGTCCCGGCGATCGCGGTGCTGCATGATCGCGGCGGCTTCGCGCTGGTGCTCGGCATCGCGGCCGCCTGCGGCGCGGTGATCTGGCTCTCGGCGCTCGGCTTCCTGAAGGTGACGCAGGGCGGCCCCAGGGCCGAGCTGGCGGCGGCGGAATAGGTCAGAGTCTTGCCCTACGCGACGCAGATGCCCGGGACAGCGATCGGCCGGAACAAGTGCGGACTGACGGTCGCGTCCTCCGGATAGGCAGAGAGGCTGGCCCGGAACTCCGGGTTGGCGAACGCCGACCGGAAATGGGCAACCGATTCCCAGACGGCGTAGTTCAGGAACGCACCGCTGCCAGCGATGCCGCGATGCAGCTGGGTCGAGATGAAACCCGGCTGCCGCTTCATGATCGCGGCGTCGGCGCTCCAAGCGGCAAGCAAACGCTCGGCCTCCTCGGGCGGTACGACGAATGTGTTCACGAGAACCACCGGCCCGGCGGCAGCCTCATCCTTGAGCTGGTCGGCCAGCGTGACGGTGCGGTCGATCTCAATAAAGGTCGGCATGTCAGCAGGTCTCCTTCGAACCGTGCGCGGTGGGGGTTGGGGCGGCGGAACCGTGAAGGCGGCGCTGCAGCAGGCGCAGCAGGTCACGCGCCGCCTCGATGTCCTCGGAAGAGAGATCAGCGGCTAGGGCATCCGCCCAGGATTCCTGGCGCAGGCTGGCGGCTCGATAGGCGGCCTCTCCCTGCTCGGTCATTCGGACCAGGGACGCGCGCCGATGATGCGGGTTCGGATCCAGGCGGACGAGACCATCCACGCGCATCTCATCGACGGAGCGCTGCACTGCCTGCCGGGTCAGCCCCATGTTGCGGGCGATGTGCGCCACCGGCAGCGGAACCGGTGAGAACGCGATGGCGCCGAGCACCTGCCAGCGGGCGCTGGTCAACCCAAGATCTGCAACCAGAGCGTCACCTGAAGCAAGCAAGGCGCCGTTCAACCGGAATACATCGATGACGAGGTCCGTCAGCGCGTCTCGGCACCGGACAGTAGGCTGGGCAGCAGCAGGCATCGCTAATGTCATGCCCCCAACGATAGGCGATCGCAACCAGATGTCAATTCGACAGCATCTTGTCAATTCGGCGCGAACAGGCGACTCCGTTTGTGTGAGCATGGAGGTAGGTCTCGGTCGGGCGCGCGAATCGAATCCCGCCCGGTCGCGGATCGAACCAATCGCGCACCACCCATGATGCGAGCGCCGAGCGGTTTGCCGCCCCGGGCCTCCGCTGCTACGCGGCCACGGTTCCGAGCCGTGAGCCCGCCGTGACCACACTCTCCCTCGTCATCCGGCCCGAGCGGCCGGAGGACGCCCCCGCGATCGACCGGCTCCAGGCCCGCGCCTTCGGCCCCGGACGCTTCGCCCGCACCGCCTACCGGTTGCGCGAGGGCGCGGCCGAGCGGATGGATCTCGGGGTCACCGCCTCGGTCGGCAGCTTCCTGGTGGGCTCGGTGCGGATGGGGCCGGTGCGGGCCGGACCGTCGGCCTTCGTCATGCTCGGACCGCTGGCGGTGGATCCGAGCTTCGCCGGACGCGGCATCGGCGGCACCCTGACCCGCGCGGCGCTCGAGGCCGCCCGGCAAGCGGGCGAGGGCCTGGTAATCCTGGTGGGTGACGCGCCCTATTACACCCGGTTCGGATTCGCTCCGGTCCCGCCCGGCCGCCTGACCCTGCCGGGACCGGTGGATCCCGCTCGGCTGCTGTGGCTGGAGCTGCGGACTGGGTTCTGCGCGGGCGTGTCGGGCCTGGTCGAGGCGGTGCGCGCCTGAAGCTCCGCGCCGCGTGCTAGGCCTGCGGCTCGGCGCGTCCCTCGATCAGGCGCGCATATTCGGCCTCCGCCACGCCGTAGCCGTCCCCGGCATAGTCGAGCAGCCCATCGCGATCGGTGATCTCGACGCTGCCGCGGCGCTTGCGCACCGAGCCGGCCATCTCCAGGCTTCGCAACGCCGCCGTCACGCCCGGCCGCTCGACGCCCAGCATGAACGACATGAAATCCTGCGTGACCGTGATCTGGTCGCCATCGACGCGGTCGTGGCACATCAGCAACCACCGGGCGAGGCGGGTCGCGGTGTTGCCCCGGGCGTTGACGAAGGCCGTCTGGGCGGTCTGGACGAATTGCGCCTGGATGAAGCGCTGCAGGAGCCGCCGCAGCGCCGGGCGCCGCTCCACCTCGGCCCGCAGCCGCGGCACGTCGATGCTCAGCATGTGCCCGGCCATCTGCACGAAGTGGGTGTGCGGGCTGCGGTCGTCATCGAGCAGGATCGGGGCGGCACCGACCAGACCTTCCCGGCCGATCAGCCCGATCTCGACCCGGCCGCTTGGCGCATCGCTGGTGATCGAGACGAACCCGTCTTCCGGGAAATAGACCGTCTCGATCGTCGTGTGGGACGCGATCAGGACATGCCGCAGGCGCATCGCCTGGGCCCGCAAAGCCGGCTGCAGAACCGCGAAATCCTCCGGCGGGAGAGCCCGGAGGAGGCGGTTGCGGATATCGGCTTGCTGGAGGGGGGCCATGAGGGTCGCCTGTGGGGCAAGAGCACACGGCGTCCCTCAATCACCAGCGCCCGACCAATGGCCGGCGATGACAAGAAAATGGTATTTGCAACGAAAACCGCAAGTGTTGCTCAAAAAACGCAAGAATATTACCGCCGACTGAAAACTGATCTCGATCAATACTACGCGTACCGGCGACGCCCGTTAGAGACTCCGCCGCCTATCGTTCGCGATGACCGTCGGACTGCGCCTTCAGGACTTCGCGGACGCAGGCGAACACCGTCTGGCGATCCTCGGGATTCCGGATCGCGAGCCACATCTGGAGAAGCTGAGCCGTCTGGCCGGTCGAAGGCCCGTCAGAAGCCGCGAAGAACAGATCCGTCGAACAGCCGAGCACCTCGGCGAGGTCTTCGAGCTTCCCCAGGGCCCGAGGGCTTGCGGCCGAACCCGGGATGGTGGGGGTCTTCATGTCCATCGCAGCGGCTCCATCGATAATTCGCCCCCACAACAACGATGAACAGCTCTTATCACCACAACATCGGTTGCAATACGGTAATAAAAATACAATTATTCGAATGAAGGCGACCGGAATGTAAAAGTTTTACACTCCGCAACCCGTCTTCGACATGTTAGACGTTGGATATGCAATGAGTCGGGCCACCGATCTGGATGCCGTGGCGGATGCGTGTATCGCCGCCTACGCCGTCATCGCCGATCACGGCACGCCGCAGATGAAGATGCTGATCCGGGTGCTGCTGCACATCGTCGGCCGGGAGATCGTGCAGGATCTGGAGCGAAGGGAGCGCGCGGACGACGGGACGCCCGAGGGTTCACCGGAACGCGACATGGGGGCCTGATCGTTTCGAGGCCCGGCCGGCCAAGGCCGGCTTACGCGACGCGACCGCGCAGGGCTCGAACCCGCGATCGGTCGCTACCCCAGACAGTCACGCCCGCCGCAGCGCCAGGGCGGCGATCACCCCGGCGGTGAGCAGCGCCAGGGCCACGGGGGTCGCCGAGGTCGCGGGCCAGGCCGAGGCCGCGGCCGTGAACAGGGCCCCGAAGGTCATCTGCGTGAAGCCGTAGAGGCTGGAGGCCGAGCCCGCCGCGTGCGGATCGACGTTCATCAATCCGGCCACCGCGTTGGGGCTCAGCAGGCCGACCCCGACCGCGTAGGCGAAGAGCGGCACGATCAGGCTGACGACGCCGAGCATCCCGGTCCGGTCGACCAGCAGCAGCGCCAGGGCGGATGCGATGCAGAGCAGGTTGCCGCTGCGCGCGGCCTTGCGGATCGGCACGCGGCTCGCGAGCCGGCTCGCCAGAACCGCACCCCCGACCATGCCGAACACCACGATCAGGCAATCGAACCCCACCTCCTGCGAGGAACGCCCGAGCCGGTCGACCAGCAGGAAGGGCGCCACCGCCAGGAAGGCGTAGAGGCTGGTGCCGCCGCAGGACCCGGCCACCAGGTAGGCGCGGAAGGCCGGGATCTTCACCAGCCGGAGATAGCCCGCCAGGATCGCCACGAAGCCGGGCAGCGCCACCTTGTGCCGGTTGGTCTCCGGCAGGGTGAACACCACCAGGGCGCCCAGCAGGGCGACGATCCCGGCGAGCACCACGAACACCGCGCGCCAGCCGAACACCTCGTTCACCACGCCGCCGATCGCCGGGGCCAGGGCGGGGGTGAGGGTCATGGCGGTGGTGAGGATCGCGAGCTTCCTGGCCGCGTCCTCGCGGGTGGAGACGTCCCGCACCATCGCCCGGCCGATCACCAGGGAGCCGCAGGCACCGAGCGATTGCAGCACCCGCGCCACCAGCAGCACGCCGATGCTCTGGGCCGGGATCGCCAGCAGCAGCCCGGCCAAGTAGAGGCCGAGACCGCCAATCAGGATCGGACGCCGCCCGAACCGGTCGGAGAGCGGGCCGTACAGGAGCTGGCCGCCCGCGAGCCCGATCAGGTAGACCGTGATGGTGAGCTGCGCGGCGGCCGTCGTGGTGCCGAGGTCGGCGGCGGCGGTGGCGAGCGCGGGCACGAAGATGTGCAGCGCCACCGTGCCGGTCATGGTCACGGCAACGAGCAGCGGCAGGGGCGCCCGGCGCCCCTCCGGATCCAGACGTCGATCGGGCAAGCGGATTCCTTCGCGGTGTCTGACCCGGACGGACATCGGGTCGCGGACGCCTAAAGGCAAAGGCCGGGCCTGAGGCCCGGCCGGTGCGCCGCCGCTACTCCTTCGGCGTCGGCAGCGGCGCGTTCAGGTCCTTGGTCGGGCCGTCGACCTCAAGGTTCTTGGCCCGGTCCACCGCCTCGGGATTGGCCTGGGCCGGCGGCTCCTTGGCGGCCGGGGCGGACGGGGCCGTCGGCTCGGCCGGGATCGCGCTCGACGGCGTGCCCTGCTGGTCGCCATCATGGGCGCCCGCCGGCGGGGCCGGGGCGTTGCGGTCGCTCGATTCGCTCGGCGCGCGGGGGCTGCCGGCGGATTTCTCCTCGACCGGCTTGGCCGTGTTGACGTCGGCAGGCTTGGCCGGGCTGTCCTTGCCCTCGGAGCCCTTGCCGGCGGCCGGCTTGGCGGCGGTGGGCTTGTCCTCGGCGGCGGGCGCGGGCGCGGGCTTGTCCTCGGGCTTGGCGGCCGCCGGGGCGGCCTCGGGCTTCGCCTCGGTCTTCTCCACGGCGGGCAGCGGCTTGGGGCTGTCGGCGTTCTTGTTCAGGTAGGCGATGACGTTGGCGCGCTCCTGCGGCGAGGCGATGCCGGCGAACGCCATCTTGGTGCCCGGGGCGTAGCCCTTCGGGCTGGCCAGAAAGGCGTCCAGGTCGTCGTAGGTCCAGGTGCCACCCTTGCCCTTCAGGGCCGCCGAGTACTCGAAACCGGCATGGCCGCCCTTCGGGCGCTCGACCACGCCGTAGAGGTCCGGGCCGACCTTGTTCGGGCCGCCCTTCTCGAAATTGTGGCAGGCCCGGCAGGCCTTGGTGCCGGCCTCGCCCTTCTCGACGTTGGCGCTGGCCAGCCGCACGGCGATCGGCTCGACCTTGGCCTCCGGGGTCGCGGCAGCGGTCTGCGGCTCCGGCTCGGGCAGGTCGTAGCCGGCTTTGCCCGCAGGTCTCGGATGGTAGATCAGCTCGGCGACGAAACCCGATCCAGCCGCGAACAACAGGGCACCGAGCACGGCACCAAGCACTTTGTTCACTTCGAACGAGTTCATGCTCTTCTCTCGATCTGCCCGTGCCGTCACAGGCAGACACGCCGGGACACAGGACCTTGGAAGATTTCAAGGGTGCTTAGCCGTTCCGGCACGATCTTGACAATGGTGGTGGGGGGATCCGTACCGTCGCGGGGCAAAACCCCCGTGCCAAATCGCCCAGCTTGTCACCCAGCGGCATCATTTTGCCGGATCGCGAGACGCGGAGCCCCGCCCGCGCCAGGGACGACAACCGCCGACAGGCCTGTTAAGCAGCCGCGCTCCGCCGCGAGCCCCCGCCCGATCGCCGATCCCCGATGTCCGATCCCCTCGTCCTGATTCCGGCCCGCCTGGCCGCGACGCGCCTGCCGAACAAGCCGCTGGCCGAGATCGCCGGCGAAGCGATGATCGTCCATGTCTGGCGCCGGGCCATGGAGGCCGGGATCGGCCCCGTGGTGGTGGCGACCGACACCGCCGAGATCGCCCAGGCCGTCGAGGCGGCCGGCGGCATCGCGGTGATGACCCGGGCCGACCACCCGTCCGGCTCGGACCGGCTCGCCGAGGCGCTGGAGACCATCGACCCCGAGGGACGCCACGACGTGGTGGTCAACGTCCAGGGCGACCTGCCGACCATCGACCCGGCGATCATCGGCGCCTCGATCGGCCCGCTCTCGGACCGGACCGTGGACATCGTCACGCTCTGCGCGCCGATCACCGACGCGCACGAGGCCGACAACCCCAACGTGGTCAAGCTCGTGGGCCACAGCGTCGGCCCGGGCCGCCTGCGCGCGCTCTACTTCACCCGCGCCCGCGCCCCCTGGGGTGAGGGTCCGCTCTGGCACCATATCGGCCTCTACGCCTATCGCCGCACCGCGCTGACCCGCTTCGTCGCCCTGCCCCCCGGGGAGCTGGAGACCCGGGAGAAGCTCGAGCAGCTGCGCGCGCTGGAGGCCGGCATGTGCATCGATGCCGTCATCGTCGACGACCTGCCGCTGGGCGTCGACACCCCCGCCGACCTGGAGCGCGCCCGCGCCCTCCTCCAGGCCCGCCGCCTGAACTGAACCGCATTCCCGATGACCGACCGCACCATCTCGTACCAGGGCGAGCCCGGGGCCAACTCGCACATCATCTGCGCCGCGGCGTTTCCGGACTGGACGCCCCTGCCCTGCCCGACCTTCGAGGACGCCTTCGCGGCGGTCACGGAGGGACGGGCGCAGCGGGCGATGATCCCGATCGAGAACTCGATCGCGGGCCGGGTCGCCGACATCCACCACCTGATCCCGACCTCGCCGCTGCACATCGTGGCCGAGCACTTCCTGCCGATCCATTTCCAGCTGATGGTCCTGCCGGGCACGAAGTTGGAGGCGGTGCGGACCGTGCACAGCCACGTCCACGCGCTCGGCCAATGCCGGCGGATCGTCCGCCGGCTGGGCCTGAAGGCCGTAGTGGCCGGCGACACAGCGGGCGCGGCGCGCGAGATCGCCGAGATCGGCGACCCGAGCCGGGCCGCCCTGGCGCCGGCGCTGGCCGCCGAGGTCTACGGCCTCGAGATCCTGGAGCGCGACGTCGAGGACGAGGCGCACAACACCACCCGCTTCGTGGTGTTCTCCCTCGAGCCGGAGCCGGTGGAAGCCGGGACCGGCCCGTGCGTGACCAGCTTCGTGTTCCGCGTGCGCAATATCCCGGCCGCCCTCTACAAGGCGCTCGGCGGCTTCGCGACCAACGGCGTCAACATGTCGAAGCTCGAGAGCTACATGATGGACGGCGAGTTCACCGCCACGCAGTTCTACGCGGAGGTGGACGGCCACCCCGAGGATCCGGGCCTCGCCCGGGCGCTGGACGAGCTCGGCTATTTCTCGCGGGAATTGCGGGTGGTCGGCACCTACCCGGCCAATCCGTTCCGCGAGGCGGCGCGGCCGGCGGCGGAGTAGGCTCCTGAATTCAACGGTCGGCCGCGCTGACCAAGGCCGCCTCGATGAAGGCCGACCGGCTGAGGCCTCTCTCCTCGGCCGCCTCGTCCGTCAGGCGCAGAAGACCCTTGTCGATCATGATGTTGACGCGCACCCGTTCGCCCGGGACGCGCCGCGGCACGATGAGTTGGACCATCGCGCCTTCCAGATCTTCCGCAAGGGTCGGGTCAGCACGGAGTTCGGCCAGCGTCCGGGGGGGTGGGGGTGCCAGTCCATCCGAGGCCAACATGGCGAGATGCCCCGACAGCGCTTCGCGGGCGGACTCGACGGCCGCCTCGAAGCTTGGGCCGCCGGAGGTGCAACCCGGCACGTCCGGGAATGTGACACCCCACTCGGAGGTGCCGATCGGCGGATGGATCAGGCCAATATATGGGGTCATGTCCCTGATTCCTCGTCTAAAGGAGGGTCCGATCACAGGCCGGCAGCCCGGAGGATGGATCTCACCGTCTTGGGATGCATATCCTTCTTCGGGTGAGGGATCGTGATCTTGCCGGGCTTCACCGGGTGCTTGAAATGCCGATGGCTCCCGGTGGTTGAATGCCAGATCCAGCCATCCGCCTCGAGCATGCGGATCAGATCACGCGAATCCACGAGCACCATCCCAGCGGGAACCCAGAGCGCGCGGGCGGGCCGCATCGCCACTAAAATGTGGAACGCGTGTGTAATTTTAGCAAGCGGTGGACGATCAGGATCGTCCCGCCCGATCACTCCCGTCGCAGCACCTTGTCGGCGGCCAGGTCCGACCAGAATCCCGGCCGGAAGTCACGCTTGAGCGCCTCCGGGTCGTAGATCGTCTCGACCCAGGTCAGGAAATCGATGCCCTTGGCCTCGCCCTCGACCAGGTAGCGGGCGAAGAAGGCGTCGAGGATGCCGGTCTTGGCGAAGCGGAGATGGCCGTAGCGGGCCGAGAGCTGGCGGGCGGCCTCGGCCACCGGGCGGTTCTCGTGCAGGATCAGGTAGAGGGCCGAGGCGAGCCCGGCCCGGTCGGCGCCCGACTTGCAGTGCATCACCGCCGGGTACTGGATGCCGGCGAAGAAGTCCTTGGCGGCCAGCAGGGTGGCGCGGTCGGGGGCCTCGCGGGAGCGCAGGACGAACTCGACCAGGGTGAGCCCGTGGCGCTCGCACGCCTCCCGCTGCAGCGGCCAGGAGCCGTGCTCCCTGCCGCCGCGCAGGGAGATGATCGTGCGGACCCCCTCGGCCCGGAAGCGCGCGAGCTGGTGCGGCCCCGGCTGGGCCGAGCGCCAGAGCCGGCCCGAGCCGACCCGGTGGCGGTTGAGATAGGCCAGCCGGAACACGCCGTGATCGATCAGCAGCATGTTCGCCCAGGCCTTCAGGCGGTCGCCGGGGCCGGCGATCGGCCGCTCGAACCGGGCGATCCGGGCCATGCGGCGGGCGTAGCGCGTCTCGGGCTTGAGGAAGCGGTTGAACACGTTCAGGACTGCCGCGGAATCGGGAGCCGGCTCTAACAGCCGCCCGGAAGCCCGGCAATTCGCCCGTCGGGCCGGCACCCACGCCACGTTGCTGGCGATCAAAGGAATGTTCCGGAAAACCGGCGCCGATCTTGCCTTCACTCTGCCTGGATCGGGATCGAACCTGGGCGGGCCGCGCGGGTTATCCGACGGTCGACGGGGGAAGGCCGGAAGCCCATGAGCACGCGCACCACGAGCATCCGCCGGGCTCGCGAGGCCGATCTCGGCAGCCTGTCGACGGTGTTCGATGCCTCCTGGCGCGAGGCCTATCGCGGCATCATCCCCGGCGTGGCCCTCGAGCGGCTGATCGCCGGGCGCGACCGGGCCTGGTGGCGCAGCGCCCTGCGCCGGGGCCGCCCGATCGCCCTGGTCGAGACCGGGGAGCGTGTGGTCGGCTACGCCGCCTACGGGCGCACCCGCAGCCGGGCGCTCGGCACCGAGGCGGAGATCGACGAGCTCTACCTGCTGCCGGAATACCAGGGCGTCGGCCTCGGTCGCCGCCTGTTCAAGGCGGTCCGCAACGACCTCGCCGATCACGGCCTGACCCGGCTCGGCGTCTGGAGCCTGGAGGACAACGCCCGGGCCGGTGCCTTCTACGAGGGCCTGGGCGGCCAGGCCGGGCCGCGGGTGCTGGACCGGGTCGCCGGCGTCGCGCTGCCCAAGGTCGGATACCTGTTCAGCTAACGTTTCCTGGGACTCGTCGCCGGCCCCGCGCCGATACTGATTTGCATCGCACGGCCAGGCATCTAAGAGGTCGGGGAAGCGGTGCAAGCCGCATCCCGGAAGCGATACGCCATGAACATCGACGCCATCCCGCTCGGCAAGAAGCCCCCGCACGACGTCAACGTCATCATCGAGGTGCCGCTGGGCGGCGAGCCGATCAAGTACGAGATGGACAAGGAATCCGGCGCGCTGGTCGTCGACCGGTTCCTCTATACGCCGATGTTCTACCCCGGGAACTACGGCTTCATCCCGCACACCCTGTCGGGCGACGGCGATCCCTGCGACGTGCTGGTCGCCAATACCCGGGCGGTGCTGCCCGGTGCGATCATCAGCGCCCGTCCGGTCGGCGTGATGGTGATGCAGGACGAGGGCGGCGAGGACGAGAAGGTCATCGCGGTGCCCTCCCGCCACCTGACCAAGCGCTACGACCGGGTCGAGAACTACACCGACCTGCCCGACATCACGATCCAGCAGATCCAGCACTTCTTCGAGCACTACAAGGATCTGGAGCCCGGCAAGTGGGTCAAGTTCGTCCGCTGGGGCGACAAGGAAGAGGCCCACCGGCTGATCGAGGAAGCGATCGAGCGGGCGAAGGCCAAGAAGTAAGATCGACCGGCAGGCCGCTCCCGTTCGGGGCGGCCTGTTTCATTCACCCGTCGATGCGGCGCAATCCGGCCTTGTAGCGCCGGGCGTTCTCGACGTAGCGCAGGGCGGCCTGGCGCAGGCCCTCCACGGCCGCGGCATCGAGGGTGCGCACGGCCTTGGCCGGGGCGCCGACGATCAGACTGTGATCCGGAAATTCCTTGCCCTCGGTGACCAGCGCGTTGGCCCCGACCAGGCAGCCCCGGCCGATCCTGGCGCCGTTCAGCACCGTCGCGCCCATGCCGATCAGGCTGCCGTCGCCGATCGTGCAGCCATGGACGATCGCGCCGTGGCCCACGGTGACATCCGCGCCGATGACCAGCGGGAAGCCGGGATCGACATGCATGATCACCCCTTCCTGAACGTTGGTGCGGTCGCCGATGCGGATCGGCTCGTTGTCGCCGCGCAGGGCCGCGCCGAACCAGATGCCGACATCGACGCCGAGATGGACGCGGCCGATCACCTGGGCGTCCGGAGCGATCCAGACGCGATCGGGATCGGCCAGGTCCGGCGCGTGGTCGTCGAGGGCGTAGAGCGGCATGGCTGGCTTTCCGTCCCGGGGCTGATCGGTCGGCGTCGAGGCCGACGAGGCACATCGCCTGTCGCCGGAATGGCACAGGTCCGGCCCGCCTGCCAATGTAGGGTCACCGGCGAATCGTGAGCGAGGCGCGGCGTGAAGCGGATCACGGCATCGATCGGCCTTGCGGCCCTGTTGCTGGCGCAAGCCGCCACGGCGGCGGATTGGCACGACGGCGCGCCGGCCGGCGGCTTTCGGGCCACTTGCGAGGACCTCGCCACCTTTTGCTTCGCCGATGCCTGCGGACGCGATCAGATCACGGCGGCCCAGAGTTGCCAGGCGCGCTGCCCGAGCGCCGTGATCCTCAGCGTGGTGCCGGCCGCCTGCCGCATCCCGGAAGCGCCGCTCGGGCCCATCCTCCGGCGTCGCGGCTGAGCGCCCTGCAAGATCCACCGCGTCATCGCGGATGGATCCCCAGATGAGGCCGAGAAAAAAATCATCGCCCTGCGGCAACGAAACGCGGGGCGCAGCATTGATCATGCTCGAACGGCTCTAAAGCGAACAGGTCGACATGGACCGTTGCTCGCAAAGGCGCGAGACCGGAAGTCATATCATGATCAACGATGATCTTATGCCGCCCAAATCGGGCCTGAATGCTGACCCTGTTCTCTACGGCGTCGCCGCCGGCCTGGCGGTCCTGTTCCCGCCGGTCATGGCGCACGCCCAGGATGCGGCGCGGCCGAGCGCATCATCCGAAGGCGACGAGGACGCGGAGACGCAAGACGCGGAATGACCGGGGCCCACTGAGGGTCGTGCCGGACGCACGAGCGTCAGACGGCAAGTCGCGCGATCAGCAGCAGGGTCGCCAACACCGGCGCCGCGGCCGCGAGCCAGAGCGCACCGGCATGCACGGCGGGGGGTGCGCTGAACCGCAGGGGCCGCGCCACGCCGGGGCGCAGGGGTTGCTCGCGCCCGAAACCGATCCCGATGGCCATCCGCCGCCTCCTCGATGCACGAGGAGGAAATCGCGGCGGCCCTCAAGGCCGTCTGAATCGACGGCCGGGTTCGTGCGGCGTGGTGAATCCGCCCTTAAAGCGGCTTCCGTCCGGGGATCTCGGGCCTCAGAGCGCCCGGTCGAACTTCAGCTCGCCGTTCGGGCTCTTCAGCACCAGCTGCGATCCGACCAGATCCCACACCGCCGCGGTCCGCAGGGCGACGAAGAACGCCTGCTCGGAGGCCGCGAGGCTCTTGTCGCAGCTCTTCTTGGTGAGCGCGAGCGGGCCGACCGCCAGGTGCTGATCCTTCAGCGGGAAGGCGGTGGCCGCGAAGGTGTTGCAGCCGCCGTAGCCGCGGGCGCGGTACTGCTTGTCGATGATGAAGCTCGGCCGGTCGCCGCCGGTGAACGGCTTGCCGTTGAGGCTCACCGCCGTCCAGGTCGAGTCGAGCGGAAAGATCTTCTCGCTCGCCTTGGTGCCCGGCACGTATTGCGGCTTCTTCTCTTCCTCGCCGCCCGGGCGGCGGTTGCCGCGGCCGAAGCCCGTTGGCGCGCCACCGCCCATCTGGGCCTGGGCCTGCGTCGCTGCGGTCAGGTCCACGGCCATCACGGCACAGGCCAAGGTGGCGATCAGCACCGCTCTCATCGTTCTGCCCCTACTCTCGCGCGCACGGCGCTCAGCTCGTCGTCCATTCGGCGGCGCATCATGCCCCCGACGCCCACGATTCGCGCGTCGAGGCCGCCCCGAATCCATACACCCCCGCGGATGCGACCGAATTTCAGCACAAATGAGGCAGACCTATAAAGTATCTGAAGTTGCTGCCATTTTTGTTATGTCTGATGCCTGTGCGCGCACTTTTGGGCGCATTTTTGCTGGCGGGAAGTCGTCAACGAGGCGGGGCGGCCAGCCGCTTCTCAAGTTGTGCCTACACTCTTAGATCTTTTTATGAGAGAATTTTCCCGTTGTACCGTCAAGACGGTTTACCCAAAAACACTTAGTCCCGTATTCAGCACTTCGAACACTAAAGTTTTTGATTCCCGCGCCAATTCTCTCTTTTGCTTCCGGATGCCTAGCTAAGGCAGCTTCTAAGATTACAGCATCCTCCGCACTAACACGATCCCCAACATCATATCGACTGAGCATCGCGTTGAGGAAAGAGATAGCATCCCCCTTTTTAGTAAAATGCTTAGGACCGAGTGTGACGGGGATTTTCGCACCCATTCCCTCTACCTTCTGTGTCAAATGCTTGCTTCGGTAGGCTCATCGCCATCAGTCACAAGCAACCGTTCGCGCAATTCCCTAATTATAACCTCAGGTAGTCCCATGCCGTCAAGTAGGTCAGCACGTTCAAAAACCCATTCTCGGCATTCTTCCTGACTAAAGTCATCGCGTGCAATTACTTCGTAAAGCGCCACCGCACTCATGCGGGATAGACCTAGTTCCATCAATGAGATAAGCGTCCTGGAGGACACCCCAAACTCCAGTTGGGTGCCGATATCCAGACCATTGTCGATTAGATCTTCCCGATTTATTGATTTTAAATGGAAATGCAAGACATCCATATACGCGGATAGATATTTTGGCGCCCTAAATCTGGCTATCTGTTCAATTAGCTCCATCGTGTCGCGAATAAGGCCCGGAAGCTTGAACGGTCGCTTTACCTCATGATGCCATTCGATATTTTTCCTGATAATTTCAGCTAGAGACTGACCTTTAAGCCATCTAAATACAATCAAAGCATAGAGTTTGATGCGACGCTCTGGTTCGAATATTGGATAGAGATTTGAGTTAATCCGGTGCATAACGGTAACAAGCCGGTCATAACTATCGTCACTGGCCACCTCGACCGGAAGAAGGTTTTCAGGTTCACGATCGTATGATCTAAAAGCTTCTAATAAACGCTGCATACCGATAGGGCTTACACCCGGATGCCGAGCTGCGATATCAACGCCAATATCCAACTGGTCCGCCAAGACGCGCAGTACATTGTCGAGCTTAATGACAAGAGCAGGATCGTGTCGTTTGGCAAGATCTGCCTGAGCTATGGATCCAAGCCGCATATACGACGTCAAAAGATAGGCGCCAACCTGCTCATACTTTTCGCCACTCTCGATATCCGAAAGCGCCTGTTCACCCCGCCGCGCTAGGTAGTCAACAATTCCGTCGCCGAGGTCGAGTACAGCATCACTCTCGCGTTTGATCGCATATCTGGAGCGATCGGGCACGCCTTTCGGCCAAGCTTTCCGATCTTGCGGGTCAAGGCATATGATGTTGCCCTGAAATTCATCACCCCAACGTCCCGCTCGACCTGCCAAGTTCCAGAAATCATGCGGTTCCATTGGTTTGCGCTGCCCCTTAGTCGGGCCACGGATGACGATCGTGCGGCAAGAAAGGTTCACGCCCTCCACGAGAGTTGAAGTGCAGACCAAGAATTGGATCTTGCCGGATCTAAATAATCGCTCGATTTCAAAACGAAGAAGCGAAGGCATATTGCCGAAATGGAATGCAACGCCCCGCTCAACTATTGAAGCCAGCCGAAATTTTGGATGCACGCCTTTTCGCGCAAGATCGGCAAGCGCAGTGAGTTCTGGATCGACAATCTTTGGATCAGGCCTCGGTCGGAGTTGGCTGATTAGGTCCGCAATATCCTCCGAGTCCGCTGCACCATTCGCATAAACGAGTGTGCCCCCTCTTTCCCCAGCTGCGGATGCAACGAAAGCGATGCGCTTGATGAGGTTCGAGGGTGTGTTAGCAAGCTGAAGCGTTCCGACCGGGACAGTGATTTCAGCGTGTCTGCACTCAAGGGCCCATCGCCTGGGTTTTCCTGAAACTTGTTGTGCCAGAAGCAGATTCTGGAGAACGGTCGGGGCGTCGCTATCAATCGCGACCTTCTCTACGCCCTCTGGGGCGTCCGCTAGAAGCTCCTCTGGGTTTTGAGTAGCCGGACTAATGAAGATAAGCTTCAATTTGCGGTTCGTACGTGCTGCTCGCTCGATCGCATCCTGAAGGATTACGCCTCGCCCGTTGTCACCGATTTTATGCGCCTCATCAACAATCAGAAGATCGATAAGGAACTCGTCGCCCAATACGTTGGCGAGAAGGTGCATGCGCTCCTGTGTCAGCACCAGCACTAACCGAGAACCGCCAGAGCGGGCTGAGTCATACTTGCCGCGTATAGGCAAGGAGGATACCTCAATCCCCTTCCGCTTTCCAAGGAGGCCCTGCAGCGTGGTCTCGATTTCTGAAACAAGCGCTCGGGTTGGAGCAAGATAGACAGCTACCGTTGCTTCTGCCGTACCAATCTGATCCAAGAGCCATTGCAGCACTAGGAAAGTCTTACCGGAGGCGGTAGGTGCCGACGCGGATAGCCAGTTGGCCCGCGAGGCGTTCGTCCAGAAATTCTGCTGAAAGCCGTTGACCTGAAGCCACTTTCCCGTCGTCTCAACGAGGATCGAACGATCCATCTCGCGTCGCTGAAATTCAAGGCGAAGTGCGATCCCCAACCGGCCCTCAAGATTGCTCGACACTAAATCGCGAGTCGCAGCTAGCGAGGCGGCCCGGAAGTTGGAGAGTTTACCGAGAAGAACGGCGCCCGCATCTCTGATTTTCTTATCGTCTTTCAAGGTGATTGCAGCAATCGCGATTCTGAGCGCAGATTCTTGATCTTTCCGTGTCTCTGAACGAGCTAGGATGCTGCCTGCTAAAATTAGGCGCTGCCAATCAATTCCGTTCGCCGTAGGCTCGTCTGGCTCCTCCGCGAGATTGTCCAATTCGGATCTGACAGTCAGCCGTACGATCGTGGCTAGATCGTCGCGTACACCTTCCGCGAGCAGCCATGCTTGCAGATCTTTGAGGCTCATACTTTGAGTCCCATTGCCTCAAGAAAAGCGTCCCGAAATCCCTGTGCCGAGGGGAGAGGAACACAAAAAAACTCGATCTCAAGATCTTCGAGTCTGTTCGCAGTTAGACCTTTGCCGATCTTTTCGCGCCAATCAACGAGCGCTTCGCGTGCTGCCCCGGCAATCTCTTCTGCTACAGCCTGAGCGTTGCTTTCTGGATAGAATGGTGCTTTGAAACCCACGAGTGCCAGCCCGCAGTAGCGAACACGATTGGATTGCTTCGAAGATTTATCAAAGTATTTTTTAAGCGCCTCTGTTAGGATCGGCTCGCTTAAATCAGCCTTGTCGCTCAACAGTAAAAGATCGCGCTCGCGCTCTGCCCCTTCGTGCTCAGGCTCGATCAAATAAGGGGCCAGTGAGGCAAGGCAGCTTCGAATCGCATCCCCCGCGTCGTCATAAACCTTGGACTCACCCCAATAGAGTTTGAGGACGCCCTCTACCGTGACGCCAGCATAGACACCATCTGCACCATGATAATGCAGGCGATCGTCTGTCTTCAGGTCCATTTTGCAAAGAATTTGTGGAAGGCGAAGAAATCGCTCTGCTAGCATGAAAAGCAACATTTCACCGCCCTCGCCCGTTTTCGCGAGATCGGTAAATGAACGCTTGGCTCGCTCGACCAGTTCGGCAATCGCCTCAGTACTGTTGAACTTGGCGTCACGTGCCTTCGCTTCAGCGACCTTGGACCGCGGCAACGCATAGTCTACCGCAGCGTTCCTCATAAACTCGGCAAGTCGGCGCAGTTGGATTCGACCATTCCCATCCACAGCGAGACAATGGCAATGGATCTTGACTGTATGGCCCTCGATGAGAATATCTCGCTCAACGATCGCCAGATGGACTTCCAGCGCCTCCGGATTTCCTGTTACCGCGGCTTCTAAAACGCTCGCATTGATAGTAGATAAACTGGCTTCTCTCATAGAGATCAGCTACTTTGCATCCATACGACCACAAAGCTGTCGGAAATTCTGCGACACGTCTTTTCGGCTACCGCTGACGTGGCCCCGCGACAGAAGCTTTCCTGCAACCTCGGCCCGCGATGCGGGCACCGCAACTTCTGCGATGATCCACAGCGCCTTTCAACATGTTTGGAGGCGCAACTCAAAATTTCCTGTTTACAGGCCTTCTCACCCCGGCTCCAGATGAGTCGCTCAAGTCGGTTTCAACGCAGAGCTGATTGAGACCGTTCTTAGATTGAGCGGCGGTCCTCCTAAGATAACAACGCAAAGTTGGGTGAACCCTCCTTCACTCAGGGTAGACTCTAGCGATAGAATGCGCTCACGCTGAGCAGCGCCTGCTTCCGTTGCTGCTCCTGCTGGGCACGCTGCTCCTGGAGCTGTTGGATCTGCTGGGCCTGGACCGCCGGGTCCGGTTCGGTCGGCACGGGGACCGGTAGGACAGGCGCCAGGGTCGGCAGGGCGACACCCGGCCCGAGCGCTGCCGCCAGATCCGTGCCCGCCCGGGGCGGTTGGCTGGGCGAAGCACCGGAGTTGCCACCGAGCGCGCCCAGCAGCGCCACCGCCTTGGCCTTGTGGCCCTCCATCTGCTGCTCAACCTTGTCGCGGACCGTGCCCGGGGCCCCGCCGTTGCTGGCGTCGCTGGCGTCGTAGCGGCCGACCCGGCCGGCGTTGATCGCTGAGTACATATCGAGCAGGGACATCCCGGGCCTGAAGCCGCGATCGACCAGGAACCGGCCGGCCGCCGCGATCTGCTGCTCGGCCGGGGTCTGCTGCGACACCCCGTAATGCTGCTGCTCCCAGGGACCGAACTGGAACATGCCGACGTAGCGGTTGCCGGCACCGCCCCGGATCGCCGGGTCGAATCGGCCGCCGCTCTCGTAGGACGCCACGGT
This sequence comes from Methylobacterium brachiatum, assembly GCF_900113845.1. Lineage (NCBI taxonomy): Bacteria > Pseudomonadati > Pseudomonadota > Alphaproteobacteria > Hyphomicrobiales > Methylobacteriaceae > Methylobacterium > Methylobacterium brachiatum. The sequence continues at coordinate 154,833 of NZ_FOQW01000003.1, read as the reverse complement.
CGCGAGATCCTCCGGCCGCGCGCCGATCGCGGCGGCGGTCGTCCGGAAGGCGTCTGCGATGCTCACCGCCGGGCCCTCTTGAGTGCCGCCTTCACCGGGTCTTCGTCGTCGTGGTTGTCGTTCAGCGCGCTGGCAAGCTGGTCGGCATGCTCGATGCCCCACAGCTTCGAGCTGCGCGACAGGTAGGCGCGGTTGACCGGGTTGTTCTCGCGCAGCAGTGCGGCGGCAGCCTCCGGGTTGACGAGGGCCTCGTCGAGCATGCGATTGATCGCCGGCCCCTGGGCAGCCTTGACGCTGTTCCGCGCCAGCCGGGCGGCGATCGAGGTGACGAGCCACGGCACGCCGATCTGGCCGCGCTTGACCGACATCACGCCGCTTTGGATGCTCTCGGGCGAGACGGCACCCTTTATCGCGTCCAGGACGCCCTGGGCCGTGCCCGAGCTGTTCGGCGCCCTGCCCCGGGCTCCGACATTCGCGTGCCGGAGCACTTCCGCGAGCCTGTCGAGGTTCTCCAGGTGCTCCGGGTCGTCCCGATAAGCCTCCTGGAGCACAGCGCGGACGTTGGGCTTATCCACGAACGCCTTGAGCTTTCCGGGCATCCACGGCTGCACGCCATCGGTCGAGGCAGTGGTCTCGCCCTTCCGCCGGCCGACGCGCTCGGCTTCCTCCCAGATCGCCCGGCGCAGGCCGTCGATCGCCGCCCGGTCGCGGCCGGCGAACTCCAGCAGCTCGCGCGCCGCCTCGGCGGGCTTCGAGGACGTGAAGACGCCCTGGATCGCCCGGCTGGTCTGCTCCGTGCCATGCTGGAGGTACTTGCCCACGCTGGAGGATCCGCGGGTGTTCTCGGTCCCGAGCGAGGCCGTGAGATCTTCCTGCCGGCGCGCGGCGTTGCCGGCGACGTGCTGGGCGTTGGCGCGCTCGACGAGCTGGGCGCGTAGATCCGGGAAACTGTCGAGCACGCGGCTGTGCTCCTCGACATAGCGGGCGACCGCCTCCGGGGATTGCAGGCCGGACGTGTCGGCCCGGATCTGGTCGGCCACGGCGTTGCGGGCCCGCTCCGGGTTCGCGTTCATGTAGCTCTCGGCCATCAGGCGTTCGAGGCCCGTCTGGTCGCCCGTGTCCGGCCGGACGAAGCGGCCGGGCACGCTGGCGTCGGACTGGCGGTAGACGCCCTGATTGCGGTCGAGCACCTGGGCCACGTCCGTCTGCAGCCGGGTGAAGCGGTCGTTGAGGCGGCGCGAGATGTCGCGGGCGTTGTCGTAGGCCTCCACGTCCGGGTGAACGTCCCGCGCGTAGGTGTCCAGCGCGTCGATGTACTGCTCGATCACGCGCGCCCGCGCCGGGTTGGCGCTAGACAGGGCGTCGCGGTGCTCGGCGGACAGCGCCGAGCGCAGGTCGGCCGTCTCGCGCAGCGACACCGAGACGGGCCCATTCTCGGGGGCCGCGGGCGTCTCCGGAGCCAGCGGCGTGGGCTCGCGCGGAGGCGGTGGGGGCTCGGGCTGGCGCTGGGCCGGCTGCGCCATCGGAGCTTCCTGCGCCTGGGCGCTTGGGGAGGCCTCCGGCTCGGGAGCGCGCGGCCGGCCGTTCGGCCAAGAGTTGCCCAGGATACCCATCTCCCCGGGCACATAAGCGATGTGGCGCGCGTCGTTTCGATCGCCATTCCCGAACGGATCGAACACGTACTTCCCCTCGTAGGACTTTGGGTCGCTATACTGTGACAGGCTCGTCCGCTTCTCGGCCTGGAGCTTCAACAGGGCGGTGCGGAACTCGTCTTCCGGCATGTCGCTCACGGCCGCGCGCACGTCCCACAGGTTCCGGCCCTTCGTGGCCCGGACCGGGGCGCCTTCGATCGCCATCATGATCCGGTCCTCGGCCGACATCGCGGGGGCGGCAGGAGCCGGCGGGGTCGGCGTCGGGGCCGGCGCGGGCTCAAGCGCCGCCGGGCGCTCACCCATGGCGCGCTCGTCGCCGCTGAGCCCGGCACGGGTCGGACCCGCGGCAGCGGCCTCGGCGCCCGCCTCGACCTCGGCAGGCAGGAATCGGCTCGGGATCCCCGTCAGGTGCGAGGGATCGAACAGGTCGCGGGCTGTCTCGGTGAGGCCGCTGCGCACGTTGCCGAAGGCCTCGACCAGAGGGCGGATATCCGCCTCTCCGGTCGTCACGCCCTCCCAGGCGTTCCGCTCGACCGCGCGGGCGGCAGCCTTGGCTTCCTCCAGCGCTGCGCGGATGTCCTGGCCCCTTGCGTCGGGGTGCATCTGGGCCTGTAGCTGCGCGGCGGCTTCCTCAAACCGGGCCTGGGCGGCGGCCGTCTCCGCGGCAGCGTCCCGGAGCAGCCCGGAGCGCCGATCGGCGAGACGATCGCGGAGCGCCCCGGCCTGTCCCTCGGGGGCGAGCGCGTCGATCGCGGCGTTGACCGCACCCTCATTCGCGGCGCCGCGCTGCGCCAGCGGCACGCTGCCGGCCGTCCGGCGGGCATATTCCTGGGCGGCGATGCCCGGGTTACGGGTCACGTCCGCCAGGGTGTCCTGGTAGCCTGGAACTGTGTCGCCGATGGGCTTGGCCCGGCCGCGCTCGATCGCCGCGACGATGTCGCCCGTGTCGAACACGTCCCGCTTGCCGATCGGCACCGTGGGCGCGCCCGCCGCCGATGCGAGCCGATCAACGACCGCGTCGCGCACGACCTGATTGGCGAACTTATCGCTGCCGGTGATCGCGCCGTACACGTCCCGGGCCTTCCCGATCGCGTGGCTGCCGATCCCGTAGAGCGACAGGGCGCCGAGCGCGCCGGCCAGATCGCCGGCCGCGTGCCCGATTCCGTGCTCATCGACACCGGCCGCGCGCGTCACCTCGTTGACGCCGGCCGCGCCCGCGCCGGCTGCACCGGCCGCGCCGACCTCGCGGCCCAGGAACTTCGAGGGATTCGCGGCGGCCTGCTCGACGAAGTGCCGGGCGATCGGGTTCTGGATCGCCCGCGCGCCCTCCATGCCGACCTGGGCGGCCTTGCCGATCGCCGCGCCCGCCGGGAGCGCGGCGCCGCCGATCTCCTGCCCGATCCGGTTGGCGCCGCGCTCGAAGATGTTGTCGCCCTCCCGCACCGGCAGATCGAGGTTCGCACCCGTCACGGCGTTGATCCCGCCGATGGTCGCGTCATTGGCCGCGTCGAGCGCCGCCTTGTTGAAATCCGAGCCCAGGAAGGGCTTTGAGATCGTCGGTTCGAGACCGAGCGCGGTCCGGATCTGGGCCACGCCCGGCGTCAGGTTGAGCGCCAAGGTCGTCAGATCGACCGGCAGGCCGGCCATCGTGGCCGCACCCTGCGCGACGCCGCGAACGCTCTGATCGGCGACGCCGAACAGGCCGGCCAGGGCGCCCGAGCGCCGCTCGCCACCCTCTTGCCGCTTCGCCGTGACCGGGGCCGCCGGCTGCCCGCGCATCTGCGCGTCCAGGTCCGACGATTGCTGGTAGGGCGAAGGCCCCTGCGGACCGAGCCCCGCCTTGTCGGCGAGTCCGCCTGCGACACCCTTGGCACGCGACAGCGCCCCGGCGACCAAATCGCCGAGGCCGCCACTGGTGGAGGCAGGCGCTGCCTTCGGCGGCCCGTAGACCGACTGCATCGCCTTCGCGATCACGGCATCCGGGGTGCCATCCGGGAACTCGTTGATCGCGCCGTCCGGACCCTCGACTTCGATGGTCATTGCAGCTCTCCGGTCGCCGTCCACTTCCGGCGCACGGGCGCGCCGGCCGGGGCTGCCGGGGCGGCCTCACCCGCGGGCGACGGCGGCCGGATCGCGTTGGCGTCCGGGCGGGTCGGCCCGAGCATCGCGCGCTTCTGCGCGATCTGGTCCCGGATGCCGGCGATGACCGCCCGCGTCTTGTCGGCCGACTTGAGCATGCCGTCGATCCCGAGCGCCTTGGCGGCGATCTCCATCTGCTGATTGGACAGACGGCCGTTCGGATCCTGCATCTTGGCGTATTGGGCCAGGATCGTGTTCTCCAGCAGCGTCGCCTGCGGGATGTTCGGATTGAAGTATTTCGACATCTCCGGTGGGAGCGCGCCGGTCTCGACCTGCTTGAGGTAGTCCTGGGCCTTGGGCCCGAACATCGTTGCAGCCTCCCGCATCGTCGCCATGGCGTCCTGGCCGAGCCCGAGCACCTGCCCGGTGAGGCCGATCGATTGCGGGTTGGACGTGGCGATCCTGTCGAGCGCGTTGACGCTCTGCTCCAGGTTCGAGAGATCCAGAAGCTGCGTGTCGATATTGGCCTTCGCGCTCGCGCCAAGCCCGGTATCCGCCTTGTTGCCGGTGAGCTGCGCCGTATAGGTCTTCGAGCCCGGCGGCAGCTCGATCCCGGTCTGGGTGTCGACGAGCTTGCCCGCGCCGTCCGTGCGGGCGGTGCCGGACCTCCCGTCCGGGGTGTCGTAGTTGAAGAACTGCGCCTTCTGCGCGTCCGGCGCCGGGATCTGGCCGATCGCGTCGAGGCGCGACGCGAGCCTGGGCCCGCCGGGCGTCTGCACGCTCTCGACGGGCGTGTTGCCGAAGACGATCGCGTTGCGGATGGCCGGGTCGAGCCGCTGGTAGTCCTGCGCCCTCGCCTGATCCTCGGTAAGCGGCTTGGCTGTGCCCGCTAGGGTGCGCCCGTCCGGTAGCGTGGCTGTCTGGCCCTCGTTCACCTTCACAGCGCCGATCTGCTGCGCGGGCAGCCCGTACAGGCTGGCGATGGATGGCGGCACGAAGCGGGTCTGCCCCTCCCCGATCGGCGACAGCAGCGACCGCTGGGTCTCGCCGGCCTGCTGCAACCCGGTCTGCTGGAGCGCGCGGGCGTTGTCGGCCGCGTTCGCCTTGAGCGTGGTGGCGTTGTTCCGATCGACGGCCGTCAGGCTCTGGCTCGGCGCGTAGGCGCCCGCGATCGAGGCGATGCGGTCGAGCGCGCCCTGATCCGTGTTCGGATCCTGGGCGAGCCGGTAGGCGTCCGCCAGATAGCGGACCTTCTGCATCGCCTCCTGCGACTTCGCGCCTGCCAGGATCTCCTGGGGCGTGACCTTGAAGGCGTTGGCGATGCTGTCGAACGCCGCCGAGATCTGCTGCGGATCGACTGCGTTGTTGCGGAAGGACGGCATGGCGGCCTCAGACGCGGTAGGGGCTGCTGGCGAAGGACGGGGCCGCGCCGAAGGGCTGGGCGAGCGTCATCGGGGCTATGGGCAGGCCGGCATAGGCGTTCGCGATCGAGCCCATCCCGGAAGCGGCCATCGTCGGCAGCGACGTGGCGACGTTCGATCCCGTGTCGGCCGCGCCGAACAGGCCGCCGAGCGTGCTGCCGTTGATCCCGGCCGCGATTCCGACCTTCCCCAGGCCGCCCGCGATCCCGCCGACCAGCTTGGCGGTGTCGCCTGCGTGGCTGGCCGCGTTCAGCTCGATCGGCAGCACCGTGGCCGAGCCCCGCATGAAGTTGCCGATCTGGCCGATCCTGCCGGCGTCGCGCCCCTGGGCCAGCGCGTTCGTCCCGAGCAGGTCGCCGAACGACCGCATATCGGCGAGCGCGCCGGCCTGCTGCGATGCGTAGCGGTCGGCGGATGCCCGCTGGGAGGCCTCTCCCTGCGTCGTGATGTTCGAGCCCGTGGCCGGCGCCTCCACGGTCGTCTGGGCCGAGCCCTGCGCCGGGAGCTGATTGCCGCGCAGATACGCCGTCAGGTCGGATGCCCGGTCCGCCTGCTTGCCCGCGAAGTTCTCGTAGAGGCTGTTTGCGTGCTGCTGGACCTGCGCGGCTTCCTGCCGAAGCTGGGCCTGCCGCTGGCGCTCGGCGTTGTAGGCGCGGCTCGATGCGGCGGCGGCCTGGGAGGCGCCGATCGAGTTGGCCGCGATGCCGCCGGCCGTGAGCGCGGCGCCGGCAATGGTGAGCGGATCGCACATCGTCTACCTCGTCACGCGCACGGAGCCGCCGGACGTGCCGAACAGGCCCGAGCCGCCCGTGTAGGTGCCGTTCGCGATGGCGGCGGCACGGTCGGCCTGGGCCTGGGAGGCGAGCGCGCCCGTCGTGGCTGCGAAGGCATCGACGAGCGGGCTGTAGGCCTGCGGCTGGGCCAGGATCGCGGCCTGATTGGTGGCGCTGGTGGCGGCCTGGGTCGCGTCGCCCGTGGCGTTGAGCGTCGAGATCAGGTTGTTGCGCGCCTGCTCGACGCTGCTCTTGGCCGTGTTGGCGTAGCTGTTGGCCTGATCCGCCACCGACGTGCGCTGGGTGTTGTAGGTCTTCTGGAGCTGCCCTTGCTGGAAGCCGCGGGTCGAGCTGTCGAGGTTCCCATTTCGGGCGAGCGCATAGGTCAGCTCGCGCTGCGCGTTGCCGTACTGGTCGTCAAGCTGCGGGAGCTGGAACGCGAGATAGTTGTCGCGCTGCTTGTTGAAGAAGCCGGGCGTGAATTGGCTGTCGAACGTCGAATTGATCTGGTCCGTGCCCGATCGGATGGCGGCCTGACGCTGGGCCTCCTCCATGCGCGCGATGTTCGCCTGCCTGCCGGCGCCGCCGTCCTTCTTGGACATCACTGCACTCCCGGACGGCGCATGAACACCCCGACGCGCTCGAAGCCGTGCTTCTCCAGCAGGCGAGCGGTCTGCTCAGTGTAGAGGCCGTTGTTATTGCCGCCTGTGATCTCTTTCGCGCCGAGCCTTTGGCTCCAGGCGATCAGATGTCGGATCAGGAGTGCGGCTGCCCGAGTGCCGCGCATATCGGGACGGACGAACATTACCTGCTGGGTCGTGAAGATGCCAGAGGCGAAGGCGTAGCTGCCGATCGAGGCCATCAGGAATCCGATCAGCTCGCGACGGCGCTCGATCACGAAGAAGGTGGGCTCGGCCGTTGCGAAGGAGGCATCGATCGTCTCGTTGATGATCGCCCGGTCCGGCGCGATGCCGCGCACGCTCTCCTCGACCGCGGCGACGCACAGCTCGACCAGGGCGGCCCGATCGCTCTCGCACGCTAGGCGGACAAGCATGGCGGCGCGATCCAGGCGTACATGGCGAAGGTCTCGCGGCCCTTCCCGTAGGCGGGGATCGTCGCCTCGCGCTTGAGGCCGAGCGTCTCCAGCCAGCGCTGCATCGCGCGGTAGCTGTCGAGCGTGACGCATTCGATCCGGTGCGTGCCCGCCGCCGCGAGGCTCGGGAAGTAGTGCCGGCGAATGAACCGGGTCATCGGCAGGGCGATCTCGGGGAAGCGCTCGGTCGCGTAGAAAAGCAGCGTGGCCGAGCCCGGCCGCACCTCGACCGCACCGCCGATGCTGACGGGCTCACCATCGCCGGCCCGGGCGCACAGGATTCCATCGCGCCGGCCCATCCGGTCCGCGATCCAAGCCGCGATCTTGTCGTCCTCGACGGCGGCGACGGCCAGGAACTCGTCGCGGTCGCGCGGGCGCATCTTGAGCGCGACCGCGGCTGCCGTATCGTAGGTGGCGGCCTCCAGGATCATGCCCGGGCCTTGTCGCTCTCGGCCAAGTAGGTGATCGCGGCCGAGCCCAGCACCGCGGGCTTCGTCGCGGCGTAGCGGCCGTGGGAGCGGAAGCGCAGGGAGAAATGGGTTGCCTGGGCGGAGCCGGGGATCCGGTTCGCCATAAAGGTCGTCTCGGTGATCTCCCCGATCTTGTCGCTGGCGGCGAGGTTGGCCGGATCCATGCCGATCTCGATCCGCCAGGAGCCGCGCACGGCCGCGTCAACACCCTGGAGGGTCTTCGTCTCGGTCGGCCGATCGCCGTCGAGGTAGGGCAGCCACGCCACGGCTTCGGTCGCGTCGTACTGAAGCTCCGCGCCCAGGCCGCCATAGACGTAGATCTGGTTTCCCGACCGCAGATACACACGCCGGTTCAGGACGATCATATCCTCGACCTTGAAGCCGGGCTTGTAGATGGTCCACGCGCTCACCTTTGCGGCGGGGAAGTACGAGAACACGAAGATCGTATCGCTGATCGCGAGCCAGAAACGGCCGTCGCGGGGCTCGATCACCCCGATCGCGTTCCGCACGTCGGCCGGGCTGGAGCCGGCGACGAAGTCCGTCAGCAGCACGTCGATCGCCGAACCGATGTCCGTGCTGACGGCCGCGTTCGAGGCGTCGCGGGCCTTGAGCGAGCGGAGCCCCGAGGCGTCGAGGTAGAACAGGTCCGTGTCGCCGAACTCGGTCACACTGCGCGGGCTGATCGTGCCCGTGTTGTGCAGCGCCTGGATCTGTTTCGAGAGCGCGGGGTCCGGATCCACGTAGCGGATCTGGACCGTCCGATCCGAGAAGATCGCGAGGTAGTTCTGGTAGCGGCCGATCGCGACCAGATCCTCGGATCCGTAATCTTCCTCGGACAGGTCGTTGAAGCCGGCGCCCACGCCCGTGCTGGTGGATGCGCCGGTCGCGCCGGTGCCGGAGGCCCGCGTCGTCCCGCTGTCCGGATCGAAGTTCGTCGGGTCGGCCAGATTCGAGTAGATCAGGTTCGGCCCGGTCACATAGTACAGCTTGCGCCCGAACGTCCGGACCGGCGCACCGGGGACGATCGCGCTGTTCGAGCCGTAATGCGTGACCCGCTTGCCATCGTAGAACTGGTAGAGCTTGCCGTCCGCGAACTCGCCCGCGGCGAAGATCTTGCCGGCGAACAGGTCGAAGCTGCGCACGGCGATCAGATCGGTCGCGCCGTCCGGGTGCTGGAGGCGCTGATAGGCGACGCCGTTGGGCATGCCCGGGTCCGGGATCGAGCCGAAGACGACCGGGCCGGCCTTCGTGAAGGCGAGGCCGACCGTCCCCTTCGGCAGCGTGTAGACGGGCACGAACGCTGCGCGCTGCTCGAACTCGCCGCCGCGGTTGATGTGGCCGTCGACCGCGCGGACGAGCGTGCCGCCCTGCGAGGTTTCGGGCAGCTTGCGGGTGTCGAGGCCGCCCGTGAATTCCCTGATCCAGATCGTGCCCATCACTCGCCGCCCGGCCGGTAATCGACCATCGGCATGCCGCGCAGCGGCGGGCGCTCGGGGCACTCCCGGAACATCTGCACGCGCCGCCGGGGCGACAGGTCGTCCTTGAGCTTGGCGTAGCGCGCCGCGGCCTGCTGGAGCTTGAGCGGTGCGTCCTTCGCGCCGGAGGCCGAGAGCAGCTCGGCGGCCGAGTAGAGTACGATCAGGCGGTCATCGAGATCGCAGACATCGGTGTCGTCGCGGAACGGCTGAAGCCGCCGGATCCCGATCACCTTGACCGTGCCCTCGGCGCTGCCGGCGGTGCCCGCGTCCTGATCGGGCACCGGCCACAGCTCGATCCGATCGTCCTCCCAGATCCGCCACCGCCGGACCGGCCAGCCCTCCTGCCCGCCGTCGCTGTCGATCGCGGCGTAGCAGTCGTTGTCGATCCCCGTGCCGACCGGCAGCCAGCGCGTGCCGAACCGGGTCTCCAGGGATAGCACCCGCTCAAGGGCGATGTCCTTCGGTAGGGCGTAGTAGCGCTGGCCGCGCTGCGCCGGGAAGGTGCGCTCGATCTTGAGGTGCGGCCAGTTGTAGTCGTCGTAGAGCCATTCCTGCATGCGCTGGAGCAGGCGGACCTGGGTCTCGCGCTGCTGCGCGTTGTGCGCCGGGTTGGGCGACAGCCGGCATTCGGCCCGCAGGTCGTCCAGCAGCTTGAGCAGCGTCTGCCCGCGGGCCATCGCCGCCTACGAGAACAGGGCGCCGGCCGCAGCGGCGGGCTCGGCGGCCTTCTGCTCGCCCGCCTTCGCGCCCGGCCCGGTGCCCTGCGCCTCGGCGCGAGCCCGGAGCTGGGCGGCGGTGCCGTCTTCAGTCGCCTGGAGCGCCGTGCCGGGCGCCTCGTCGGTCCGGTGCTGGAGACTCGGGTCTGTGAGCGTGCCCACCAGCTCGGGCTGGGTCTCAGGGTCTGCCGGCACGTCGATGGGCTCGAACTGCGTGTTGTCCCAGCCGACCTGCACGGGCGGCGTATCCGGGGCGCCGTGGGTCTGCTCGGTCGGCATCTCGACGGTGCGGGTCGCCGGCCGGGCCCGCGTGGTGGCGCGGAACAGCGCGTCCGGCAGCCCCAGCTCGTCGAGCGTCATCGGCAGCAGCGTATGACTCGGGAAGATCGTCTGGAGGTGGTGCTTCCCATCCTCGTCCCGGGCTGGGTAGAGGCCCGCCAAACGGCCCAGCTCCTGCTGCTTCGAGCGCTGCACGGGCGCGGCCGGCAGGATGTCATGCACCGCGTCGTCGCCGTGCAGGCGCTGGAGGATCTGGATCTCCGCGGGCGTGACCATCTTGGGCACGCTGTTTCCGCGATCCCCGGCGAGGGCGACAAAGACGTGGGCGGTGTCCATGGTGGCGGGCCTCCTGTGCCCTTGAATCTGGCGGCGCCCCTCGGAAGAGCCGCCGCGTCGCATGACAGATCAGACGAGGCGCCTACTTGATGTCGTAGACGCCGCTCGTGTTGAGCTGCGAAGCGATCATGACCGCGGTCGAGGTGAGACCGCGGTACATCACGTAGCGGTCGTAGGGGCGCGGCGGCGAAGCCTTCTTGTTCTTCTCGCCGGCCATGTACATCAGGCGGATGCGGCGCATGTCGATCGCGTACATCCGCTTGGACAGGCCCAGATCGTCCAGGGTCGGGTCGTAGATGATCGCGTTCCCATCCCAGGTCGCGTCGGCCATCTTCCCGTCCACCGTGCCCGCCGCGCGGAAGCCGGTGAGCGAGTAGTTGCCGTTCGCACGGATCTCCTTCTCCATCGCGCCGATGAAGTCCGAGCCGGCGAACCGGCGCAGCTTCACGCCGCCCTGGGCGAAGCGCTTGAGCTGCCGGTCCTCGGCCTGAAGGAAGGTCATCAGCGTGCCGCCGCCGGCCGTGGAGCTGGTGATCGCGTCGTTGCCGACACCGTCCTTCGCCGCGGCAGCCGTAGCCGCCCGGTTGCGCCACCAGGGGTAGGTCGCGCGCGACAGGCCGCCGGTCGTGCCCGATCCGGGGCTGTCGAGGATGATCGAGCGAATGCCGGCCAGGGCCTTCGCGTCGCCCGTGCCGTCGCCGTGGATCAGCGCATCCCATGACTTCTTCTTGTCCTCGTCGAAGTCTTCGAGCTTGCTGTCGAGCAGATTCGCGAGCGCGAACTGCTCGCGGCCGTCCTTCTCGCTCGTGGTCTGCTCGGCGCCGTCCTCGATGACGGTGATGCCGTCCATCTTCAGCTCGGTATGGGTCAGGCCCAGGCCGATATGGTGCTCCTTCCAGGCGTAGCCGACCCGCAGGTTGGACGCCGGGTTGTAGTAGGAGACCTGATCGTCGTGCGTGTAGCCGTGGAAGGAGCCGCCGCCCTGGCCGCCCTTCACGCCGATGGAGACCAGCCCCTTACCACCCGGGAACTGCCCCGAAGAGGCCTCGAAGGCCTGCATCATCGGCTTGTCCTGGATGTTCTGCTTCTCGGTCTTTCCCTTGTTGAGGTAGTAGTCGAGCGCAGAGTTGGCGATGTTCGCCAGTTCGTTCGCAGTGAACGGCATGACCGTGTCCTAAGATGCTGCGAGCCTAGCCCACGGCCTGCTGGACGACCTCCAGCATGGACCGGGGCGCGGGCTTCGCGTTGCCACCAGCCACAGATCCGCCCGTGACGGGCTTGACCGCATTGCGCGGGGCCGCCTGCCTGCCCGGGGCCCCCGGTGCGGCCGGAGGCTGGAGCGCAGCGTTGACGACCTTGTAGGCGTCGTCGAGCTGGGCTTTGACCTCGGCGGCCGTCTTCGGACGGTCCCCGTTGTGGTGGCGCCACGCGATCTCGCGGTGGATCTGTTCGAGCTTGGCGTCGTAGTTCGGGTCCTTCGCCCGGCGGTCGTTCTCCCATTCCTCGGCAGCGGCCGTGATCGAGCGCGCCTGCTCGTCACGGGCCTGCTGCTCGCGGCGCTCGCTCTCGAACGTGCGCGAGGCCTCCATGCTGGCGACGGACGCCCGCGAACGGCTCACCTCGTAGGCGGCCTCCATGGTCATCCGGCCTTCCTGGACGGCCTGTTGCAGGTCAGGCGACAACACCTCTCCGCACGCCTTCAAGAGGTTCTCGACCCATGGGCGCGCCAGCTCCCAGGCTTTCGCCGGGTTGGTCTTCGCCATGGCGCCCACCGTTAGCAGGTCTGCCGCCTCCTGGGCGGACATCCCGTGGTCGCGGATGAACGTGTCGACCTGCCGATACCGCTCGGCATCGGTCTTGTTGGCGTTCCGCTCGCTTAAGAGCTGGCGGAACCGCGGATGCTTGTTGAACGGGACATCCGAGTAATTCTCGTTGTCCGGCTGCTTGGGAGCACCATCGCCGGGCTGCTGGCCCGTCTCGGCGCCATCGGCTGGCGAGGCCGCCGCTGCGTCGGGCTTCCTGGCCGGGGCCGCATCGCGGACCACGCCCAGGAGGCCTTCATCCTCGGGTTTCGCCTGCGGGGCGGACGCGCCCCCGCTCTCGGCCGATCCGGCGCCTTCGGCACCGCCCTGCCCGCCCGCCTCGCCCGCGTTGGCGTGAGCCTCTAGCTCAGCTTCCAGCTCGCGCGAGAGATCTTCGTTCTCGGGGTCCATGGGGATCCTCTAACTCTACGCTTCGATACGACATTTTGTCCATTGTCGCAAGACACATCAGACATTTTGGAATGCCCTAGCTGAGCCTAGCCCCCGTCTACAGGAGTGACATCGACGACAACGTGACCAAACCTTGCCTTCTGATATTCACTGACAAACGCAGGAGTGCAAGCCGTTTGCAACGGAGCAGGCAGAGCTTCAAAATCATCGGCTATCGCTTTAGCCTTCCGCCGCCCCTGTTCTTCTTTCTGCTCATTCCCTATTGACTTCGGGCCACGCAGCATCAACAGCGCACCAGACAATCCACCAATTATGGCAATACCTTCCGCGACTGGAAAAGAAATCGCATTGAAAGCAATAGATAAGCCGTAAGCAGCAGCAGATCCAATAGCGATACCAAATGTACCGACTAGCACTGAAGTGCTTTCTAGAGAAAACAGACGTGCCGCTTTGCGTGAATTTTCTGCAATGCTAAAACCTTGCCGTGTGGCCTCTTGCAGCTCGCTAATGACCGCAGTTGCGTCATTATGCGGCGTCGGATTGACCGCCGGAGCGTTTGGATTCGGTGCGATGGGCTTATTCATGGACAATCGAAGCCAGCTGCTCCGCCTTTCCAATAGCAATCTGAATGCGCTCCTTGGTCAGCTTGGCATTGACATAGCTTTCCTGAAGCTTAAGCAGCGAAATTATTGCTAAGACAAGTAAAATTATTGCAATGACGGAAATTGACACGAAAAACCACGTATAATATTTGACATACTCTCCAGGCAGTAAAAATATGTTCCCACCGTGAAGTATTTGATAACTGACACCAAGAACCCCGATCGCCAACATAACAATAGAAAAACATAAGAATGCGATCGTTCTGGTGCGTTGCACCGATATAGCGGCTTCAAGCTTATCGGAAGCCGTCTTTGCTTGAGCGATTAGCTCATCAAAATTAATCGATTCTCTTTGACTCAAAATCATTCCAGGATACCCAATACCGCATACCTTCGGCGTCAATTCAAGGTCTGCGGCGCGGCCGCTATGGGACTCTGCGCTGCGAACTTGGCAGAAATTCTAAACTCTAGGAAGGGCAAACGCGCGCTGTGCTACGACAGAGGCCGTTTTCGTTGCGCGCCCATCGGTGCGCCTCGCCCGGCGGGCCCACCCGGAGCCGCCGGACCGTTCGCGATGCCGTTGTGGCCCTGGGCTTCCGGCTGGGCGTTCGGATCGCCCGGCGCTGACGCCGCTTGCCGGTTCTGCGCGACGATCGAGGGCAGGCTGTCCACCAGCGCTTCGGTAAGATCCATGCGGTCGTCGAGGCGCCGGAGTGTCTCGCGCGCCAGCCATTGCGGGCTGATTCCCTGCATCTGCATGATGAAGGGCAGCATCTTCTCCCAATTCGCGATCTCGACGGCCTGATTGGGCTTGCCGGTCGAGCCGGCCTCGATCTCCAGGGACAATTCGTCCGCGATCTCCTGTAGGGTCTGCTCGGGCCACAGCGCGCCCGGCCCGACGACCTTGACGACCGTCTGCTCGGACATCTCACGCATCAGAATCTGCCCGGCGCCCCGGACGACCGCCGTCAGGAAGTTATCGAGATCGTCGATCGACGATTGATCGGCCGTGGCGTTGGCGCCGGCCGCGATCGAGTTGGCGGTCGCCGTCCCCTTCTGGGGCGTGCCCAGCCCCGCGGTCGAGTTGCCGACCACGTATTGGAGATCGGTCATGATCTCCCCGACATCGTATAGATTCGGGTCGACGCCGGGCACCGGCACGGCCTGGAGCTGGGTCTTGATGTCCTTCGTGGGGTCGATGTTGAGCCCCGTCGCGGTGAATGCCGGAGCGGTCCCGAGCCAGCCCAGATCCTCGTCGGTGAAGGCGCCCTTCGAGAACACCCAGCGCGGGCGCGCGGCCCGGCGGTGCTCCCGCTTGCCGTCGCGCGAGCGGTTGTACTCCTTCTGGATGTCCCGGAGCAGCGCGACATCGGAGGGCGGGAACAGCTCGTCCTCGCTCTCGACGGCGTTGAACGTGAGCGCCCAGACCGGCCAGAACTGGTCGACGAACACGTCCGGATTGCCCGGCGGCTTGAGCCAACCTTCGTAGCCGTCGCAGATGTAGTAGACGAGCCCCGCCGCCTTATCGAAATACTCCCAGACGAGGCACAGGTCGCCCTTCTGCTGCTCGCCGGCCGGCGTCTCCGCGTCGAGCAGGTCGCTCTGGTGCTGGTAGGCCTCGGACGTGTCGTCCGCCAGCTTGCCGTTGGCGTTGTAGGGCTTGAATTTCCGGCCCAGCTCGACGCCGAAGATCTCCTTCACCTCGTCGGGGGTGTAGAGGTATTCCAGCGTCAGGTGCCGGGCACCGACGAAGCCCTCCAGCGACCGGCACAGCCGGTCCGGGATGACCCGGGTCGATTGCGGGAAATCGAACACCAGCCCCTCGGACGCGACGACCTCGGGTTCGGCCGAGAGTGCTTCGACGAGATGCTCGATCTCGGCCGCCTCTGCTTCGAGATCAGTCACGTCGCCGTCTTCGAAGCGCTGCCGCTCGATCAGATTCTTGAGGTGCTCCAGGCGCACGCGGCTGTCGTTGAGCCGGTATTCCACGCTCGGGGACGGGCCCATCTGCCGCTGGTAGCAGAGCTTCACGTAGCCGACGCCGGTCGTGCAGGCCCGCCGGACGGTCTGCTTCATGCTCTCCTTGAAGCCCAGCGGCTGCTGCTCGCGGATCGCGTGGGCGAACAGCTTCTCCAGCGTCTTCGCGATCCGCTGGGCCTGCATCCGCGCGGCCATGCCCTGCTGGAAGTCGGCGATCAGCGCCTGGGCCTCGGCGAAGCCCGGAGGAAGCTGCGGCTCGATCGGCGGCCCGCCGTTGTGGCCGACCATGGCGCTCGGCTCGCCGGCCGCCTGCTGCTGCGACAGCGCCGCGGCGGCCTGGGCGGCCTGCATCGTCTGGAAGGCCATCAGCAGCGACTGCTGATCCTCGTTCCAGATCTTGAAGTCCATCTTGTCGGCGCGCCGGGCGACCGCCTTCGGGTTCTTCGCGTAGAGCGACGCGGTCTTGGCCTTGACGTGCCGGCCCGTGATGTTCGCCTTGTACTTGTCGTCGCTCCAGTCGTTGTCGTGGCCCTTCATCGCGATTCGCATATCGCGGCGCATCTGCTCGAACGCCTTCTTGAAGTGGCGCTTGTCCTCGCGGATGGTCCGCGTGATCCGGCGCTGGAGCGCCAGGTCCTGCTCGGTCGGGGCCGGATCCCGGCGCGCGCCATCCTGGGCCGGCGGCACCTCGGCGGCGGTCGGGGGCGCTTCGTCGGCGAGGGCGGCCTGGGGGTCGTCGAACATCAGTACCCTCCCCCGATCCGGAACCGCTCGGCCTGTTCCTGGCGCTTCTGCTGCGCCTTGATCCAGGCGTAGGAGCCCGTCTTGGGCTCGGTCGCGCGCCGCTCCTCGACGGTCCGACCCGGGGCGAACATGCTCTGGAGCAGGATGCCGAAGTAGGCCAGCGCATCCACGAAATCGTCGTTGCGGCCGTTGGGGAACTTGAGCAGCTCGTCGATCGCGCGCTCCGTCCAGGGCGCGTGCCGCGGCAGGAACACCTTGCCCTGGGCGACGCGTCCGGCGATCGCCTGCGCCCGGACCTCCTTGTTGTCGACCGGCGTGATCTCGCGGATCGGGAAGAAGATCCCGGTCTCCTCCATCCGCTTGCGCAGGAACGGACCGATCGACTTCGAGATGTGCCCGCGCTCGGCCGCCCAGACCAGCGGCCTGCGCTCCTGGGCGAGCCGCAGCATGGCCTCGACGACCTTGTCCGTGGCCCAGCGCTCCCAGACGCAGTCCGTGAGCCACAAGGAGTTGCCCCGGTCGAGCCCGCCCGCGAGGAGTACGGTGGCGTCGTGCTTCTTCCGGTCCTCGCCCGTGGCGTGGTCGCTCGTGCAGTAGGGCGTGAGGTTCGCGGGCAGCTCGTCCGGCCCGTAGAGGCGGATGTTCTCGCGCAGGAACAGCGTGCCGTCCACGGCGCTCGGCTGCTGCTGGTAGAGCGCGTGGAAGCCGATCGGATCGAGGCGCCGCTGCTGCTCCAGAAACTCCGCGTCGAACTTCGGCTGGCCCTTCGAAAGCGGCCATAGCGCGGCTCCCTTCGGCCGGCCGAGCGGATCGTCATCGACCGCGAGCGCCGGCAGGTCGATGATCTTGAACTTCGAGGCCAGGATCGGATCGTGGTGCGGGTTCGTCGGATCGGTGATGCGGCCGACCGGATCATCCTCGTGCCAGCGCTGCATGATGATGACGACCGGGCTTCGGGCGCTCATGCGGCGGGTCATGGCGACCTTCACGACCCACTCCCAGACTTCCTCGCGCACGGCGGCCGAGCGCGCTTCCTCGGCGTTCTTGATCAGGTCGTCGAGGATCAGGAAATCGGCGCCGCGGCCGATCAGGGCGGTGCCGCGGCCGACGAAGAAGGCGAGCCCACCCGCGGTGGTCTGGAGCCGGTTCTTGGCGTTGCCGCCGCGCTGGAATCGGACTTCCGGGAAGACCTGCTTGTACTGCGGCGTCGACATGATGGCGCGCACGTCGGCGCCAAAATCCTCGGCGAGGTTGTCGGTGTGGGCGGCGACCACGATGTGCCGGCGCGGGTTGCGCCCGAGCAGCCAAGCCGGGAAGTGCCGCGAGGTGAGCTGCGATTTCCCGTGCCGGGGCGGCACGGTGAGGATCAGGAACGGCATGCCGCCGCTCTCGACCTTCTCCAGGGCGAGGCCGATCGCTCGGTGGAAGTCCTGATCGTCGTAGGCCGAGCGCTTCGCGTCGTCCGGATCCTGCGGGTCCGGCATGGTGAAGCGCACAAACGGCATGAAGCGCTCGCGCGCTTCGGTAACGATCTCCTCGCGGTCCAGGGCGCGGATCAGCGCAATCGCGCGCTCCCGCTCGGCCTTGCGCTCCACCTCTGGCTTGGCCAGTCGGACGAAGTCTTTCCGCTTGCGCGTGACCGGATCGATCCTAGCCACGGCTCGTCGCCTTGTTGATCGCCTCCAGCACCCGTGCCTGCATCTCGTTCAGGCGGGCATCGATCCTGTCGAGATGATCGGCGATGCGGTCCTGGCTGTTGGTCACACGAAGCTCAACATCCTTGATTTCACTCTTGGTGACGTAATTCTTCGCGATATTTTCGCGAACCTCGCCGAGCTGCTCCCGCACGAGGGTCGAGGCGCTGGTGACGGCGGCAAAGCGTTGATCGACCGATCGCTCGAACTCCTCCCGCCATTTCTGCCGCTCGGCGTCGGATTTCGCCTGCTCGATCTCGAAGGCCTTGCGCGCCGCGACCTCGCCGCCGCCGCGCCAGATCAGCGTGCCGATGGCCACGATGAAGCTCCCGATCGCGATCAGTGTCGTTATGTCGAGTTGCATGGTGCCGGCCGGGGAATCTGGTGGCGCCGCCGCGGTCGTCCCGGCAGAGGCAGCGATGGCGAGGATCCCGATCAAGACCGGGGCAGGAGCTGATCGAGGCCGAAGGGCAGGTTCGGCAGAGTGAGCTTGGCGGGCCCAACCTGGGCCGCCCCGGTGTTGTCGATCCCCTGCCGCACGCGATCGACGGCGGCACCGATCAGGCCGGACGCCTTGAGGGCGGTGTAGACGTTGAAGGCCACCACCGCGATCGGCAGCGCCCAGGGCGGCAGGAAGCCGAGCAGCAGGGAGAACGGGAAGGGCAGATCGAGGGTCGTTGACCAGTTCTGCGTCAGGGCGACCGCGAAGGCGCCGAGCCCGGCGGCAATCGAGCCCAGGGACGCCCAGGTGATCTTCGAGCCGGCCTTCACCACCGGATGGCCGCCGGCCGCGAGCTGCTGGGCCGTAACGCGGGCGCGCGTCGGCGACACGCTGGCCTTGCTGGCGTCGTCTGCGAGCAGCGCGCGGGTCTGGGGCCCGTAATGGCCGTCGATCACCACCTCCCTGCGCTGGAGCTGGGTGTGGGCGCTCTCTTGGAGTGCGGTAATCGCCGCGGCGGTGCGCTCGCCCCACGTCCCGTCCACGAAGCCGACGACGTGGTAGCCAAGTTCGAGCAGCCGACGCTGGATCGCCTCGACCTCGAACTTGGACAGGCTGTCCTCGGGCCAGCCGCCACGCACGATGTGGACGGCCGGCGCTTCGCCGCGGGACGCATCGTCATGCGACGGATCAGACGCAGGCGTCGTGGTCGAGCCCGTGTTGCTCGCTTGCCCCGCGGCTGCGAGGTAGCCCGCCGCAGCCTTGGCGGCTTCGATCCGGCGTTCCAGGTGCGGCACGCCGGGGCGCAGGTACTTCGTGCAAACCACGGCCGCGGCGGCCTCCGGCGTGTCGGCGCACTCCAGGATCGCGCGGTGCGCTGCCGTCTCGATCGTCAGCAGCTCGTGGACCATGTAGCGGTAGTTCGTCTCGTCGGCGTACTTGTCGAGTCCGAGCGCGGCGCACCACGCCTCGTAGGCCCGGCGCCGCGGACCGGTCCACTGCATCCAACCGAAGCCGCCCGCCGAGCCCTCGACGATCGGATGCGTCTCCTGGAGCGTCCTGTAGCCGCCGCTCTCGACATCGCCGTTGCCGAACAGGCCGGCGACCTTGCTGGGCGTGTAGCCGAGATCGTTCTGGGCTCGAACGCCGAAGGTCGAGCAGATGTAGGGCAGACGGGACTGCATCTCACACTCCAGCGAAGATGATCTTGTTGGTGATGTGTGCGGGCGGAACGATCCCGAACGGCTGAGACCCGTTGGGATTGGACTTCGCGCCATCCACGCCGAAAGTCCGGGTCTCCTGCGTCGAGAGAACCTTGGCGGCCTCGCCGGTCCATACGCTCGTCACCAGAGCGCCCTGTGCGGCCGACAGGATGTTGGCGACGCTGGCGTATCCGGACGTGTTGTAGTTCGGATAGCTCACCGTGACTTTTCCGCCCGGCAGGTCCGTGGGCAGGTTCGTCAGCTTGAGCAGGATCTGCTCCCGGCCCGCCGCAGCGTCGAAGGCGCCGGCCTGGAGGCTGCCGCCGTCGAGCGTCTGGACCAGCCGCCCGGCGCCCTGCCCGCCCATGTCGTCTCGACCGAAGTCGGTTCGGCCGCGGCTGTCCGGCACGTTGAAGGTGCTGTTGCCGTCTCCGTTGCCGTAGGGGAAGAACCGGACCGTGGCCTGGACAGCGCTGGCGGTCGGATCGGCGTTGATCGTGAGCGCCCCGTTGGTGTCGCTCGTCAGGCGGGTGCCCGATGGGATGCCGGGGCCCTCGACGATCGCCGAGCGGAGCCCGAGTCCGGCGATCGATTTCTGGGCATTCGTGAGCGTCCGCTGGCCGATCGCGATGTCGCAGACCAGGGTCTCCGTCAGCACCGTGAACAGTTCGGCATAGGTCGCCCGCGAGACCGCCTGCCCGGCCTCTAGCAGCCAGCCGGTCGGCGCGCGGATTCCGCCAAAGGCTATACGGGCGCCGATCGGCACCACGCCCAGGCCTGCGCCGATCTTCGAGGCCGGGATCGAGCCGTCCGCGAGCTTGTCGCCCGTGATGCCGCCCGCGAGCTTGTCGTTCGTGACGGCGCCGGTCTGGAGCGCAGCCGTGCCCACCCCGCCGGCCGCGATCGTGACCGCCTGCGATAGATCGGCGGCGACCTCCCAGCTCGCGCCGGACGCATCCTTCGCCGGATCGACGCCGAGCGAGGGCGCCACGGCGCGGTAGATCAGGTAGCCGCGGGTGACGGTCTCGTCGGCGAGGTAGGAGACGGCCACGCTCCAGGGCCGGGCGGCGCCGACGCCGAGGGTGATGTCGGCGGCGAGGCTGTTCCGGGTGACGATCCCATTCTGGAGCTTGCCGTCCGCCCGCAGCACGGTCCGCAGGCTGTCGATCAGCGCCTCGACGGCATTGTTCGTGGTGTCCAGCTCGACATCCAGCTCCGTGCCGGGAAACCGGTCGTCACCCTGCGCCTGCTGAAAGGCGGTGAAGGAGAACGCTCGACGGATGAGGGCGGGAAGCGTCATAGCCTGCCCTTCATATGACAGATATCAGACAATCACAAGACGAAGGAAACTTCGCTAGGCCACAGAATTACGGCGCGGCACGCTTTCCGCAAAGAAGGCGGTCGGTCATTTCGTCTGATTGAACGAACGTCCATCGGACGAGAGGCACCCGATTGGTTGCGCCGATTTTAGGCTGCCCCCCAGGTTGCACTTGAGCTGACAGAACATTGAAGCCTAATAATGGGCGGATACTTACATCAAAGTCCTCAAAGCGACAGCGAAAACCTCGTATAAAAACTAGAGCGCGCCACCCACTAATTAATTCCGGAGCTAAACTGTGCCGTACTATTCAGTCAGAATAACAGGCGGTGACGCCTGCGACCAAGAAGCTCTTAACGTTAAGAACACATTCAATGGCCGCGATACAGATTATACAGGGTCAGTTAATTTCTTCTACGTGCAGCGGAATTACAGCCGCGACCAATTAGAGGAAAACATCAAGAACATGGTAAGCAATGATTGCGATCTCGAAGTAAAAAAGATTTTGAAGCGCGAGTATGAATGGAAAAAGAATCAGAAGTAGCGGAGACACAAACTTCATAAAATGCTTCCGCGCTATAATAAGCCCCGCCAACGATACATCGTGGCGGGGCGGCGGGGGCCGATGCGGCGTTCTGGGGAGGAGATCAGGTCGCGGGGGTCGCCGACTGCGCAGCCTTCGATGCCGGAAGAGAAGCCGAGAGCGCCTCGACGGTCTGCCGGAGGGTGTTCACCTCGGCGAGCACCGGATCAAGGTCGGCCGGGTCGATCCCGGAGCCCGAGACCTGCCCGACCTTGGCGGTGAGCCCATCGACGCTCGCCTTCGCGGCGTCGAGGGCGGCTTTCAGTTCGCTGACGGATGCCATCACAAGCTCCTGGATCGCGGCCGAGAACGCCGGCTGAGCGAGCAGACCCGAGATGAAGATCTCGGCTTCCTGCTCCAGCGCGGCGGCGGTGAGTGGAAAGCGAGCCATGGCAGACGATATGTCTGATAAGTCCGTTAAGTCAAGCAGACGCACTACGACTTCATCAGCCAGCATGCATGGGGTAAATTCCGCACATGAGGACACCCCTTAACGATCCGAGATGCTCTCTGTTGCCCTGATCGGCGAGCAACTCCCGCCGGGGCCTGCACGAGAGGACTTCGCTGCTCTCACAGTGGAGGAGCGGCTGCGGATCGACCTTCGCAACCCGCGCTGGCAGCGGATCATGGCGGCGCTCGGCCTGGACTTTCAGCTCGCTTTATTGGACGATTTCGCCGACGCGGTCGTGCCGCCGCCTCGCCTGGGCAATGGCAAGGATCACTAAGCTTCGAGCGGCGCGAGCGGGCCACTTGCTACTGTGCTCGGGTTGCTCGATTTTGGATCAGTGCTGCTTGGACTCGCCGTCTGTGCAACCGAGACATTGTGCTACCAGCGCCGAGAGCGCTGATATGTCCGCAAAGCAAAAAAAATTGCTGCCTACAGGAGTCCACAGGATCGTGCGATCAGGAAAGCAGCGCCGATGATGGATGTCATCCCAAGAACTACAAGGAATAATTTGGCCGAAGCCGGGACCATATCTTTCCAAAATTTAAAATTTAGCTGCTCGTTGATCCATGAACTCTGATGCTGTCCAAAAAACTTATAATGCGCATACCAATCTGAAAAAAGTATCTGTTTGCTTATTGAGATCCCAAAGAAACGTGCTTCTGCTGCACTGAGCTGCGCCGCCGCCAACTGTGAATCTGTATCACTTTGTACGGATCGATATAGGTCACGAAGTTCATTATATATCGCGGTAATTTCTTTCCCCGCCTTTTCGTACTCCGCAGCCCTGTAAAATGAGATATACAAGGCTACGACACCAGCAATCGACAAAATCAAAGAGGGCACCTTAGTCGATAATTCTTCGAAAACCAGACCAGATATACCGCAAGCTAATGAGATAAATCCAATCCAGCCCGGGCCTTTCTCTACTATGTCGTACGTAGCAAAATGTTTTTTTGCCCCAAACCCCACATTGTATCCCGTTTCCGCGATCGATTTAAGCAGATGCGCCTTGTCCATCAACCTACCCTTTAACCCGGCCGGATCGGGACTCGAATCCGATCAGATGCCACCACTACACCATTCTGTACAGCGTAGCATTCGACGACGTGATCACCTCTAAAATTGGACTGTTCGACCCGCTGCTTGTACCCAGCATCAGCAACGATCTGGCCCCGGATCTGGTCACGACGAATCGCTTCTGAACCGCGATTGAGCACCTTCCAATATAAATCATACCGCCCCGGTATGGATCTATCGTTTGCCACGTAGAATTTCAGCGATCGTTTAAAAACTATCGGTTGCTTGTGCCTTAGAGATTCTCTCAATTTGAATGGTCGAAAACCGTTTTGTGTTATTTCACAGTCCAGATCAATTGGATAACGAATGTCAACGGGAAATTGATCTTCAATAAATTCCTCGGTATTCCTCGCCGAGAAGTTATCTTCCGCCAACACCGATTTCTCGACCCGCTCTGCGACGACAGCAGGCGGAAATCCACGCCCAAATACTTTCCTCCACCTTTCATTACGCAAAGTGTCATCCGTCGCATCGATTGCCGCCAAGGACAGTTCATAGGCCCGTTTAGCTTTGCCTTGAAAATTTTTCTTTACTTTTACTCGTTGTCCACTTCCTAGAGCCGCAAAGTAAGCCTGCTTGGGTAGCTCGCTAAGGTACTCGAAGAAATCACGGCTCATATAATCATAATATAGGTAACTCTTGTCATCAAAATCTTCAGTTCCAGCCAAGAATCGGTCCGCTAGACTATCGATCAAAAGTCCGCCCATAGGCACGCCGTGCTTGTTTTTCCAAGCTCGGGTCATTTTGCAAAGTCTGCGCAGATTGCGGTTTTTAAGGAGGTCGCCACCTGCGATGG
This sequence comes from Methylobacterium brachiatum, assembly GCF_900113845.1. Lineage (NCBI taxonomy): Bacteria > Pseudomonadati > Pseudomonadota > Alphaproteobacteria > Hyphomicrobiales > Methylobacteriaceae > Methylobacterium > Methylobacterium brachiatum. The sequence continues at coordinate 131,440 of NZ_FOQW01000003.1, read as the reverse complement.
CATCAAGCTCATCACGCGGCTTCGTGGTTTTCCACGATCCGCCGCTGTAAGTGTCAGGATATAGGAAACTCCCGTCTTCCTGCTCGAACACCGGCTGAACCTCGATGTGGAATTTTTGGTAGACGACTTGGACGACTAATCGATCGACCACCACCTCCGTCCGAGGGTATCTCGCAATTATCGCAGCTCTTGTTTCACTCAACAGCCTACTTTGGCCGCCGTTGCTATAACCGATCCAAGAAGCATTGGGCATGATATATAGCATATCTAGGTCAGATATACCCTTAATAGCCGTCCAGCGACCATAAGATCCAACTTGCAAAGTGTTGGCGGTGTCCGACTCTGTCGCTCGAAATTTCTTATTCAACGCACGCGTTATCTCACCGTATCGAAGAGATATCGTAGCGGCGTTATCTACTGCGATGTTAGACAAAAAGGTTTTGAAATCATCGGCGATACTAATAGACAGCTCCCCTGAATAGATGTCCACAAATCAGTCGGGTAGTAGAAGCTGATATATGTTTTTGTCACAGGCAGTGGTTGACGGGTCCGATGCCGCAGACCGTTTGGATCTGAGACGTTATCGCCACTCTAGGTAGCATTATGGTAAGGCCGCGCAGCTTGGACAAGATGTCCGGTCGCGGGTTCGGGCAGAATTTTTGTCAGGACGCCCGGCCACGGCCGCCGCGCGTGGGCGCGGGTGTACCCGGGGGCCGGCCAGCGCCGGCGCGCCTAGGCTGGCGCCTCAGCGGCGCCGGACGCCGCGCAGGTACGCAATCGGCGAGGCGCGCGAGGGTCCGTAATTCCCTTACAATTACGCCAACCCCTATTAGATCAATAGGTTAGTAGCTTCGCGCGCCGTTTTTGCGCGCAAATCAGTCGAAAAGCCCGCCCACGATGGGCTCCGGCGCCGGAAGCGCCGTGCCTTCGATGACCGGCGCGTCAAGCTCGACGAGGTAGGCGACCGCGCGCTGGCGGGCCTCGACCAGCTCGGCGCGCGTCATCTCGGATAGCGGCTTGTCGAGCCCGCCGGGTCCGAGTCCGCCGAGTTGCGTCATGTCGGCAAGGCGTGTCGCCGCCGCGACCCGGGGTGCCTTCGGTGCGGTCGGATCACTGGCGATCTCGATCAGCACCTTTGCGGCGACGGCCGAGCCTTCGCCTTGGATGCGCGCCCGCGCCTGTGCCTGGATCGCGGACGCGATATCGGGGCGCCGCATGACCTTCGAGGCGGCAGACGCCGGTTGTGCGTAGCCTGCGACGGTCGCGCTGTAGAGGGCGTCGCCGCTGCGAACCATCGCCTCTACGAATTCGTGTTCTTGGGGCGTCAGTCGTCCCTTTAAATCAGGCACTTGCCGCTCTCCTCGCAAAGCCTTGCCGCAGCAGGATTATAGACCTCCTGCCATTTGCCGCAACTCCGCGTCGGACATTTTGTCCGTTTTGACAGTTGACATATCAGACAATACGTCCGATAACGAAGGCGTTGCAGCGCCACCAGAGGACGCAGCGTGATGACATACCGGACCAAACCCCGCCCCTTATTAACCGCCTTCGCCCTCGCCGCGATGGCCTCGACCGCAGCGGCGCCCGCCGCCGCCGCGATCGACCACGTTTCCACGTTCTACGCCTACACCGCGCCCCTTCCCGAGGCGCCGCCCGCCCCCTCGCACATCGTCATGTTTGCGGCGGGCCTTGTGATCGCCGGAACTGCTGCGGCGCTCGTACCCCTGACGCGCATCGCACGCGGCAACGCAGCGCTCGCCGAGGTGCCTACCCCTACCGATGCGGCCGGGCCCATCTACTGCCCTCGCTCGCGCCGCTGGCGGGATCCCGTGACCGGCCGCCTTGTGAAGGCACCAAATGTCTGATCTGTCGCACGACCAACTAAGGCCCACGGCATGCACATCGCTCCACACGTCACGCCCGACCCCGGATGGATGGGAGACCGCTCCCGCGGTGCCGGCATGGGCCGCCCATCCCCCGCTGTCAGCAATCTCGATCCGGAGCACCGCATCCAGCTTTTCCGCGTGCGTCTCGACAGTGGCGGATACGACGCGGGCGGCGCCTACTGGGGCCATGGCCAACGACTGTATTGCGCCATGGATCATAATGGCTGGACGCATTATTTCCGTGCGTCCAACCGCGATACAGCCAAACAATACATTCGATACGAGCACGACACCCCCGAAATGATCCACTTTTATCGCTGACAATCGATTAATCAGGACTCGCTGCCATGCGCCAAGCCATCATCACGAAGTATCACGGCCCGACAAACAGCAGAGGCGCTCGCGTCTCGGCCAAAGCGTCTGCCGGGCGTGTGACGATCCCGTACACCTATGACGCGAGCGCCGACCACATCCACACGCGGGCCGCGGCGCGCCTCGCGCTCAAGCTTGGCTGGTCCGGGCAGTTCTATGCTGGCGGCCTGCCGGACGGGACTGGCAACGTCTATGTCTGCCTCCCTGGGCGCCCGCCGATCACCACGATCGACCGCGACTGGTTCGCCATCGCGCCGGGTCCGGACGGCGAGTCCCTCCCCGTTCCCGCCGAGTCGCGCGCAGCCTTCGGCCTCATCGTCTGATCTGTCGTCCGACGCTGTTGCGATGCGTGCGCCTTCCACTCGGAGGGCGCAGCAACCGCCACAGCCGCGGGGCGCCGAACGGCGCCAAACCTGAGGGAGCATGTTCATGGCCGAGTACCACGTCACCACCTTCGCCCCCGGGGAGGGACGCGCCGTCGAGGCGCCGCCCGCCCGCCGGGTCGATACCGCAGGCGCCCGTTTCGTCGAGGCGGTGCAAAACGTCCTGCACGGCCTGTCGCTGCGGGACACGCAGGGCGGCTGGAACGCTTACCGTGCCGCCTGCGCCGCCGCCATGACGCTGCGCGCGGGCGCCGTATCGGCCCGCCTCGACGTGTCCGGCTATGTCGTCTTGGTCGAGCGGGTCGCATGACTGGTCGCGCACTTCTCCCGCTCGCCAGGGCGGGGATTGTCCTGCTCGCCGTCGTCGCCGTGGCGGCCTTCGCCGCCGCGACGCGGAGGCTTTAGCCATGCTCTACGTCGTGGCCCTCGCCGTCATCGGCGCCGCCGTCGCTTTCCCGTTCCTGGGCCTGACCAAGCTCACGGAATGGATTCACAGGCGCTGCGATCCGAACGAACCCTAGCCTGCCCTACCCCGCACGACCTGATAGGCCTGCTCCGCACCGAGCCGGCCTCTTTCGTTGTCTGATCTGTCGCCAACCAAGTCCGACTAAATCCCCAAAAATGACCCACCCGCGGCCGGAAATTGCCTCGCCGCTCGCAGGAACTAGAAAATCTGGCCGCGGCGGTTGGTGGGCCGTTTCTGGCGATTCTCGGGCCTATCCGGATCACGCCGCATGGTTTGGGCGCCCGGGGCCCCTCGGGGCATTGGCCTGTGCCAGCCCGTCTGCGCCAGCGTGGGCGCCCAGGGCACCAGCGGGCGGACCGCCTCGAACAGCCGCGGTGGTCGAGCCCATCACCGGATGAGAAAAAGCGCTGGGAAATCTTTCCGGACGTTTTGTCCGGTTTCACCTCGATCGGACGGTCCGTCTGTTACGCCCCGGATCCGGTCGAAACGTAACAGAACTGGCCGGGGCGCCCTATGCAGCGGAAGTCCCCCTAAAGGGGGAGCTTACCGCCGGCTGCGGTCTGGAGGTGCCGGGGGTCGGTGTTACGTCTTGTTTCGTTTGCGCTAAGTAGTTGATTTTGCTTGTTACGTTTTCTGTTATGTCTTGTTACGTCTGCTCGCCTCGACCGCTTGTTACGTTTGGCGTTACGTCTTGTTACGTTTGTTTCGTTTCAGTCGAACAGGTCCGTTTCGGACAATTTGTCCTGTTCGTCGTCGTCCGGGATCACCGAGAACATTGCGTTCGGATTGCCCGGCGTGCGCGCGGATTTCGCTGGGCGCCACAGCCCGCGGTCGATCCGGACGGCGAGACGCTTGGCGAGGAGCCGGGTCAGGACCACGCGGACAACGTCCTTGTCGCCGCCGTCCATGACCGACACGATCTCATCGACCTTCACGCCGCCCCTGGCTTCCTCCGAAGTCTCCGACGCGATGACCAGGGCGTTCAGCACTTCCTGTTCCTTCGCGGTTGCCATGCCGGGCGGCACCTCCGCCTTGGTCTCCACCAGCTCGGCCACGGCCGCCGAGACCTGATCGCCGTCTTCGTCGATCCACAGGTCCACGCCCTTGATCGCGAAGGCATGTCGCCACGTCTTCGGCAAGTCGCGCTGCTTCGTGACGGCGATCTGGCCCGGGGCAACCTCGATCTCGGTATCCGTGGCGCCGCGGAGCGCCGACGATCCGCGGGCTCCCCGCGTGGCGTCCTTCCCGGTATGGTGGACGACGAGGACGTGCGCCTGCGTCTCGGCCCGGATGCGGTCGATGTTGCGCACCAACCCCATCATGTCCTGGACGGCGTTCTCGTCGCCGCCGGCCATGACGCGGGCGAGCGTGTCGAGCACCAGGAGCCCGACCCCTGGGCCCGCGCGCAGGAGGGCGATCAGTTCCTCAAGGTCCGCTTCGGGGTCGAGCAGATCGACGCCGGAGAGCACGAAGTCGAACAGCGGCGCGTCGCCCCGGGTCCGCAGCAGCGCCTCGACCCGCAGCGTCACCCCGTGGCCGCCCTCGGCCGCCACGTAGACCACGGGGGCCTGGGTCACGCGCATGCCCGCGAAGGGCGTCCCGGTGGCGACGTGGTGGGCGATCAGGAGCGTGACAAAGGTCTTGCCAACGTTGCTGTCTCCGTAGAGCACCGTCATGGCGCCCTGATCGAGCAGGCCCTTGATCAGCGGGCGCCGGCCGGCCGTGCGCGCCATCCGGGCGGCCTCGGCGAACGGCACGCGCTTTAGCCCCCGTGGGGCTTTGGGCGCGCCCAGCTCGTAGGTGTCGAAGCTCCGAGGCACCGGGGACGGGAAGTGCGAGGTATCCGGCTCGGAATCGTCTAGGATAGGCACGAACATCTCGCTCGCCTTCGGCACAGCAGCCCGGGCGGCCATGCCGACCCGGGCCCAATCCCGGGCGATCATCCGCGCCGTCACCTCGCCGCCGTCCCTTGGCTGGCCAAGCGGATAGACAAAGGCCACGGCCGCATAGTCGTTGAAGCCGTAGGCCTTCCGCGCCATGGCACCGGCCAGGGCAGCACGCCATGCCGAGCCCGAGCCATCACCAGGGGCGCTCGACAAGCGGCCGGCGAGCAGGCCCTTGAAGTAGGGATCTGTCTCGGCGTCGGCCCGCAGGCGTCGAACCAAGTCTTCACCCGGCCCGGCCTGCGCCGCACCCCATTCCAGGGCGTCGAGGGCCGCCTGGACGGCCGCGTCCCGGTCCTTCTGGTCGGCCCCGGCGATCGGCTCGTAGCTCTGCTCCAGCGCCTCGATCTCGTAGCGGGCGTCGGGGTGCGAGCAATCGTCGAGGATCGTCACGGGGCCGCCCAGCAGCCCGCGCACCCGCTTCTTCGGCGCCGAGTGGTTGAAGGTGCCCGGCAGCCGCATGATGCGATCGATGTTCTGCACCGCGTCGCCGTCGAGCGCTCTACTGATACCGGCGCCGAGATCCTCCGCGTCGATCCGGTAGACGGCGGGATCGAGCTTGTCTTTCAAGATCCACACGAACTGCACGCCGTTGCCGCTGTCGATCGCCAGCGTCGGCGGGTGCTCGCCATTCGCCAGCTCGGCCGCGCGGTCGAGCAGCGCGGCGCGCGAGGCCTGAGTCTCGGCCGGCGTCGCGCCCTCGGGATCGAGATCGGCGACGACGGCGCGAATCCGGGCGATGTGCTCCTTCCGGAGCTTGGCATGCGGCGCGCTCGGGATCGGCTCGTTGACCGAATAGTACAGGTTGAGATGGGCCCGCGTCTCGATCCAGGCAGCGATCTCGCCCCAGCTCTCGGGCGCAAAGCTCCGGCACTCGATCGCGCCCGTCTCCGGATCGAGGGCCGTGAGATGGTGGCGGCCGTGCAAGTCGAGTCGTTCAAGGAACGCAACGGCGCAGGTGGTCCGGACGATGCGGGCGTGAACGTTCACTGCGGCCTCGTGGCGGATGACGAATCAAACGCCTGCGCGACCGGAGCCGCGCGGGCGGGGCCGGTTAGCGGCGGGCCTCAGGCCATTCTGGTCCGGCGCGGGCGCATCGGTCTCCGCGATTGAGGCTCGGATCGGCTGCGACCGGGGGTTAGCTTGCAAACGCGCATATCGGCCCCTCAATTGTCGGATGACGGATCAGACGATTAATCGAACAGTCCGCCGGCCTTTGAGGCCGTGAGTGGCAGTTCGGCGGTCAACTCTGCAGCCAGCTCGGAGGCCGGGTCTGAGACGGCAGCAGTCAGCTCGACCCGGGCCCGTGAGCCTTCGGACGGCAAGAAGCGATTCTGCTCCAAGGGCTCGGCCTCCGTGGCGGGGAAAGCTTTCTCCCAGCACGCGCGCTCTGTCGGCGCCTCCCAGGTGATCGCCTGCGGCGGCTCGCCGGGAAGGCCTTCCTCCAGCAGCTCCAGGGTGACGGGCCCGCCAGGGGTCATCGCATAGATCGAGACGCCGACGCCCGGCAGCAGCCGGCGCGCGTCGTCGAGGGAGCGGGGCGTGATCGTCATCACGAGCACCCTGTGGTCTGGCGGCAATCGTCGCAAACGAGGCATGCCCCGTTCCGTTTGGTGCGGGCGCTCTGGCAGTGAACGCAGAACATACCGGTGTAACCCTGCGCCTGGGCCTCGGCGGTCCGCGCCGCGCGGTCGAGCTGCGGCACGGCCGCGTCGGACGGCTCGACCATAGTGGCCGCGATGTGGTGCTCGATCGCCGCTGCGAGCGTGGGCGGGAGAGCGGCGGCCTGCACCGCGCGGACGGCCGCACCGTCCGATACGATCAGACAGAAAGCGATGCTCACGCGGCAACTCCCTGAACGCGGAGCACCTTGCGCAGGAGCTGCGCGAGCATGGCGCTGCGGGTGAGATTCTGGGCTCGGCCGGCGGCGTCGAGAGCCGCGAGTAAGGCCGCGTCGAGGTGGATGGTCGTCCGAACCAGCTTCTGGCCCTTGGGCTGACGGTGCATCGGCTACTCCCGGGATCGGCGCTGCGGACGGCAGCACTACGCATCACACCTGCCCGATGCGTCTGATTTTTTCAAGCCATTTTGTCCGTCATATTGTCTGATGTTGTCCGATATGCGTATGGTGCCGGCGCCCGGCGAGGGGCGATTCTCGTGTGACGGCGAGGGGCCATGCCTGAGATTTCGCAAGCAGTTCGCTGGGCACTTTCTACCGATGCGAGGTAATATCGTGGCTACGAACACGCTGTTAGCGCAGTACACCGACATTAACGGTGTAAAAGACACCGGCCAATACGTTGTTCCGGATGCGGCGAACGCGCCGTCCGGGTCAAGTGAATGGATCTACCTCGAAGTCCAGACCTGGACTTACGGCGACAATTTCATCGAGCAGCGCGCCACAGAACTGAACCCGACCGGCCGGGCAGCCAAGACATGGCAGCGCGTTAAGCAGGACGGCGTGTGGGGCTCCTGGGATCAGATCAGCTCGGCGGCCTATCCAGTCGGTGGCGGCAGCGGCACCGGTGCGCAGGGTCCGAAGGGCGACAAGGGCGACAAGGGCGACAAGGGGGATAAGGGCGATCCCGGTACGGGAGGCTCGGGCGACGTAACCTCCCTGTCAAAGGCGATTCATGGCCGGACCCGCACTTTCGCGGCCAGCGACTACGGCGCCGATAAGAACGCCGACGCGAGCACGAACGTCGCAGCCTACAAGGCCGCGGTAGCCGACTTGATCGCCGCCGGTGGCGGCACGCTCGTCCTCGCGGGCGGCATCCAAGTGCTCAATGACACCCTGGACATCGAAGCCGGGAAGGACATCGGCGTCCGTGTCGTCGGCGCCGAGAAAGAAAGCCGTCTGGTATTCTCCGGTTCGATGCAAAACGGCCTCGTGGTTGCGGCTCGCACCGCGGCTATCGAAGGGTTTTCGGCGCACATTCAGGACGCGCCGAACATCGCCTCGGGCGGCTGCCTGGTTTATCTCGTGAACGCTTCGCCCCTCGGCTCAAACTTCCAGACTATCTTCGCTCGCGATATCCGGCTTGAAGGCCGCCAGGGAGCCTCGTCGCAGCCGCGACATTTCCTGGCAATCAACAACCCGTCATTCGCGCGTATCGAAAACATTGGCATTGTCGCCTTCGAGAACGAGAGCTACGGGTCGCACGGAAACGACGGCATCTATATTTTTGGTACGCCCGCGCCAGATGGATCTGCTGTCGGCGACTTCACAATGCGCGGCTGTAACGTCTACGGTGTGGAGACCGCGTTCTTCGTCCAGTGCGGCACTGGGGCCAACGGCCAGCAGACGGTCGAGGGGATCAACGCGACCGACTGCACCACTCAGGGTGCCCGCGTTGGCTGGCATTTCAACGCAAGCGGCTATCAGTGCCCGGGAACGTCGATCAAGGGTGGCCACGTCAACTGTGACGGTGTGGCGTTCCTGTTCGAGAGCATGGCCCAGATCCACGTCTCGTCCATGCTGTGCTACCTCAACGCCAATTCAGCACGTAAGCAGGGCTTCGCGTATCTGCCGGGCTGCACGGAAATCAACATCCACCACAATCAGTTTTTCCATCAGGGAACGACCGGTCCGGACAACGGGCAGGGAATTTGGGGCGTGGCGATGCAAAATGGTGCCTCGCTCTGCCGTATCCAAGACAATGACTTCTATGGTTTCCCGAGTGGGTCGGCTGCAATCTACAATGCGAGTACCGGCGGCGGTAATCGCTTTGGTGGCAACGGGGTTCAGAACCCCGGCGTGATTTCGGCCGGGTCGCTTGTTGACCTCGGCGGGAATCATCATCTGTAATTTGTCTGATTTGTCATCTGACAAATAAAATAGAATGACAAACGGGCTCGCTGTCTCTCAGGGCAGCGAGCCCAACTGCTATCGAGGGGGCGATGGGCTACCGGCGCAAGTACAGCTTCTCCGGCTATCAGGCGAACAACCCTGCCCGACCGCTGCCAGCGACGCCGCTCGACGCCGAGCTAGACGCGATCAGCGTGGCGTTCGACAGGACGCTGGACGCCTACGGCGTTGCCAAGGCGAATGGATTCCACGGCAACGTCATTGAGTGGCTCGCCAGCCTCAAAGGTGAGAAAGGCGAACGCGGACCGAAAGGCGATCAGGGCCCGCAAGGAGACAGCGGCCCAAAGGGCGACCAAGGGCCTAAGGGCGATGCCGGCCCGAAGGGCGACCAAGGCCCGAAAGGCGATCAGGGTCCGAAGGGCGACCAGGGCCCTGGCGTGGCGCTCAAGGGCTCCGTGGCGAGCCCAGCTCAACTACCGGCCGGCGCCTCCGCTGGGGACACTTACATCGTCACGGGTTCGGGCGACGGCTACAGGGCCGGCGATGGCTATGCCTGGACGGGCACGGGCTACGCGAATGTTGGTCAAATTCGCGGCCCGCAGGGTCCGAAGGGCGATACGGGCGCCAAGGGCGACCAAGGCCCAGAGGGCGATACCGGAGCTAAGGGTGATCAGGGCCCAAAGGGGGACAAAGGCGACAAGGGGGATAAGGGCGATCAAGGCGCGCAGGGACCGCAAGGGCCGGCCGGCAGCCTCGGCTACACGCCTGTTCAGCAAGGCACCGGACCGGACCAGGGCAACAACACGATCTCGTTGGGCTGGGGCAAGGACGAAAGCGGCAATGCGACGTTGCTCGGCGCGGTCGATAGCACGAACCTGGGCGTGGTGCTCACCGACTACAGCCTTGCAGGAGGGCAGACCAGAACCGGCGCGAAGAACCGCAAGAAGCTAGTTAATTTCTTCGGGGCCGGAATTATCGGCGACCACTCAGTAGACATCAACGGCAAGGGTGCGGGCTTTATCCCAGGTGCGCCAGGAGGCTTCTACAAGCTCGGCCTTGGTTCAAAAGTTGCAGATCCCGAAGATCTTTGGGATGGGGACAATTTTTGGTATAATGTTGTAGAGAGTGGTATCTACTATACCTATTGCATGATCCGCCCGCCGGACAGCAGTGGACAGTATGAACTTGGGTTCGGCCTAGACATAATCGAACAGGACGGGCCATATTTTAAATGGGATTGGCGGCCGAATGTGACCCGGTTTGCCTTTCAAAGTACTGTTATCCGGCATTTCAAAATTGGAGACCAAATCCGCTTCGTGACCTACAATTACAGTACGCCGGTCGCAGACGCAGCAGTGCGGATCTTTCTCATCCGAGCAGACGGCTCATAGCACTTACGATCGCCACAACCTGCGCAACAGGCTTCGATTGCGGGGCTCTTGCTTCTCTGGGAGTTGGACATGAGTTGGTAAGGCAGCCGGAACGAACGTCTGCGCAGCCACGGTTCCGCGCCTGATCGCGACAATCGACGGCCGCGTAGCCTTTTCCGCCCCGCCTACAGCGTCGTTATGTTGGGCGTAAGCAGTTGTGTAGTGCACATCAAAACCCAGGTTGTTGAAAATCTTATTGTACAAGCCCCGCGATAAGTGCCACCAAACGTAGTTAATTCGACTGTCTTCGAGAGGTGTGATCGACCGCATCAGCAAATCATCTTCGGGAACCACATCAGTGAACGGGATCAAAACCGCCTCGCGCGCAAGTCTTGCCCAGGCGCCGATCGCAAAAACCGGCTCGGAAAGATGCTCTACAATGGCTCCAGCCATCACCACATCAAACATCTGCTCAGGCCACTCGTATAGCTCGGGCATGGGCGCGTAAACGCACTTGGCACGGCTATTATACTTATGCCAAGCATACCACCATGAATTTTTGATCGGAATGAGATTTTCGCTGTTCCAAACCTCTCGGAACCGCCGGACATCACGATAAGAAAGACTTTCAGCAAACGGCACGTGGCGGAATTCATGCGTCGAGGCCGCATCGAGCGCGGTCACGTCGGCACCCGCCTTCTCGGCGTTGAAAGCCAAGTAGCCGGAAGCTGTGCCGATATCTAGGACATACTTACCGTTCAGATCGTAATTGCCGATATACTGATCGAAATCACTGATTGTCCAGCTACCTTTAACAGAGGTTCCGTCTGGAAATTCCATCGAATGGTACCAGTACGAACGCTCGTTGAGAGCGTTACGCCATGGTTCTTCGTATTTGATACACGTGTTGGTTTGCACTTTAGCAAATCTCTACCCTAGAGCGACACGAAGTCCTTAGATTTTGCTAGCACATGTCCATGAATTGTGTCGATACGACTATACCTATCCCAGAAGTTGTTCATGTCCGCAAATGAAACGGCGCAGATCGGAGCGTGTCTAAATTTTTGAGAGTGGGCACTCGCACTTTAATCTTTCCGATAACGCTTACCCCTCCAGCCCCCGGCCGTCAGAGGCAGGCCGCGCGCCCATTCCGGCAGCTCGCAGATCGCCTTCTCGAACCACGCGAGATCGCCCCAGCCCCGGGGCACCTCCGTGATGATCTCGTCGTGGACGTGGCCGACGACCGGATAGCCGGCGCGCTCGGCGATCTCGATCCCGTTGTCGAGCAGATCGAGGGCGATGGCCTGGACTACGTTCTCGAAGATCAGGCCGCCGTAGAGGGCGTAGCGGATCAGCCGCCGGGTCTGGCTGTCCACGCCCAGGCAGGTCACCACGGGTCGCTTCTCGCGTAGGTCCGGCGTCAGGGCCTTGTCAGCCCACGGCACCTCCACCTCGCGCACGCTGGGCGCCCCGTAGGCGAGGCACCGGCCGGACGGCAGCTTGCACCACAGAAAGCCCCGGGCGACCAGGAACGACACCTTGAGCGCCTGGACCTGCGTCCCGGGGAAATCGACCGCCTCGCGTGCGGCGGCCTCCAGGGCCTTCCAGGCCGCGACGATCGCCGGGTGCGTGGCGCGCCAGCCGATCTTGACCAGCTCGGCGCCAAGCCATTCCTCCCGGGTGAGCTGCTGGGTGAGCAGCTCCTTCCGCTCCAGGCACTCCTCGTAGCGCTTGGCGGCGCGCTCGCGGCGCTCCGGGTCGGCAGCCTCCCAGGCGGGGCTGAAGATGGGCCCGAGCTTGAGGCTGTAGTTGCGGGCCATGCTCCGGAAGGCGCCGACGCCGCCCTGGTAGCCCAGGCTCAGCTCGGACACCTTGCCGACCTGCCGGCGCTGGTCCTTCTTGGTCAGCAGGTCCGTGGTCGTGTTGTAGATGCCGGCCGCCGCGCGGCGGTACATATCGGGCAGGCTCGGGTCGCGCATTAGGTCGAACAGCGCCTTGACCTTCCAGTCCTCGCCGGCAAACCACGCCTGAATCGCGCCCTCGATCCCGCTGTAATCGGCGGCCAGCAGCTCCTTCCCCGGGCCCGCCCAGATGAAGCCACGGATGCTGTCGGACAGCAGGGGCAGCGTCTTGCCCAGCTCCTCGCCATAGAGGGTCTCCAGCCATTCCGGGCTCGCGTGCCGGATCGCCTCGAACAGGCAGCGCTGGTCGAGATGCGCATCGTCGAACACCTTGCGGGGGCGCGGCAGGTTATGGACCTGGGCGCCCGTCGAGCTGTAGCGGCCCGTGCCGGCGGCTCGAAACAGGAAGGCGCCCCGGACGCGGCCGTCGCTGCCGGCGCGCGCCAGGAAGGCCTTGATCTTGGCCGTCGAGGCCTTCGCATAGTCCCGGCGCAGCTCGATCGCGGTCCGCACCTCCGGCCGCAGATCGTCGCGCTCCAGCACGTCCTCGATCTCGGCCTTGCCGATGCTGTCCAGATCGACGCCCCGCGGCTTGAGCCACGCCTTGAGCTTCTCGACTTGAGAGCAGGCCTCGACCGCCCCGTCCGTCAGCCGGCGCATCCGGCGATCGAGCAGGAGCTTCGCGCGCTCGACCAGCACCAGGGCGGCCTTCGCGCTCTCCACGTCGATCCGCAGGCCGCGGTCGTTGATGGCCTCGGACCGCCAGTAGGCCTCCTGGCACGCGCGCCGGAGCGGCACCATGCGCCGATCGGCGCCCTGCTCCGTCAGCACGTCCAGATCGCAGTAGTCGTGGAACCGCTCGAACGCCTCTGGGAAATCCTCGGGCTCATGCCAGAGCGTGGGAATCGGCCGGCCCGCGAAGCGCGCCAGATCCGCCTTGAGCGGCCGGCGGGGCTTCGAGAAGCGGTCGATCAGCGCCTTGCCGGCCTTATCCTTCTGGACCTTGAGCTGGAGCACCGCCCCGAGCCCATCCAGGTCGCGCGGGAGCGACAGGGCAGCGGCGGTCGCGGCCGTGCATCGGAACTGGTGCAGCGTCACGGCCGGCCAGCCGTAGCGCGGCGTCAGGATCCGCTGCCACAGGAGCCGCTCGAAGGCCGCGTTGTGGGCGACGATCGTCCCGCCGGCCTCGACGTGGGCGACGATGTCGGACGGGCACGGCGCGCCAGGGCGCCAGCGCTTCACCGGGCCGCCGTTGATCGCGTAGCTCGCCATCAGCGGCACGGTCGAGGCGTGCTCCATGTAGCGGTAGACACCCTCCTTCTTGATTTCGACCTCGGCACGGGTCTCGAAGTCGATCTCCAGGCCGGACATCGTCGCCTCTGCAACAGCTCACATGCGGGGCGGGCCGGGCCGGCCTTCGCGGCCCGGCGGCAGCATCAATCGAACAGGCTGGCCGCCGCGGCGGGCTCGGGGCCCGATTTCGTGCCCATCACGGCGCCAAGCGCCTCAAGGCTCCGATGCACCGTCGCCGGGTCCGGGAGATCGGCGAAGAAGTCCTCGCGGTCCGGCTCCGAGGGGTGATCGCGGCCGTTGTCCGCGAAATCGCTCCCGGGCTTGCCGGGGGCGTGCGTGGCCGACGATCGGGCTTCGACGCGGGTCCAGGCGCCCAGCGCCTTCATGATCGCGTCGTAAGGGTCGGCCTCGATCTCGACGTGGTAGCCGGAGGAGCGCGGGAACCGGCTGGAGGCCTGCCACATCCGGTTCTCGCCCCCGCCGATGCGGGTCAGGTTGAGGCTCTGGAGCCCATGGTCGAACGCGGCACCGTAGGCGTCGTGCAGGTATCGGGGGATGTCGTCAGGATCGATCATGGCGGGTCTCCTTCTGGTGGGCATGCCGGGCTCGGAAGCGGGCGCGCTCCCGCTCGGCGTAGGCGGGGTCCAGGGCGCGGCGGCGCTGGCGCTCGCGCGAGCGTTTCCGGATCCCCCTCTGGGTTCCCGGGAACAGCAGCTTCTGCACGGTGAAGGTCGAGCGGCCGACCTCGAAGGCGATCCGCTCGGTCGTCCAGCCCAGGCCGTGCAGGCGGATCGCTTCCGCGTGCCAGGGCTGGTCCGGCAGGCCGTTCATCCGAGGAACCGGCCGAAAGTGACGAGGAAGGCCAGGGTGTGGCCAACGAGCATCAGACCGGCGGCGAACGCCACGGCGCAGAAGCCGCAGCCGCCCCGGATCTTGCGGTTCGGCGCGGTCATGCGAAAAAGTTCTCCATGCCGAGCGCTTGGCAGTACAGCTCGACGATCGCCTGCTCCTCCTTCTGCTCGGCGTAATCGCGCCGCCGCATGCGCAGGATCGTCCTCAGAGCTTTGGCGTTGAATCCGCGGCCTTTCAGCTCGGCGAAGACTTCCTTGATGTCGCCAGCGATGCCAGCCTTCTCTTCCTCAAGGCGCTCCAGGCGCTCGATGAATTGTTTCAGCTCGTCGGCGGCGACGCTGTCGTCGCTGTTGTGCCCGGGGCCGGGCGCGTCGCGCTTTGCCATGTCTCAGGTCTCCCGTTGCGAAGTGACGGAGCGCCGGAACGCTCCGTCATGCGACAGATCAGACGATCAGGAGAACAGCGCGCCCGCGCCGTCATGCACGTCCCCTGCCCCGCCGCCGGGGGCGTCGTCGTCATCCGGGATCGCCTCGAAGTACTTGGACGGATCCGCCTGGATGCCGCCGAGCTTCTCGCCGTCCTTCGCGTGCTGGACCATGCTGATCCCGATCGACACGCCGCGGCCGTTCTCGTCGCTCTCCCAGGTGTAGGCGTGGATCGCGGCGTAGCCGTAGCAGCCGGAATACAGGTCGCGCCCCTCGACGGCGGCCGTGACCTTCTTCGAGAGCAGCGCCGGCTGGAGATTGGAGGCGCAGCGGATGAAGTACATCCCCTCCAGCTCCGGGTAGCGCGCGCCGGTCTTCTTCGAGACGCCCTGCGGGCCGTCGCCGTCCAGGATCGGCTGCTTGATCGCGCCGTTCTTCAGCAGCTCGATCGCCTTCTCACCCCACTCGGCCTTGGCCGCCTCGATCACGGCCGCCTTGATCTCGGACAGGTCGGCCGACTTCGGGAACAACAGGTTCACCTCGTACTTGACCTTGGTCGGGTCCTTCTTGTTGGGTCTTGGCTTATAGAGGTTCACTCGCGACAAACGGGCGAGCGGCGAGCGGAAATCTTCGGTTCGCGAAGTCATCTTGTATCCTTTCAGTCATCGATGATGTCGAATAATTGATGCGCCTTCGGCTTGACCGGATTGCGCACCGTCTTGTCCTGCCGGACCAGGGAGGTTCCGGCAGTGGGCACCGTCGAGTATTTTTCGACGAGCTTGGCGAGGTGCGGGCCGAGCGCCTTGCGAATCTGCTTGGGCGTTCTCAGCTTCGGCGCATTCCTGAACTGGTCGTCGGGCAGCTCGGCCCAGACGCAGGCGGCGATCACGTCCGCCTCGACACCGTCGTTCCAGCGCTCGCGGCCGACCTTGGGGACGAGCTGGTAGTTCGGGATCTCGACGCCGGCCTCTGTCTGGGCGTGGGCATGGGCCCGCACGGCGTTGAGCCAATTCTGGATCATGTCGGCGTGGTCGAGGATCTCCGCGATCGTCTCGGTGGTGAGCCGGCCGACCGTGTTCTCCTGCTCGGCGCCGCTCTCGTCCTTGAAGAACAGGTGGGCCTTCGCCATCGCGGCGTTCGCCAAAGCGGGGCATGTGCCGGCGCACGGGCAGAACGTGCAGTGATCGCCCGACGCGAGGTGGGTGCGTGCCCACGCGTCGAAGGCCGCGTTGTCCACCAGGGCCCCGTGCAAGCCGGTTTCGGCGGCCTTCGCCTGGCCCATCGCCTCCAGCAGCTCGCCCGTCCAGTCGATCAGGTCGGCGATGTGGAAGGTCTCGGACCGGATGGGCCCGTCCCGGTGCGGCGCCCGCGGCTGGACGATCGTCACCTTGACGTGCTGGATGTCGAGGCCCGGGAAGGCCAGGACGGCGCCGAGCGCGTAGGTGCGGGCCTGCTTGTTGCCGAGCGCCTCGACCACGATCCCCCGGCCGCCCTTGAGATCGACGACCTCCAGGAGCTGCTCACCGTCGTGGAAGATGACCGCGTCGGCCGTGCCGCCGGCCTCGAACGGCGGATGGATCGCCTCCAGGGAGAACCGCCGCTCGATCCATAGCGGCTTGATCCCGAACACGGCCGCGTCGGTCACGTAGTCGATGTAGACCTGGGCGGTCTCGGCCAGCTCCTCATCGACCTCGATCCGGTGACGCTTCGTCGTCACGAAGCGGCCGATCCATTCCGCGGCAGCCTTCTCGGTCCGCAGGCAGTCCTCGGCGACCTCGTGGCAGGCGGTGCCCCAGGCAGCCGCCTCGCTCTCGCTGTCAGCCCGTCCGGTCTCACCGGACAAAGCGAGGCTGCCGGCGCACGCCCACAGCCGGGCGCTGGCGCTGGCGGGCCATTGCGCATGATCCCGCTGGGCGTGGCCGGCCGACATCACGCCACCTTCGGGCGGTTGTAAGGGTTCTCGGCGATGGCCTTGCGCAGCGCCCGGGTCGCCTTCTCGATCTCGTCGTCCGGCACCCTCGAGAAGGCCGGGTAGCCGATGATCTTCGGCCCGTCCTCTTGGGCCGCCGGCATGCCGTAGACCCTGGCGTACTCGCCGCCCGCGTTGCGCATGACGTTCCGGTCGAACAGCTCCTCGGGCTCGACCTTGGCGGCTGCCGCGGCGGCCTCGACGGCCTTGCTGCTCTCGGCCGCCTCGTCGGCTGCGTCCTGCACCTTCACATCCGGCGTCGGATCGGCGGGCGGGGTCGGACCGGGCTTGTCGGCGGCCTTGCGGGTCGAACGCTTGGCCGCCTCCTTCGTGGGCTCCTGGGCGGCCGGCTCGACCACCCCTGTGTCGGACGACACATCAGACACTCCGGCCGTGACCTGCGTGCCGGCCGGCGGCGGCCGGAAGAATCCGATCGCGGCTAAGCTCTGGTCGATCTGGGTCCGCAGGTCGCCGCGGTCCGGATGCGCTTCGACATGGATGGTGATCACTGGAGAACCTCTTTGATGGATGCGATTTTGCGCACTAAGACCGCGGTCAGGGCCTCGTCGATCGAGCCCGCGAGCGCGGCGACTCTCACCAAGCACTGCTGCTTCTGAGCGTGATTGGTGATCCGGAGGGCGGCCTGTTTCATGTCCTTCGGAGCGAAGCTCTGCTCGACGAAGATCAGGTCGCGCGAAACCGACAGGTCGATCGCCTCGCCCGCGGCGGTAATCTGCCCGATGAAGACCCGGGCGCGGTTGGCCTGGAACGCCTCGACCACGGCGGCCCGCCTCGCCGCCGGGGTCGAACCGTCGAGGACGACCGGCTTGTAGGCCTTGAGCAGGCGCTGAAGCGCCTCGATCGCCCCGGTGTGCCAGCACATCAGGACGACGCGCTGCATCTTCCCGCTCTCGATCTCCTCCCGCACCAGCTCGGCGACCGCGTGCGCCTTGGCGATCCCGGTCACGCGCCGGAGCGTGCCCAGGTGCTGTTCGAGCGTCCTGGTGTCGCCGGTCTCCGCGGCGTCGAGGATCTCGTCGGCGTCTGGGATGTCCGCCAGGGCGGCCCGAATCGCGGCTGAGCCGACAGCGCCGCCGTCGAGCGCGAGCGTCGCATAGATGGGCGCACGGATCCCCACGTCCTGCTGGGTCCGGCGCAGCCACAGCCCGTCGAGGCGCTGGCGCAGCTCCGCTTCGTTCTTCCCGCGCTTGACGATCGGCTTCCACGCGCCGGCCACGAACTTGCGCCGGACGACGCAATAGCGGCCCATGAACTGGTCGAAGGTGAGATCGCTCACCCGCTCCGGCGCCAGCGTCTTGAGCATGGGCCACAGGTCGAGCGGGCTGTTCGGCATGGGCGTTCCAGACAGACAGAATGTCCGGTCGGCCGCGGCGGCGAAGTCCATCGCGGCGACGGTGCGCTTCGCCTCGAACGATTTGGCGTAGTGGCTCTCGTCGAGCACCACCAGCTCGGGGCGCCAGCCGGCAAGGTGCTCGCGTTGCATCGCGTCGCCGATCGTCGACCAGCCCACGACCGCCACGTCCGTCTGCGGCTGCACGCGGCCGATCGTGCCCATCAGCACCTGGACCTGCCGCGGGAAGGCCTGCCACTCCCGGACCTCGCGGCCGAAGTTGAACCGGCCCGACGCCGTGGTGACGACCAGGACGCGCCGGGCCATCAGGAAGTCCAGCGCCAGGATCGCGGCGCCGGTCTTGCCCACGCGGGGCTCGTCCGCCAGCAGCAGCCCGCCATTCGCGAGGAACTGGCCGCCGACGATCTGGTGCGGGAGGGGAACGGGCTGCATCACAGGCCGGCCCGCTCGACCACCCTGCCCAGATAGGCGAACAGGGCGCCGATTCGTCCGGTCACATCGACCCGGACCGGTTTGCCACCGGCTGGAACGACCAGCAGGTAGTGACGGTCGCCGTCACGGAACGCGGAGACCAGATCGGCCTGGACGGTATTCTCGGCGTAGCGCGTGGGCTCGCCCGAGGAGGCTGAGAAGGCCTCCAGGCGCAGAAACAGCGCATCGCGCGCCTGCGGGCCCACCGTGCCCATCCCCGGGGGCTTGGGCTCGAAACGACGCGCTTCGGATAAGCGCGGATCGGCGCCGTGCTCGCGGCCGTAGCCCATAGCCAGTTCGGGTATGAACGCCACGCGGCGCGGGATCGGCTGGGCGAAGTCGGGGATGTCACGCGAACAAGTCATTGGCGCCTTCTTGAAGCCGGCCGTACTCGGCGATCAGTGCGGCCTCGGCGAAGTCGAGCCGGCGGTTGCGGAACTCAGTCGCGAGCGCCGGCCAGCGGCGCATCGCCTCCATGCGGGCGTCATCCTTCCCGCCCTTGAGCTTGAGGGTGCGCTTCCAGACCTGCGGCGGGACGCGGGTGTGTCTGATCCGCAGGCCCATCAGCAGGTATTCCGGGGCGCCAGCCGCCCTTCCGAAGTTGAAAGCGGCGCTCGCTGACTGCCCATCCATACCTCCGACCAGCTCTATATAAGCAACGTCTGGAGACATATCAGACAAGAGTGCCATAAGGGCAAAGCCATCGACTTCGTCCTTATCGCTTGCACCACGCCGCACCTTGAGGCGCGGCATGTCGAAGATGCGTGCAGTGTGGCCCTCCACGAGCGCAAGGGCACCCTTGGCACCAGGATCTATCCCCACAATCCTCATCGACTCATTTTTCTGCGTTCGCGCGTTTACCTCTTAGCTCCGGCCATCGCTGCTGATCGTACCATTCCGGAATATCACCGCCGACCAAGCAACCAGTTGGCATATCGTCGTAGAATGGCTCGATTGATAGATCATTCTCGATAATTTTAGCCTGGTCTAAAAGCAATTTTTCACATTTTTCCTTTAGATCGTTGTTTTTTGTGTGCCTTGCAATGCTATCGATTTCTTCCAAGGCTTCATTGACCTCTGATTTAGCGATTTTACCGCGTATTTCGGGCCGAAGTCGCGGAGCAAAGCGCCAGAACATTGCAATGTCGCCATATAAACTCATGAGACACCTCGGAATGATGAGGCCTGTGCCTGAGCTATCTGGCCCGAGCCTCTGGAACAAAAGCAGAACGGCAAGCTCGATGCTACCTTTTTATGTACGGCAGCAGCGAAACCGGCTGACCGTGTTCCAGCTCTAGGACACCTATCAAGAGGGGTAGCCAGGCGCCTGGGACAGAGTCGCGGCGCCACCATTTCTCGGCGGCGTCCGCCATCGGCTGCTCAAAACCGTAGGCTGCCAGCAGACTCCGCATGGTTGCGCAGTCTGGAAAGAAGGCCTTCAAGAATTTGGTGCTGCTGAACTCGGCCATCGCCTCACCCGTCTGATGCAACCATGCATTAACGGACAAAATGTCATACGTCAACGATAGGGGTTGGCGTTCCGGACAAAATGTCTTATGACGCCTTAGCGGTGCTGTTACCGAGGAGATCCGGACGCGATGAACACTAAGCTCGACGACACGACTGCAGGGCGCGGCGATGCCCCAATGCTGAAAGAAGGTCTGGCAGCGCCGTCAGACGACAATGTCCGAAAGGGCAAGCTGCACATGATTGCGGGCAAGATCGCGGAGCTACGTCGGGATCGAGGCTGGTCACAGGCCGAGTTGGCCCGGCGCGCAGGCCTGAACCGCAACGTCGTCAACACCACCGAGAACGAGACAAGCTTCCCGACCCGCGAGAACCTTCAGCGCATCGCCAATGCGCTGTCGATCAACCTGCACGAGCTGACGGACGTGTACGTCCAGGAGGCGCACCACAAGGCGCCGGCCGCTCTCAACATCACAGAGGCGCAGGGCCGCCCCGGTCACGTCTGGGTGCAGGTCAACCGGATGCTCAAGACAGCCACGGCGCTAAAGGTTTTCGAGCTGATCGCCAACGATGACACAGACCCTTCTCACTGAAGCCGACGTTGCGGCGAGACTGCGATGCTCAGTCTCCAAGGTGCGCAAACTCAGATACGCAGGTCGTCTCGCATTCCTGCCCGGACGACCCGTTCTTATCCGTGAAAGCGACTTCGACGGCTTTCTGGAGACCGAAAGATGTCTAAGGCACCCACACTTGAACTACACGAAAACGGCCGATATTACATCCACTGGATCGAAGGACGCAGAACTCGCCGTGTTTCGACGGGCGAACGCGAAATGGCTAAGGCTCAGAGGTTCTTCGGCCAGTGGCTCCTTAACGAGAAACATGCCGCCCAGCATCCGGAAACCTCGGTCGTAGATTTCAAGACGGTCTGGGATCAGTACATCACCGACCACATGTCGAAATGCGTGTCCGGCAAGAGCGTCGCCGGCTGGGGCAAATACCTGATTGCGGGCTTCGGCGATCTCGCAGTCGCGGATATCGGGCAAGCCCATCTCGACAAGTACGTGCGCGACCGCAGCGCCGGCCGGATTGGCACGCCTGCCAAGCTGAGCACGATATGGAATGAGGTGGGCAAGCTCAAGGCGGCGATCAACTTCGCGATCAAGCGCAAGAAGCTGCCGGCGTCGGCCCGCCCCGAGCTGGACAACATAGCCCCGCCGGAGGCCCGCGAGCGCTGGCTGCGCGTCGAGGAGGTCAACAAGATCCTCGCCAAAGCCGCCGAAAGGCGCAGGGGCAACCGCCTCTCCCGGGTCGAGCGCTTCCTGCACATCGCGATCGAAACGGCCGCGCGCCGGGCCGTGATCGAACGGCTCCAGTGGGATCAGGTCGATCTGGAGGCCGGCGTCATCCACTACCACCGCTACGGCGACCTGCGCTCGAAGAAGAAGCGCCCGAGCGTGCCCATTTCGAACGCCCTCAGGCCGGTCCTGGAGCGGGCCTACAAGGAGCGGATCTCGGATTACGTGCTCGATCACCCGGGCGAGATCTACAAGCCGGTCCTAGGGGTCGCCAAAGCCGCGGGCGTGAAGGGCGTCTATCCGCACATCTTCCGCCACACCTCCGCGACCTGGATGGCGCGGCGCGGCGTACCGCTCTGGAAGATCGCCGGCATCCTCGGGAACTCGGTCCAGGTGGTCGAGCGGGTCTATGCGAAGCACTCGCCCGATGGGCTCGCAGACGCCGTGGAGGCCATTTCCATCGGGCGCGCGGCGGTTGCGGCTTGAGCGCAAGCTTGGGCGCAAATGTCTGATTGCGTCACTTTTGGGCGCACTTTGTGCCGGACACGTGTCAGATACGGTCAGACGTGCAAAGTCGAAAAAATGTCTGGCGCCGTCTGATGAGCCGCTTATGTTCTGCAAGGATTAATTTCAGCACAATTATGGTCACGGCGCATCGGGCGGCGCCCTGAACCGATCGGCGGCCGTTATCGTTGTCGATCATCGTACAGTGACGAGCGACGGGATGGAGGACGACGTGGCGGGATCGGACGAGAGCGGCCAGGCCGGGGCGAGCGCGCTCGCGATGAGCCCGGCGCAGTCGCGGGCGGCCCGCGGGCTGCTCGGATGGTCCGAGGCAGACCTCGCCGCCAAGGTCGGCCTGGACGAGCAATTCGTGCGCGACTTCGAGAGCGGCTACGGCGATCCGCCGAGCGGGCAGATCGAGGCCCTGCGCAGCGCCCTGTGCACCGCCGGCGCGGTGTTCGACGACGCGCCCAATCCCGGCGTCCACCTGGCCGCCCAGGCCACGGCCGACGAGGGCGTCCGGCTCGGCGCCCTGACCACCGAGAACGATCGGTAGGGCCTGCCATGGGCGGTCCCGGTCATGACGCGTTCAGCCGCCGGGGCCGATAGCCGGGGGGCTCGATCCGCACGTCGTCCCAGGAGGGATCCGTGACCGTTCTTCTCGACCGCCCCATCCGAACCGAGGCGCACGTCATGGCGGGGGCACGCTGATGCGAGCCGACGCTTTCCTGGCGGCCGCCGACGCGCTTCCGGTAGCGGATCTCGACAGCCTGGTGGCGCGCGGCGGCCTCGTCGTGGTCGCGCCCCATCCCGACGACGAGAGCCTGGGCTGTGGGGGCCTGATCGCGGCGGCGCGCGCCGCCGGCCGCGACGTGCGCCTCGTGGTGGTCAGCGACGGCTGCGGCTCGCACACCCATTCCCGGCTCTACCCGCCGGACAAGCTGCGGACTCTGCGCGAGGCGGAGACGCTCCGGGCCGTGGCGATCCTCGGCCTCGCCGCGGATTCCGTCACCTTCCTGCGCCTGCCCGACGCGCATGTGCCGAGCGCAGGGCCCGAGGCCGAGGCCGCCGCCCATGCCGTCGTGCAGGCCGCCACCGCCTGCGAGGCCGGCGCGGTGTTCGTGACCTGGCGGCACGATCCCCATTGCGACCACAAGGCGTCGGCCGCCATCGTCGGCCTGGCCCGGCCGCTCATGCCCAAAGTTGCGGTCTACGAATACCCGGTCTGGGGCTGGACCCTGCCGCCGGAGACCGAGGTCGGGCCGGCGCCGGACGGCCTGCGCCTCGACGTGTCGGCCTATCGCGCGGCCAAGGCCCGCGCGGTCGCGGCGCACGAATCCCAGACGACCGACCTGATCGCGGACGATCCCACGGGCTTTCGCCTGGAGCCCGCGATGATCGACCGGCTCTGCGGCCCCTACGAGCGCTTCGTCAGGATCCCCGCATGAGCCGGGCCACGCAGACCATGCCGGCGGATTACTTCGCCGGCATCTACGCCAGCGATCCGGATCCCTGGAAGTTCACGAGTTCGGCCTACGAGCGCGACAAATACGCGGCGACTTTGGCCTGCCTGCCGCGGCCGCGCTACCGCGCCGCCTTCGAGCCGGCCTGCGCGATCGGGGTGTTCACCCGGGCCCTGTCCGAGCGCTGCGACCGCCTCCTGGCAAGCGACCTGATCCCGGCCGCCGTCGAGGCCGCCCGGGCCCGTTGCGCCGACCGGCCGACGGTTGAGATCCGCCAGGGCGCCGTGCCGGCGGACTGGCCGGAGGGGCGGTTCGACCTGATCGTGCTGTCGGAGTTTCTATATTTCCTCGCGCCGCCCGACCTCACCGAGCTGGTTCGGCGTGTCGGCGGGGCGATCGAGCCCGGCGGCGACCTCGTGCTGGTCCACTGGATCGGCGAGACTGACTATCCGCAATCGGGCGACGAGGCGGTCGAGAGCTTCATCGCGCAGGCCGCACCGTTCGCCGGCCTGCTGCATCAGGACCGGACCGACAAATACCGGCTCGATGTGCTGCGTGCGGGAGGTGCCGCGTGAGCACCACGGTCATCACCCTCAACAAGGGCCGGGGCGCGCATCTCGCCCGGCTGCTTGAAGGCCTGGGGCGCGGCACGCCACCCGAAGCTTGCATCGTCGTCGAGATCGGCGGCGACGACGCGCCCCTGCCGGATCTGCCGTTCCCGGTCGAGCGCGTCCCGTTCCCGCGGGACGGCCTGCCGCTCGCCGCCGCGCGCAATGCCGGGCGCCGGGCGGCGCGGACCGACACGCTGGTCTTCCTCGATGTCGATTGCATCCCGTCCCGCGGCCTGGTCGCCGGCCTGTCGCGGGCGGTCGCCGAGCACGACGCCCTGATCTGCTGCGAGATCGGCTACCTGCCGGCCGGCGCGGTCACGGATGGCTGGGACGAGGCCGATCTCGACCGGCTCGGCCATCCGCACCCGGTGCGCACCTTCCCGGCCCCGGGCCGGGTCGCGCCGGCACCGCAGCCCGGCCTGTTCTGGTCCCTGGCCTTCGCGGTGCGGGCCGCGACCTACGACCGGATCGGCGGCTTCGACGAATCCTTCTCCGGCTACGGGGCGGAGGATACCGACCTGGCGTTCCGGGCCGACGCGGCCGGTGTGCCGATCCTGTTCCTCGGCGGCCCCCGGGCCTATCACCAGCACCATGGGAGCTACGACCCACCGCTCCAGCATTTTCGCGACATCGTCGCCAACGCCGCCCGCTTCCACGCCCGCCACGGCTTCTGGCCGATGGACGGCTGGCTCGACGGGTTCGCGCGCCTCGGCCTGATCGCACCGGACCGGTCGAACGGAATCGTGGTCCATCGCGACCCGACTCCGGCGGAGATGGCGGCGGCGCGGCTGCCGGACGCGCGGCCGTTCTGAGCGGATCGCGTCGCGACCGGTGATCCCGGCCGCGACGCGAAGTTGGGCCGCCCTTCTCCGCAAGGAGAAGGGCGAGGCCTCTCACGCCTTCATGGCGTCCGCCTTCTCGATCAGCGCCTCGGCCATGCGGATCGACGCGATGTCGATCAGGCGGCCGTCGAGGGAGACGGCGCCGCGGCCGGCCTTGGCGGCCTCCTGCATGGCTTCCAGGATGCGGCGGGCCTTGGTGACCTCGGCCTCCGACGGGGTGAACACCTCGTTGGCGAGGTCGATCTGCGAGGGGTGGATCGCCCACTTGCCCTCGAAGCCGAGCGCGGCGCAGCGCTTGGCCGCCGAGCGGTAGCCGTCCGGATCCGAGAAGTCGCCGAACGGGCCGTCGATCGGGCGCAGGCCGTAGGCGCGGCAGGCGACCAGCATGCGGTTCTGGGCGAACAGCCACGGATCCTGCCAATGGGTCTGGCGGTTGCCGGCCTCGTCCTTGTCGGTGAGCACCGAGAAGTCGGGGTTGACGCCGCCGATGACCGTGGAGCGGGCGCGAGTCGAGGCGGCGTAGTCGGCCACGCCGAAGGACATCGCCTCCAGGCGCTTCGACGACTGGGCGATCGCCTCGACATTGGCCATGCCGAGCGCGGTCTCGATCAGCACCTCGAAGCCGATCTGCTTCTCGCGCTTCTTGGCCTGCTCGATCTGGGTGACCAGCACGTCGATGGCGTAGACGTCGGCCGGCACGCCGACCTTGGGGATCAGCACCATGTCGAGCCGCGGGCAGGCTTCGACGATGTCGACCACGTCGCGGTACATGTAGTGGGTGTCGAGACCGTTGATGCGGATCATCATGGTCTTGTTGCCCCAATCCAGGTCGTTGAGCGCCTGGATGATGTTGGTGCGGGCCTTCTCCTTGTCGTCGGGCGCGACCGCATCCTCGAGGTCGAGGAAGATCACGTCGGCTGCCGACTGGGCCGACTTCTCCATGAAGGTCGGGTTGGAGCCCGGGACGGCGAGTTCGGAGCGGTGCAGGCGCGGCTTGGCCTGCTGGATCAGGGTGAAGCTCATGGGTGTTTCTCTCTCCTGGTTACGGTTCTGATGCCGCCGGGGTGCGTGTGAATCGCCCTCCGGGAACAAGATGGGTCACGGGTCGGCGGGCGACAGAGCGGCGCGCCTCACCCGGTCGAGCCGAAGGCGACCGCGATGCAGTTGATCGACAAGAGCAGGGCGGATTTCACCGCCTCGCGCCGGTCCTCGTCGGTCTCGGCCCGGTAGCGGGCCAGCAACTCGACCTGCTCGCGCCCGACCTGGTTGATCGTCGGCAACCGCCCCTTCAGCCGGTCGCGGAACAGCGGGAAGCGCTCGGCCAGCTCGGTTCCGCCGCTCACCCGCAGCACCATCTCGCGGGTCAGCGCGTACTCGGCCTCGATCATCGCGAAGATCCGGTCCCGGACGCCCGCGTCGGGGACGAGGCCGGCATAGGCGCGGGCGATGTCGAGATCGACCATCATCAGGGTCTTCTCGACCTCGTCGAGGACCAAGCGGAACACCCGGGATTCCTGGAACAGGCGCTTCAGGGTCGCCTCGCCGTCCCGGCCGCGCACCTCGAGGAAGCTCGCCAGCCCCGAGCCGACGCCGTACCAGCCGGTGATCACGTGCCGGTTCTGCGACCAGGCGAACACCCAGGGGATCGCCCGCAGGTCCGAGAGCGAGCGGGCGCCGAACCGGCGCGCCGGGCGCGAGCCGATATTCAGGAGCGCGATCTCGTCCAGCGGGCTCGCCGACTGGAAATAGTCGACCAGGCCATCGGTCTGGAGCAGGCGGACATAGGCGGCCCGCGAGGCGCCGGCGAGCGCCTCCAGGGCGTCGTCGTGGCCGACACTCGCCCGCTCGCCGTCGCCCGCCAGGGCGTGCTCGAACACCGAGGCGGCGAGCAGCTCCATCTGGTAGGCGGCGGTGCCGCGGTTGGCGTATTTGAACGAGACGACCTCGCCCTGCTCGGTGGTGCGGAACCGGCCGCGGATCGAGCCCGGCGGCTGGGCCATGATGCCCCGATGGGTCGGCACGCCGCCCCGGCTCACCGAGCCGCCGCGGCCGTGGAAGAACGCGATGCCGACGCCGAGCTCCTGGCCGAGCCGGGTCAGCTTGCTCTGCGCCTTGTACAGCTCCCAGTTGGCGGCGACGAAGCCGCCATCCTTGTTGGAGTCGGAATAGCCGATCATCACCTCCTGCACCCCGCCCTGCCAGCGGGTCGAGCGGCGCACCACCGGCACGCCCAGGAGCTCGCGCATGATCGCCGGGGCGGCGCGCAGGTCGTCGATCGTCTCGAACAGGGGCACGATCGCGAGCGGGCAGATTTCCGGACGGATCTCGGGGCCCGCGGCGTCGAGGAACACGCCGGCCTCCTTGGCGAGCAGGTAGGCCCCGAGGATATCCTCCACCGACCGGGTCATCGACAGGACGAAGGCGCCGAACGCCTCCCGGTCGAGGCATTCGCGCATCTCGGCCACCAGCGCGAAGGTCGCCAGCGTCTCGCGGGCGGCGTCGGGCAGGCTCTCGAAGGAGCGCTCCGGATCCCGGGGCCGGACCAGCTCGGCGTCGAGCCATTGCCGCCAGGCCGCCGAGCCCAGAGCCGGGGGCTCGCCCTCGCCGTTGCGCTGGCGCCAGAGCGCCTGGAGCGTCTCGGTGGTCCGGGTGGTGTTCTCGCGCAGGTCGAGCCGGACCGTGGAGAAGCGGAAGATTTCGACCATGCGGCGGACCGGCCGGACCAGGTCGCGGCCGAGCGCGCCGCACTTGGCGTCCTCCAGGCCCCGCTCCAGGGTGCGCAGATCCTCGATCAGGCCGTCGGCGCTGGCATAGTCCGGCCCGGACGGGTGCTCGCCCTCGTTGCGGGCGATGGTCGCGTCGAGCTTGCGCAGGACGCAGGTGAGATACTGGCGATACGGCTCGCCGGGATTGCGCCGGGCGATGGCCCGGGCCTGACCGCTCTCGGCGAGCTGCCGGTCGAGCTCCTGGCGGAACGTCTCCGGCAGCGGCAGGGCACGCTCCGTGAGCGAGAGCGTCCGGCCGAGCTCGTGCACGCCGTCGCGGTAGCGGTTGAGCGAGGCCAGCGCGTTCCGGTGCAGGGCCTGCCGGGTGACCGCCGCCGTGACGTAGGGATTGCCGTCCCGGTCGCCGCCGATCCACGAGCCGAACTGGAAGAACGGCGGCACCTTGAACGGCGTGCCCGGATAGGCCTCGGCCAGGGATTCCTCCAGGGTGTCCATGGTCTCGGGCAGCATCTCGAACAGGGTCTCGTCGAAGAAGTGCAGCCCCCAGGCGACCTCCCGCTCGACGGTGGCCTTCTCCAGGTGTAGCTCGCCGGTCATCCAGACCAGCTCGATCTGATCGCGCAGCTCGTTCATGAGCCCGTTGCGCTCGCGGTCGGTCCAGCGCGGCATCTCCAGCTCGCGCAGCACGAGGTAGATCCGCCGGAACTTCTCCAGCACCGTCACCCGCTTGCCCTCGGTCGGGTGCGCGGTGAGCGTCGGCCGGATGCGCAGGTCGGAGAGCAGCGCCTGGATCTGCGCCGGCTGGATCCCCTTGGCGCGGGCCTCGGCGAACACCTTCGCGAACGACCCGCTCAGCGCGGCCCGCCCCTCCGTGCGCTCGACGTGCCGGCGCCGGCGCATCGCGGCATTCTGCTCGGCGATCGAGATCAGGTGGAACCAGATCCCCTGCACCTGGAGGGCGCGCGCCAGCATCTCCGGCGAGAAGCGCGAGATGTCGGCCGTGCCGTGCAGCACCGCCTCGAGATCCGGGTCGTGCCGGCGGGCGACGTCGAGCAGGGCCTGGAACAGGATGTCGAGGGCCTGTTCGGCCGAGGTGCCGGTGATCACCGGCGGCGCGAAGGCGCTGGCCTCGGCGAGGCCGGGGGATGCGTGAAGGGTACGGGTCATGGAGCCACCTCGTGGCGCACGGTTTTTTTCAAAGGTCGGCGCGACGCACTCCCTCCCCCCTCTGCGGGGGAGGGTGGCCCGCGAAGCGGGTCGGGAGAGGGGAGCGACGCTTCCGGAAAGCGCGCGATGGGCGTGAAACCCGCTACCGTCGCGCTGCCCCTCTCCCGACCCGGCCTGACGGCCGGCCCACCCTCTCCCGCAGAGGGGAGAGGGAGGACCTCGCGCTTGGCATCCGGCGTCGCGTCAAGCCGCCCGGGCGAGCACGTCGGCGACGGTCTGGCCGAAGGAGCCGGGATCGGGCGCCACGGTCAGGCCGTAGGAGCGCATGATCTCGGCCTTCTCGGCGGCGCTGTCGCCGGCCGCCGAGATGATCGCCCCGGCATGGCCCATGCGGCGGCCCTTCGGGGCCGTGAGCCCGGCCACGAAGCCGATCACCGGCTTCGACATGTTGTCCCGGATCCAGGCCGAGGCCTCGGCTTCCTGCGGGCCGCCGATCTCGCCGATCATCAGCACCGCGTCGGTGTCCGGATCGGTCTCGAACAGGGCGAGGTGGTCGAGGAAGGACGAGCCGTTGATCGGGTCGCCGCCGATGCCGACCGAGGTCGAGATCCCGAGGCCCAGCTCCTTGAGCTGCGAGGCGGCCTCGTAGCCCAGGGTTCCCGAGCGCGAGATCACCCCGACATTGCCCTTTAGGTAGATGTGGCCGGGCATGATCCCCAGCATCGCCTTGCCGGGCGAGATGATGCCGGCGCAGTTCGGGCCGACCACCATGGTGCGGCGATCCCGCGGGTAGCGCATCAGGTAGCGCTTCACCCGCATCATGTCCTGGGCCGGGATGCCGTCGGTGATCGAGCAGACCAGCCGCAGGCCGGCATCGGCCGCCTCCATGATGGCGTCCGCCGCAAACGGCGGCGCCACGAAGGTGATCGAGGTGGTGGCCCCCGTGGCGGCGACCGCCTCCTTGACGGTGTTGAACACCGGCAGGCCGAGATGGGTGCGGCCGCCCTTGCCCGGGGTGACACCGCCCACGACGTTGGTGCCGTAGTCCAGCATCTCCTTGGCGTGGAAGGTGCCCTTGTCGCCCGTGATGCCCTGGACGATGATCGGGGTGGTTTCGTCGATGAGGATGCTCATGGCGTGGTCTCCCCTCAGCGGTTCTTCTTGGCGGCGTCGCAGGCGTCGACCGCCTTGCGCGCCGCGTCCGACAGGGTGTCGGCGGTGATCAGGTCGAGGCCACTCTCGGCCAGGATCTTCTGGCCGGCCTCGACATTCGTGCCGGCGAGCCGCACCACCAGGGGCACGTCGATCTTCACCTCCCGGGCAGCCTGGATCACGCCCTCGGCGACCCAGTCGCAGCGGTTGATGCCGGCGAAGATGTTGACCAGGATCGCCTTCACGTTGCGGTCCGACAGCACCAGCCGGAACGCCGTCGCGACGCGTTCCGGAGAAGCACCACCACCGACATCCAAGAAATTCGCCGGCTCACCGCCCGCGTGCTTGATCATGTCCATGGTGGCCATGGCGAGGCCGGCGCCGTTGACGATACAGCCGATCTCGCCCTCGAGCCCGATATAGCTGAGGTTGTGCTCGGCGGCCTGGGCCTCGCGGGGGTCGCCCTGCGAGGGGTCGTGCATGTCGGCGATGCCCGGCCGGCGGAACATCGCGTTGTCGTCGAAGCTCATCTTGGCATCGAGGGCCAGAACCCGGTCGTCCTTGGTGACGACCAGCGGGTTGATCTCCAGCATCGTGCCGTCGCAATCGCGGAACGCCCGGTAGGCGTTCATGATGGTCTTCACCGCGGCCGAGACCTGCTTGATGTTCAGGCCGAGCTGGAAGGCGATCTCCCGGGCCTGGAATTGCTGCAGGCCCACCGCCGGCTCGACGACGACCTGGATCAGCGCCTCCGGCTCGTTGGCGGCGATCTCCTCGATATCCATGCCGCCGCGCTGGCTGGCGATGACGCGCACGCGCTCGGCCTTCCGGTCCAGCACGTAGCCGAGATAAAGCTCGCGCTCGAACGGGTCGGCGGTCTCGACATAGACCCGCTGGACCGGCTTGCCCTCGGGCCCGGTCTGCAGGGTGACGAGGCGCTTGCCGAGCAGCTCCTTGGCGGCGTCGCGGACCTCGTTGTAGGTCCGGCACAGCTTGATCCCGCCGGCCTTGCCGCGGGCGCCCGCATGGATCTGCGCCTTCACGGCCCAGAACGAGCCGCCGAGCTCGGTGGCGGCGTAGACCGCCTGGTCCGGGCTGAACGCGATGGCGCCCTTCGGGACCGCCACACCGAAGCTCGCGAGCAGCTCCTTGGCTTGGTACTCGTGGACGTCCATTCGGCGCCTCCTCCGCGGTCGTTGCCGCCGTTTGTCGCCGTCTACTTTAGTTGAGCGGGAAGATTACGCCCGTCAAATTTTTTGATCCGCCGGTTCAGGCGGCCTTTTTCGCGGATGCAAAACACGTCGGAGTCACTATTGCACCGCAGCATTCCGGCAAAAAGAAAGGCCGGGCGCCCGATGCACCCGGCCTTCACTGTCGATCCATTTGCAACACCCGTAGCGGGTGCGGTCCGGTTCAGTTCACCTTGGCCTTGACGACCCCGTAGACCTTCTCGGTCAGCGCGCCGGCCTCGGCCAGCAGGCCTTCGAGTTCCTGGAGCCGCTCGTCGGCAAAATCCCGGTCCTCGATCCCCTTGGCGTTGACGTAGACGTTCAGCGCCGCGCTGCGCAGGCCGGCATAGGCCGAGAGCACCGCAACGCCGGCATCGGAGACGACGTTGAGATTGCCCTTCTCGGCCGTGATCGCCGCGAGGTCGATCACCGTCCGGCAGGCGCGGCAGCAGGAGAGCGGCACGTCGGTGGCCGTCTTCAGCGCTGCCTGGATCGCCGTAGCGCGGGCCGCCTTCTCGTCGTCGGTGCCCTTGGGCAGGCCGTAGGCGCCCATCACGGCGTCGAAGGCCTGGACGTCCTCGCCGATCATGCCGGTGAGCACGACCCGCAGGCCCTCGGACCGGGCGAGCACGTCCTTCAGCTCGGCCTCGACCTCCACGTACTTCTTCTTGCCGATGGTGAGGTTGCAGACCATCGAGACCAGGGCCGCGCCCATGGCGCCGGAGATCGCCGCCGCGCCGCCGCCGCCGGGGGTCGGGGCGGCACTCGCCAGCCCCGTCAGGAAGGTCTCGATGCTGTCGGTCTCGGGGGGACGCGTGTCGGTCACCGGCGCCTCCTCAGGCCATCGACTTGGCGAGCGCGTAGATCTCCTCGGCATCGAGCACCTGCTCGGTGCTCTCGAAGAGCTGGCCGACGCAGGCCCGGTGCAGCTTGAGCTTCAGGCCGCCGATGCCGAGCGCCCCGAACGCCTTCTTGCCGTTGCGGTCCTTGCCCTTGTCCATCACCTCGATGCCACCGATCCCGGTCGGGGGCTGGGCATTGTAGTCGGCGACGATCTCGACCGCCGGATCCTGGGCCCAAGCGGCCTCGGGCAGCAGCTCGACCCCGATGGCGCCGGCCGTGAAGATGAGGTTCTTGCCCTTCACCAGGGCGATGCGGGAGGCCTCGTCCGGCGTCGCGGCGGCCTTCACGTTGACCTTGAAGCGCGCATTGATCGCGTCGGCGGCGGCCTGGGTCTTGTCGAGGGCGCGGCCCGCGATCGTCACCTCGGCGCCCTCGCCGGCGAGCAGCGCGGCCGAGCGCATGCCGACCGGGCCGGTGCCCGCCAGCACGACGGCCGTCTTGCCCTGGAGCGAGCCGGCGGCCTTGGCCACCAGCGCGACGCCGGCGGCGGCCGTGGTGTTGGAGCCGTTGGAATCGAGCATGACCGAGACCCGGAACGGGCCGAAGAAGCGCTTCTTGACGGCGGTGAACAGCTCCTCGCCGGCCGCCATGCTGCCGCCGCCGACGAAGATCGCCGTCGACTTCTTCTCGGAGCCGCCGCGCGTGTAGATCGTGCCGTCGACCAGCGCGCCGACATTGTCCGGATTCACGCCGCCGTAGCCGGTGATGTGGTCGGCACCGCCATCGTAGCCGACGACCGTGTCGAACACGTTCGGCACGGCATCGGTGTCGAACAGGAACAGCAGCTTCTTTGTCATGCTTTTTGACCTTATCCGTCGCGCCTGTGAGGCGCCGTCGTGATGTCTTCTCGATCCGTTCCCAATCTCGAGGGGAGCGGACGGCCTAAATGTCAGAACTCGGCTCCGCGCGTCTCCCTCCCCCCTCTGCGGGGGTGGGTGGCCCCTGCGTCAGCAGGGGTCGGGAGAGGGGAACCCGGCTTCCGGAAGAGGCGCGACCGGCATGAGGGGCGCAGCCCGCTTCTGCGCCGTCGCTCCCCTCTCCCGACCCCCTCCGGGGGCCACCCTCCCCCGCAGAGGGGGGAGGGAGAGCCCGAACCCTACTCCACCACGTTCTGCGGCTTGCCGGCGACGAACGCCTCGACGTTGTCGACGAGCTGGTCTGCCAGGATCTGCATCGCCTCCTTGCTGGCCCAGGCGACGTGCGGGGTCACGATCAGGTTCGGCAGGTCGGCCTCGCACAGGATGTTGCCGTCTTTCGGCGGCTCCTGCGCGACCACGTCGAAGCCCGCCCCCGCGATGGTGCCGTCCTTGAGCGCGGCCAGCAGCGCCGCCTCGTCCACCAGCCCGCCCCGGGCGGTGTTGATCAGGATGGCGCTCTTCTTCATCCGCTTCAGCTCGGCGGCGCCGATCATCCCCTTGGTGTCGGGGGTGAGCGGCACGTGCAGCGTGATCACATCGGACTGCGTCAGGATCGTCTCGAAATCGACTAGCCCGTCCTGCGGGAACACGTCGTAGGCCAGGACCTTCATGCCCAGCGCCTCGGCGCGCTTGCCGATCGACTTGCCGAGCGCCCCGTAGCCGACGATGCCGAGCGTCGAGCCGGCGATGTCGTAGATCGGGTAGTCGAAGTAGCAGAATTGCTTGGACTTCGCCCAATCGCCCCGCTTCACGGAGTTGGCGTAGGGCACGATCGCCCGGCGCAGGGCGAACATCAGCCCGACCACGTGCTCGGGCACGGTGTTGAACGCGTAGTTGCGGATGTTGACGACCGTGATGCCCTGCGCCTTGGCCTGGGCCTTGTCGACCACGTCGGTGCCGGTGGCGGCCACCGCGATCAGCTTCAGGTCGGGGAGCTGCTTCAGGGTCTCGGCCCGCATCGGGACCTTGTTGATCAGCGCGATCTCCGCCCCCTGGAGCCGAGCCACCGTGTCCTCCGGCGTCCAGGTCGAGTCGTGCTCGACATACTCGTGCGGGAAGCTGAACGGCCGGACCGTCGCGTCGAGGGACTCACGGTCCAGGAACACGATTTTCTTCGTCATGGATCCCCTCTCGGGCGACGGGCGGTTTCCTCGGGATTCTTGTTCTTACTTGCGCGTCGAAGCGGAGCCGGCAAGCCGACCCCGCTTCGACGACGGGCGTGAATTACGCCTTGTGCAGCGGATTCTCGCGCAGGTAGCTCGATGCCGCGGCGACGCCCGAGCCCGGCGTGACCTTGATGCCGCAATCGAGCATCGCCATCTCGGCGCCCGCGATGGCGCCGAGCAGGGACAGCTCGTTCAGGTCGCCCAGGTGGCCGATCCGGAACACCTTACCGGCGACTTTCGACAGGCCGGCGCCCAGCGAGAGGTTGTAGCGCTCGTAGGCATGCGTGATCACCTTGGCGGCGTCGGCGCCCTCCGGCACCACGATCGCCGTGACCGTGTCGGAGTTCCACTTCGGCTCCTTGGCGCAGGGCTTGAGGCCCCAGGCCGCCACCGCCTGGCGGGTCGCCTCGGCGAGGACGTGATGGCGGTGGTAGATGTTCTCCAGCCCCTCCTCCTTCACGATCGCCAGGGCCTCGCGCAGGCCGTAGAGCAGCGGGAGGACCGGGGTGTAGGGGAAGTAGCCGGTGGCGTTGGCCGCGAGCTGGTCCTTCCAGGCGAAGTAGGCGTGGCCGAGCCGGTCGTTGCGGCCGGTGCCGCCCTCGGCGATCTTCAGCGCCTTGGGGCTGATGCAGATCAGGCCGAGGCCGGCCGGCAGCATGAAGCCCTTCTGCGAGCCCGCGATGGCGCAATCGACCTTCCACTCGTCCATGTAGAACGGCAGCGAGCCGATCGACGAGATGCCGTCCACGAACAGCAGCGCCGGGTGGCCGGCGGCGTCGAGCGCCTTGCGCACGGCGGCGATGTCGCTGGTGACGCCGGTGGCGGTCTCGTTGTGGACGACCATCACGGCCTTGATGGCGTGGTCCTTATCGGCCCGGAGCGCCTCCTCGATCTTCTGCGGATCGGCGCCGGCGCCCCACTCCTCCTCCTGGACGATCACGTCGAGGCCGAGGCGCTGGGCCATGTCGACCCAGAGGTGGCTGAACTGGCCGTAGCGGGACGTCAGCACCTTGTCGCCGCGGCAGAGTGTGTTGGACAGGGCCGATTCCCAGATGCCGGTGCCCGAGGACGGGAACAGGATGACCGTCCCGGCGGTCGAGCCGAACACGATCTTGGCGTCCTGCAGCAGCGGCTTCACCAGCTCGGGGAAGCCCGGCGAGCGGTGATCCTCGGACGGCACGTGCATCGCGCGCAGGACGCGGTCCGGGATGTTCGTGGGGCCGGGGATGAAGAGATGGTTGCGACCGGGGCGCCGGGTTGCGGCCATGGTGTTTCCTCCAAAAACTCTGTTGTGCGCGGGCGGACCCGCGCCGGTTCGTTCGAACGTCCTCGGCGGCCGTGTCGGGCATCCTGCGAGCGGCGCCGGTGGCCGCGGCAGACCGCAGCGTCCCGAACGTCATCCGCGTCATCCGTGGATCGGGGGGCTCAGCGGAGCGGCAGGCGGCCTCGTGCCGCTCGCGTCGCGGCGCGCCCCCGCGCGCCGGTCGCCTCCGAAATGCCGTCCCGTTCTACGGCGCCTCGTCTCAAGGCACCCTGGCCGCCTTCCAGTACGCGTCCGGCCCGGCTCACGCCGAGCCACCGGTTATCTGGTATTATGAGGCGGCGAAGCTCGGAAGCAAAACCGGAAAAACTTCGGGATCGCGGTAAAAAAATTTTTTGTGCGCCGCAACGCCAGCTATTCGGGCTTGAGAACTTCCGCTGCAGCGCACCACAACACCCACAGCGATCCACCCCCGCGTCATCAAACTGAGACGTGATCGCGCTCTGGATCCCGGCACCGTTCGACCGCCGGGAGGGTGACGTGGCCGAGGATGAGGAGATGCCGGTCCGGGTCCGCACGCTGTTCCTGTCGGACCTGCATCTCGGAACGCGCGGCTGCCAGGCCGGGCTGCTCCTGTCGTTCCTGCGCGATTACGACGCCGACACGGTCTACCTGGTCGGCGACATCGTGGACGGCTGGCAGCTGCGCTCCGGCTGGTACTGGCCGCAGGAACACAACGACGTCGTCCAGAAGCTCCTGCGCAAGGTGCGCAAGGGCGCCCGGATCGTCTACCTGCCGGGCAACCACGACGAGTTCCTGCGCGACTACGTCGGCACGAATTTCGGCGGCATCGAGATCGCCGAGACCGCGATCCACGAGGCGGCCGACGGGCAGCGCTACCTGGTGATCCACGGCGACCAGTTCGACATGGTGGTGCGGCACTCGCCCTGGCTGGCCCATCTCGGCGACGGCGCCTACACGCTCGCCCTGACGCTCAACACCGTGATCAACCGGATCCGGCGACGTGTCGGCCTGTCCTACTGGTCGCTCTCGGCCTGGGCGAAGCTTCGGGTGAAGAACGCCGTCAGCTTCATCGGCCGGTTCGAGACGATCCTGGCCGAGGAGGCGCGTCGCCAGGGCGCGAACGGCGTGATCTGCGGGCATATCCACCACGCCGCCGACCGGGCGATCGGCGATTTGCGCTACCTCAATACCGGTGACTGGGTGGAATCCTGCACCGGGCTGATCGAGCATTACGACGGCCGCATCGAGGTGCTGCACTATCCGAGCATCCTGCGGGCGCGCGAGGCCGAGGCTGCGCCGCGAGCGGTGACGGGCCGGCGCGCGGTGGCGTGAGGGATCGCTCGGTGAAGCTCCTCATCGCCAGCGACGCCTGGCATCCGCAGGTCAACGGCGTGGTCCGCTCGCTGGAGCAGATGGTCCGCCGGGCGCCCGAGCACGGCTTCGGGACGGCCCTGCTCTCGGTGGCCGATTTCCGTTCGCTGCCCCTGCCGGGCTACACGGAGATCCGCCTGGCCCTGGCCGGACGGGACCGGGTGGCGGCGCGCTGGGCCAAGGAGCGGCCGAGCCATGTCCATATCGCCACCGAGGGGCCGATCGGCTTCGCGGCCCGGCGCCACTGCCTGGCCCACGGGCTGCCCTTCACCACGAGCTATCACACGCGGTTTCCGGAATACCTCGCGGCCCGGCTGCCGGTGCCGGAGGCGTGGTCCTACGCTTATCTGCGCCGCTTCCACGGCGCGGCCCGGGGCACGATGGTCAGCACCCCGACCCTCCAGGCGGAGCTGGAGGCCAGGGGTTTCACCCACCTGATGCGCTGGACCCGCGGGGTCGACACCGAGCGGTTCCGCCCGGCCGCCCCCGGCGAGCCGCCGCCGGCGGAACTGGCCCAACTGCCGCGGCCGCTGTTCCTCTATGTCGGCCGGCTCGCCGTCGAGAAGAATCTTTCCGCCTTCCTCAGCCTGGACCTGCCCGGCACCAAGGTCGTGGTCGGCGATGGGCCGGACCGGGCGCGGCTGCAGGCCCTGGCTCCGGAGGCGCGCTTCCTCGGCACGCGGACCGGCGCGGCGCTGGCATCGGTCTACGCCGCCTGCGACGCCTTCGTGTTCCCGAGCCTGACCGACACGTTCGGCATCGTGCTTCTGGAGGCCATGGCCTGCGGCCTGCCGATCGCCGCCTTCCCGGTGCCGGGACCCAACGACGTGCTGAGCGGGACCCGGGTCGGCATCCTCGACCACGACCTGCGCGCGGCCGCGCTCGCGGCGCTTCGCCTGTCCCGGGCCGAGTGCCGGCAGGAGGCCCTGCGCCGCGGCTGGGACGTCAGCGCGGATCAATTCTTCGGCAACATCATCGAGGCGCATGGCGGCGAGCGGGGCACCCGGAACGCCGCCTGAGCCGTGACGACGGCCGCGCGGGATGGCAGGACGGCCGCATGCCGCCCGTGAAGCGAACCAGATCCCCCCTCACCCCGCCCTTCGACCCGGCCCGCGCCAAGGATTACCCGCCGGTGATCGGCTGCGACGAGGTCGGGCGCGGCGCCCTGTGCGGACCGGTGGTCGTGGCCGCGGTCTGGTTCGACCCGAATGCGATCCCCCCGGCCCTGCTGGGCGCCCTGGACGACAGCAAGCGCGTGCCCGAGCCGGTCCGCGCCCAGCTGGCGCCGCTGATCCGTGCCCATGCCCGGGTCACCGTGGCGGCGGGCTCCCGGGCGCTGATCGACCGGATCAACATCCGCGCCGCGACCCTCGACGCCATGGCGCGGGCGGTGGCACGCCTCGGCATCGCGGCCCCGGTCCTGGTCGACGGACGGGACGCCCTGCCCGGCCTGCCGGGCCGCGCGGTGGTCGGCGGCGATGCCCTGGTGCCGCAGATCGCCGCCGCCTCGATCGTCGCCAAGGTCTTCCGCGACGACCTCATGCGCCGGCTGGCCGAGCGCCATCCGGGCTACGGCTGGGAGCGCAATGTCGGCTACGGCACGGCCCTGCACCGGGCCGGCCTGACGGCCCTGGGCCGGAGCCCGCACCACCGTCTCAGCTTCACCCGCGGGTTCGGCTAGGTTTCAAAAGGTCGAGACCTTTTGCGGGTGCAGGGCAGAGCCCTGCTGTCGGGCTTCGACCGATGCATCCAGGGGCTCCGCCCCTGAACCCCGCCAAAGGGCTGGCCCTTTGGGAACCCCGATTTTGCCGTCTTCGAACCGGATCACTTCGACCCGGAATCGGCGGGCAGCGCGTAGGCGACCACGTAGTCGCCGCGGTCGGGGGACTGGCGGGCGCCGCCGGCCGTGATCACGACGTATTGGCGGCCGGTCTTCGGGGACCGGTAGGTCATCGGCGCCCCCTGGCTGCCCACCGGCAGGCGGCCCTTCCAGACCTCGCGGCCGGTCGCGGCATCGAACGCCCGCAGGTAGTAATCCTGGGTGCCGGCGAAGAAGATCAGGCCCGAGCCGGTCACCAGGGACCCGCCGAGCGAGGGCATGCCGATCGGGATCGGCAGGTGCATCTTGATCCCCAGCGGCCCGGTATCCTCGACCGTGCCGAGCGGGACCTGCCAGGCGATGCGGCGCGCCCTCAGGTCGATGGCGGTCAGCGTGCCGAAGGGCGGCTTCTGGCACGGCACGTTCAGCGCCGACACGAAGCGGTTGCGCAGGGAGACGTAGGGCGTGCCGCGCATCGACGACAGGCCCATCTCGGTGCCGGCGGCCTTGCCGGTCTCGACCTGTTCCCTCGGGATCAGCCGGTTCCACAGGCCGAGCCGCATGTCGTTCACGATCAGGTAGTCCCGGGTCATGTCGATCGCGGTGCTGCCCCAGTTCATGCCGCCGAGCGAGCCCGGCATCTGGAGCGCGGTGTCGAAGCCCGGCGGGGTGAAGGTCCCCTCGTGGCGCATGGTCTTGAACTGGATCCGGCACAGGAGCTGGTCGAACGGCGTCGCCCCCCACATGTCGGCTTCCGTCAGGGTCTCGGTGCCGATCGACGGCATGTCCGAATAGGGCTGCGTCGGCGCGTAATGCTCGCCCGGCACATTGCCCTGCGGCACCGGCCGCTCGGTGATCGGCGCGATCGGTGCCCCCGTGGCGCGGTTCAGCAGGAAGATCTGGCCGTGCTTGGTGGCGGCGATCAGCCCCGGCACGGTGCCGCCGTTGCCGTCGGTGAGGTCGTAGAGCGCCGGCTGGGCCGGCACGTCGAAGTCCCACAGGTCCTTGTGCACGAGCTGGACGTGCCAGCGCGGCCGCCCGGTCGCCGCGTCCAGCGCGAAGATCGACGAGTTGGTGGCGTTGTCCTGCGCGGTGCGGTGGCCGCCGAAGAAGTCGGGCGTCGCGTTGCCGGTGGGCGCGTAGATCAGGCCCAGGGCCGAATCATACGCCATGCTGGTCCAGACGTTGGGCGTGCCGCGCGTATAGGTCCCGCCCGGCGGCGGCAGGCGGGTGGTCGCCGGGTTGCCCGGGTCCCAGGCCCAGCGCAGCTCGCCGCTGGCGACGTCGTAGGCCCGGACCACGCCGCCGGGCTCCCCGGTCTCGATATTGTCGGCGACCCGGCCGCCCACCACCACGAGATCGCCGGCGATCAGCGGCGCCGCGGTCTGCGTGTAGTAGCCGGATTTGACCTCGCCCATGTCGGTCTTGAGATCGACCGTGCCGCCCGCGCCGAAATCGGTGCAGGGCTGGCCGGTGGCGGCGTCGAGGGCGATCAGGCGCGCGTCGATCGTGGCGAGCAGCAGGCGGCGGGGGCAGACCTTTCCACCCTCCGCGGCGCCCGCATCGTGATAGCCGAGTCCGCGGCATCGCTGCCATTGCGGGGCGCTCGCCTTCGGATCGTGGCGCCAGCGCTGCGCGCCGGTATCGGCGTCGAGCGCGATGACGATGTCGTTGGGCGTGCAGACATAGACGGTGTCGCCGATCTGGAGCG
The DNA here is from genome assembly GCF_900113845.1 of Methylobacterium brachiatum. Lineage (NCBI taxonomy): Bacteria > Pseudomonadati > Pseudomonadota > Alphaproteobacteria > Hyphomicrobiales > Methylobacteriaceae > Methylobacterium > Methylobacterium brachiatum. Next base: position 91,298 of record NZ_FOQW01000003.1, on the reverse strand, counting down.
GCGTGGTCTGGTCCTCGGCGCCGAAGCCGTTGCTCACGGCGATGTCCCCGGTGCGGAAAGTCCAGGCCGGCTGGAGCTGGGCGACGTTGGCGGCGTCGATCTGGGTCAGCCCGGCGAAGCGTGTGCCAGCATTGGTGTTGCCCCAGGCCGCCCAATCGACCTGCGGTCCCGCCTGGGTCGCCGGATGCACCGCCGCAACCTCGGTCGCGGCGATGATCGGCACCGGCTGGAACGCCCGCAGGGTGGTCGCCACCAGGGCGAGTGCCACAGCGGCGGCGACGCCCAGGGAGGCCCGGCGCCACGCGACGCTGCCGGATCGATCGAGCAGCGGTGCGACCAGGGCGACCACGCAGGCGAGCACCGCCAGGGCGAACAGCCGCGAGACCAGCGGCCAGAACGCGAACCCGACCTCCCAGACCGCCCAGGCCCCGGTGAGGACGAACGCCGCCCCGTAGAGCAGCGCGCCTTCGCGCCGACGCTGGGCGACAAGGATGCCGGAGACAAGCATCGCGGCGCCCATGACCACGAAATACCAGCTGCCGCCGAGCCACGCCAAGTATGCCCCGCCGGCAAACAGGGCCAAACCCATCAAAGCGACGACCGATCCAAGCAGGATCGACACCAAATCGGCCAATGCCCTGGTTCGGCTCATCGAACAACCTCAACCGTGCGAGATGAGCGTCTGTTTATCTCGGATCGTGCAGCCGTCAACGATGTTGTTCTACGCTTCTACCATGCAACATTTTGCAAGATGGCGATTATTTGTTTCTCGACACGAACAAATCTGTGCCTTGAGCCGCGCGCCATTGCATGACGGATCGCGAAACAATCACCGGACCGCTTCGGCGCGGCGAACAGGCCGGCCGAATCTGGTCTCGTAACCTGTGCGTCGTCTCGGAAGGGTAGCCTCGACGCAGCGCGACGACCGCCCGGATTCAGGCGGCCCGGACATTGGCGAGGAAGCGATCCACCTCGGCCGCGAGTTGCTCGGACTGGCGCGACAGCCCCGTGGCCGAGGCGAGGACCTGCTCGGCCGCCGCGCCGGTCTGCCCGGCGGCCTGGGCCACGCCGGCGATGTTGCCGGTGACCTCCTGCGTACCCGCTGTCGCCTGGGTGACGTTGCGGACGATCTCCCGCGTCGCCGCGCCCTGTTGCTCCACCGCGGCTGCGATCGTGGTCGCAACGGCGTTGATCTCCCGGATCCGGCCGGTGATCGCACCGATCGCTCCCACGGCCTCGCCGGTGACGCCCTGGATCCGGCCGATCTGGCTGGCGATCTCTTCGGTCGCTTTGGCGGTCTGGCCGGCGAGTTCCTTCACCTCCGCGGCCACGACGGCGAAACCCCGTCCGGTCGCGCCGGCCCGCGCGGCCTCGATCGTGGCGTTGAGCGCCAGCAGGTTGGTCTGCGCCGCGATCGAGGCGATCAGCTGCACCACGTCGCCGACCCGGGCGGCGGCGGCGCTCAGCTCGGACACGAGGGCGGCGGTCTGGTCGGACTCGCCGACCGCCCGTTGGGCGAGGGCGGTCGAGTCCTGCACCTGGCGGCCGATCTCCTCGACGGTGCTGCCGAGCTGCTCGGCGGCGCTCGCCACGGTGTTGACGTTGGAGGCGGATTGCTCGGCCGCCGCCGCGACCGTGCCGGACTGGCTGGCGGTCTGCTGGGCGCTCGCGGTCATCTGCCAGGCCGTGGCCTGCAACTCGGTCGCGGCCGACGAGACCTGGGTGACGATGCCGGCGACCGCGGCCTCGAAGGTCTCGGCCATCTGGCGCATGACGGCCCGGCGCTGCCCCTCGGCACTGCGGCGCGCCTCCTCCGCCTCGGCTTCGAGCTGCCGGGTCCGGAGCAGGTTGTCCTTGAACACCTGGACGGCGCCGGCCATGGCGCCGATCTCGTCCCGGCGCTCCCGGGCCGGAACCACGACGGAGGCGTCACCGTCGGCCAGGGCGCGCATCGCTCCGGTCATGCTGCGGATCGGCCGCAGTACCCGCCGGACCACGACCAGCGTGCCAAACCCGGTCAGCAGCAGAGCGGCGATCAGGAACAGGGCGGTCCGCAACAGCGCGGCACGCGCCTCCTCGGTCAGCGCCTGGGCCCGATCGACCAGCGCGTCGAGCGCGGCTGTGGCCAGGTCGGCGATCGTGTTCACCTCGGCGGTGTGCCGGATGCGCAGGTCGTCGATGGACAGGCCGGTCGGCCGGCCCTGCGAGAGCGCCTCCGTGGCGGCCCGGCGGCGCGCCTCGGCCTCGCCCTCGAAATTGTCGGCCTTCGCCTTGCGGAAGGCGGCCCGGACCGTGTCCGACGGCTCATCGGCGGCGACCGCGACGACGCCGGCCCAGGCGGCGGCCAGCCGACCGCGCTCCTCGGCCGCGGCGACGACATCCGCCTGCGACCACGGGGTGCCGGCGGCGACGGCGGCTTCGATCCGCACGACCACGCCGCCGATCAGGGCCCGCGACGCCCAGGCGGCGCGTTTCAGGTCGAGATAATGCGCGAGGCTAGGATCCCCGCGCGGGATGACGGCGTCCACCGCGTCGTTCGTCGCCAGGAAGGCGTCGAGCAGCGCCTGCGACGCCTCGGCGATGGCCGGCAGCGTGCCGGCGGGTCGCTGCGCCGCCGGAACCGCGAGGGCGGCATCGACCTGCGGGCGCAGCTTGAGCGTGGCCTCGTAGGCCCGCTGCAGCGGCTCGACCTTCGCCAGCACCGTGGGCGCATCCACCTCGCGGGCGAGCGTCGCGAGCTGGGCGAGACCGGTCGCGATGGTGGCGCGCTGGGCGGCGATCAGCGCCGCGTCCTTACCGGGAATCGGCTCGGCGGCCTTCAGGGCCTGGAGCGTGCGGCCCCGCTCCATGCGGATGGCCAGGAGATCCTTGAGAAGCGTCCGGCTCGCCTCGGTCAACGCCACCACGCGATGGCTCTGGTCCGCTTGAACCTGGGCGTCACGCAGAGTCGAGACCCCCGAGGCGATCAGCATGACGCTCATCGAGAACAGGGTCGCGCACAGGATCTTGCCGATCGTCAGGGTCGTGAGCTCGAAGCCGGCGAACGTGAAGGGTTGCCCACGAGACATCGGAAGCGGTTCCATCAGGATGAAAATGCGTTGCCGGATGATTTTCGATCCTGTTTTAGAAGAACTCTAAATATCTATCAGCGGCATAATCTCTCTGGATCCGAATCACGACGTTTGCAACACGAATGCGTGACAATTTCCATTGGTAAACACTGAACCGCAGGAATTGCTTTGCCCTCGAAATGCACCCGCTATCCTACTTGAGACGGATGCCGGCACGGCCATCATTGCGTGGCCCATCGGCTGAGATCTGATTCTCCCGGCGGAATCCGCGTCGGGAGCGAAGGCCGACTTTCGTGCGGCCGGTGCCGCACCGGCAATCGCTCCCGCGGAACCTGGGCAAGCGTCCCGTCAGAACAGCGCGAGCTGCGCCCCAGGCTTGCGGAACGCCGCCTCGTTCAGGGCCATCTGCCCGAAGGCGAAGCCGAGCCGGCCGCCGGCGAGACGAACCCGCTGGCCGATCATCTCGGCATAGGCCCCCTCCCCGCGGAAGCGGTGGCCGAAGCGGGGATCGTTCTCGCGGCCGCCCCGCGCCTGGCTCAGCAGCGCGAAGGCCCGGGCCCGGCGCTCGGGATAGTGCTCGGCGAACCAATCGGCCACGAGGTCGGCGACCTCGCCCGGCAGGCGCAGCAGGGCATGGCCGATACGGCTCGCGCCGTTCTCCCGGGCGCAAGCCAGGATCGCCTCGATCTCGTGGTCGGTCAGCCCCGGGATGATCGGCGAGACGTTGACCATCACGGGCACGCCGGCCTCGCTCAGGCGCCGCATCGCGGAGAGCCGCTTCTCCGGTCGCGGCGCCCGCGGGTCGAGCCGCCGGGCGAGGTGCGGATCCAGCGTCGGCAGCGAGACGGCCACCAGCACGAGGTTCTCGGCCGCCATCTCGGCCAGGATGTCGAGGTCGCGCAGCACGAGGTCGGACTTTGTGGTGATGCCGACGGGATGGCGGGCCTCCCGCAGCACTTCCAGCACGGCGCGGGTGATGCGGTGCTCCCGCTCCACCGGCTGGTAGGGATCGGTGGCGGTGCCGAGCGCGATCGTCGCCGGCCGGTAGCCCGGCGCGGCGATCTCCCGTGCCAGGACCCGGGCGGCGTCGGGCTTGGCGATGATCCGCGATTCGAAGTCGAGCCCCGGCGACAGACCGAGCCAGGCATGGGTCGGCCGCGCGTAGCAGTAGATGCAGCCGTGCTCGCAGCCGCGATACGGGTTGACCGACCGGTCGAAGGGGATGTCCGGCGAGGTGTTGCGGGCGATGATCCGCGCCGTGCGCTCAGGGGTGACCTGGGTGCGCAGGGGCGCGGGGGCATCCGCCTCCCAATCGCCGTCCTGGAAGATCTCGCGCGCGGCGGCGTCGTAGCGGCTCGTGGGGTTGGCGGTGGCGCCGCGCCCGCGCCGAGCCTCCGGAGGCCGCGCGCTCGGGCCGAGGCGCAGGGACGCCTCGGGGGTGGATCCGCTCGGACTCTCTGCCATGTCGCGCCACCTCGTTCCCCGATCGGAACATAGCGCGAACAGGGACGCGGCCAACGCCTTAATTTCAGGCAAAGGCGCCCGCGCGGCAGCTTCGATGCCCGGCATCACCGCCGAGACGCGGCGCAGCGGTTTACCGCCGCGCAAAATCGTCTATGGGCGCGCTCATGCTCTCCGCCGTGACCTATCTGGCCGACCCGGCCGATCCGGACGCGATCGACCGCCTGGCCGACACGCTCAGCGTGCTCGTATCGGGCGTCGCCGGCGGCCTGATCGGCGACGCGGTGATCGTGACCGGCCGGGAGAGCGAGGCGGCCGCCGCCATCGCGGACGCCACCGGGGCGACCCTGGTGCTGCATCGTGGCGCGAGCCCCTATGGGGCCGGCGCCGCGGTGGCCCGGCGGGACTGGGTGCTGTGCCTGGAGGCCGGCGACGTCCCGGCGGAGGGCTGGATCCGCACCCTCGACCGCTTCGTCGGCACAGCCCGTCCGGAGACCGGGCTCGGCCGCCTGCACCGCCCGGCCGCGGGCTGGATCGCCGGTCTGGTCGGCCGCATCGAAGCCGTTCTCGGCGCACGGCGGGCCCGGCCCGGCGACGTGGTGCGGCGGGACGCGCTGCGGGCCGGCGCGGTGTTCGCGCCGCGCCTCAAGGTCAGGCCGCTGATCGCCCGGATCGACCGGCCCTGATCGACAGAATGTCGCAGCTCGACTTGCCGTTATCCGCGCACCCGCGGTGAAATTCCCTGGTGCGATGGCAGAAAACTTGCTGAACTGGCGCTTATAGGCGAGCGCCGCACCCGTTGCGCCGCAGGGAAGGATGCGCCGATGGACTCCTCAGGCCTGATGGGGCGGAAGTCCGTCGACGACATCCTGGAGAGCGGCGAGGGCGAACAGCAGCTCTCGAAGACGCTCGGGGCGCTCTCGATCACCGCGATGGGGATCGGGGCGATCATCGGCGCCGGCATCTTCGTGCTCACCGGCACCGCGGCGGCGCAGTATGCCGGGCCCGGGATCATGCTGTCCTTCGTGCTCGGCGGCATCGCCTGCGCGTTCGTCGGCCTCTGCTATTCCGAGATGGCGGCGCTGATCCCGGTGGCCGGATCGAGCTACACCTATACCTACGCGACGCTGGGCGAGTTCTTCGCCTGGCTGATCGGCTGGGACCTGATCCTCGAATACGCCATGGGCGCCGCCACGGTGGCGGTGGGCTGGTCGGGCTACGTCACGAGCCTGCTGAAGGATGTCGGCATCGTGATCCCGGCCCGGTTCGCGCACGCGCCGGGGACGGCGATCGACGGCGGCGGTACCGCCCTGTTCAACCTGCCGGCCGTGGTGATCGTGGCGCTGATCACGATCCTGCTGATGCGCGGCACCAAGGAATCGGCGCGGTTCAACAACATCATGGTGGCGGTCAAGCTCACCGTGGTGGTCGCGTTCATCGCGCTGGGCTGGGGCCATGTCGACACGGCGCATTGGAGCCCGCTGATCCCGCCGAACGAGGGCACCTTCGGGCAGTACGGCTATAGCGGCATCCTGCGCGGCGCCGGCGTGGTGTTCTTCGCCTTCATCGGCTTCGACGCGGTCTCCACCGCCGCCCAGGAGGCGCGCAAACCGCAGAAGGACATGCCGATCGGCATCCTCGGCTCGCTCGCCGTGTGCACCATCCTGTACGTGCTCGTGGCCGCCGTCCTGACCGGGCTGGTGCCGTACAAGGAGTTGAACGTTCCCGACCCGATCGCTAAGGGGGTCGATGCCATCGGCATCGGCTGGTTCGCGTTGCTGATCAAGCTGGGCGCGCTCACCGGCCTGACCACGGTGATCCTGGTCCTGCTCTACGGCCAGAGCCGGATCTTCTTCACCATGGCCAATGACGGGCTGCTGCCGAAGCTGTTCGCCCATGTCCACCCGACCTACCAGACGCCCTATCGCAGCCAGGCGCTGATCGGCGCCGCGGTCGCTCTCGTGGCGGCGCTGGTGCCGATCCACATCCTCGGCGAGATGGTCAGCATCGGCACCCTGGCCGCCTTCATCCTGGTCTGCGGCTCGGTGATCTACCTGCGCCGGACCGACCGGCACATGAAGCGGCCGTTCCGGGCCCCGGCCGTACCGGTGGTGCCCATCCTCGGCATTCTGTTCTGCCTGCTGCTGATGGTCGGACTGCCCCTCGACACCTGGCTGCGCCTGGTGATCTGGATGGCGATCGGGCTGGTCATCTACTTCTTCTACGGACACAGGCACTCGGTGCTGCGCCGCAAGGAGGGCAACGCCGTCACGCCGTGATGCTGGCGCCGCGCCGCAGGTGCTCGTCGAGCCGCGGCATGATCTCGACGAAGTTGCAGGGGCGGTGTCGGTAATCGAGTTGCTGTGCGAGGATGCCGTCCCAGGCGTCCCGGCACGCCCCCGGCGAGCCCGGCAGCACGAACACGTACGTCGCCTGCGCGACCCCGGCCGTGGCCCGGGATTGCAGGGTCGAGGTGCCGATCTTGTCGTACGAGATCCGGTGGAACACCGCCGAGAAGCCGTCCATCCGCTTCTCGAACAGCGGCTCCAGCGCCTCGGGAGTCACGTCGCGGCCGGTGAATCCGGTGCCGCCCGTGGTGATCACCACGTCGACCGCCGGATCGCGCAGCCATGCCTCGACCTGCGCGCGGATTGCCGGGATCTCGTCCGGCACGATGGCCCGGTCCGCGAGCCGATGACCTGCGTCGGTGAGGCGCTGGCTCAGGGTATCGCCCGAGCGGTCATCCGCCATGCGACGGGTGTCCGAGACGGTGAGCACCGCGATTCCCAGCGGGATGAAGCGGCGTGTATCGGGCTGATCGGCCATCGTGGGTTCTCCGGACTCGAGCCGGGATATGGGCCCCCGCCCCGCGCTTGTCGCCCCCTCGACTGCGGGCTGCCGCATCGGCAATGGGGATCTGGGCGCCTCTCCCGGGGCCGATCCCGCGAGGCCTCCGTCGGGTGCGCCGAACCGTTGCGTGCCCGTTCGCCCGCTGTCGTCTGCGCCGGCATCGCGCCTATGAACCCGGGTCAGCCGGTCAGCGCTCCGGAACAACGCGAGAGTGTCACCCAAAGATATTTTTCGAAAGAAACTATTTGCCTGCTTTCCATTTGGAAAGCTCGATCACAAAATCGTGGCGCTTGTGAAAAAGTTGAACCATAGTTCCACCAATATAACGTCACTCATCTCAGGGCGCATCATCAGAAACTGAATCCGTCGGACACGCTCCGTTCAAGGAGGGTGTTATGCCGCGATATCAAGTCGTTGCACCAAATGACCAAGACTAGATACAGAAAAACATAAAGTTTTTGATTTTTTCTGCGATTCCGATAATTCTCCGGAGGCCGCGGCGTCCGGACGAGTCACCGCCCGGTGGAGACTGACAGAGGTCAGTCTTCCGCGTGCCGACGACGAATCGAGATCGTATTCCGGCCCCGAACCAACGACACCCCTCATGGAGTTTCGCGCGCGAATCGTGTTCTGACCTTCGCCTCGCCGCTCGAACATATCGAGCCTGGAACGATGCCGTTCCAGACACGGGTCTTTGCTCTATTCGCGCCTGATACGCGCTCAGGAATTCGCAGGTTTCGTCACCGGACCGACACGGAACGGCCGATGCTCGCACAGGTTCCCGGGCCCGAATGTTTCATCTCGGCCGAACGAACATCCACGACGCCAAGCAGGAGGGCGCGAGATGACCACGACATCAAGACGATTGGGGGTCCTCGGCGGCCTGAGCCGGCGTTCGACGATCGAATGCCACCAGATGATCAACCGTCACGTCTTGAGTCTAACCAATAACCGTGCCGCTGCGGACCTCGTGACCTGGAGCCTCGACCCGGACACGATCATTCATCTGCTCTCGAAAGATGGCTGGCCGTTGATCGTCGACCAGATCAAGGAGGCCGCCGCGAACCTGCTTCTTGAAGGCGCCGATGCCCTGATGATCGCCAGCGACACGCTTCAATGCGCGCTTGCGGAGGAACCGATCCATTTCGGCGTGCCCGTGATCCCGGTTCATGACGCGCTGGCCGATGAGATCCAGCGCCTGTCCTTGAGAAAAGTCGGCCTCGTCGGTACCTCGGCGACCATGAGCGGGCCGTATTGCCGGGATCTCAGACAGGGATCCTGCAATCTGGATGTGGTGCTTCCGAGCCAGAACCTTTGGGTCAATATCGACTATTCAGTCTGCAATCGCATCTACAACGGCGAGAGCACAGTGCTCGAAGTCGATACCTACCACCAGATTATGTCCCAGTTCGAGGCGCAGGGCGTTGACGGGATCATTGTCGCCTCGCCGGAAATCGCCCTGGCCTTCAACAAGCCCGACCCGGTTCCCGTTCTGCACACGGCCCAGATCCATGCCGCCGCCGCCGCGCGATGGTGTGTCGCCGGCCGCGACATCCTGCGGCCCGATATGCCGCGCCACGACGAGGCCGGGCACGCGTCGGCGGCATCCACCGACGCGGCTTCCAAGGACACGTCGAAGATTTCGTTCGAAGCGCTGCAGCCGCGCGATCTTCGCCGGAAACGCAAGCGGAAGGCCGGACGGTTGTCGGCCGCAGCCGCATCGGTCTCCGCCGGACAGCAGACGCGCAACTCGTAGCGCCGGGTGACGCCCCCCGGGACATGACGTCCACCCGTGCGGTTCCCGGCCCGTGGACCGAGGCGAAAATCTGCAGACGCCTCGACTTGCCGCGGGCGCCGAACTGCGGTGTCTTCGTGCCTATCGGTGCCGAAGACACCGCAGTCCGGAACTCCTCCCATGCACATGTACGGCAATTGGCGCTCGGCCGCGGCCTTCCGGGTCCGGATCGCTCTGAAACTGAAGGGCATCGCCTACGAGGAGACCTTCATCGACCTCGATGCCGGCGACCAGCACAAGCCGGAATTCCGCCAGATCAACCCACAGGGCGCGGTGCCGGCGCTGTACGACGGCGACGGTCCGCCGCTGACCCAATCCCTGGCGATCCTTGACTATCTGGAGGAGACGCAGGGCGGCGTGCGCCTGCTGCCCGAGGAGCCGCGAGCCCGCGCCCGGGCACGCTCGCTCGCGCAGGTCGTCGCCTGCGACACGCATCCCCTCTACGTGCCGCGGGTGCGCACCTTCCTGATGGAGGAATACGGGCTGCCCCGGGACCGGATGCTGGCCTTCCTCCGCAACGCCTTCGAGACCGGCCTGAAGACCCTCGAGACCCGGCTCGCCACCGAGCCGGGGACCGGCCGCTTCTGCCAGGGCGACGCGGTGAGCCACGCCGACCTCTGCCTCGTCAGCCTCTGGGTCGGGACCGGCATCTTCGGGGTCGAAACGGCGGCCTACCCGACGGTCGCCCGGATCGCCGAGGCCTGCCTCGCCCTGCCGGAGGTCGCCGAGGCGCATCCCCTGCGCCAGCCCGGCGCCCCCGCGGCCTGAGGCGCGGGCCCGGATCCCGCGCCTGCGCGGATCGGGCCTGCCCGATCGGACGTGCTCTTGCTCGATCGGGCGTGCTCTTGGCAGGCAGATGTGGCAATCGGGCGTCCGAGGCGTTTAATCCGGCCGGGGCGTCAATCCAGGCCCGTGGGGGAGAAAGGGTGTCGATGGTACCCGTCGAGAACGAGTCCGGCCTGCATCGCGTCGTCGTGGTCGGCGGTGGTGCCGCGGGGCTCCAGTTGGTGACGAAGCTCGGCGACAAGCTCGGGCGCGGCAAGCGCGCGCATATCACCCTGGTCGACCGCGCCCGGACGCATATCTGGAAGCCGCTGCTGCACGAGGTGGCGGCGGGCAGCCTCGATATCGGCCATCACGCCGTCGATTACCTGCACCACGCCCACATGCACGGGTTCCGCTACCGCATCGGCAGCATGACCGGCCTCGACCGCGAGGCCCGCACGATCCGGCTCGCCGCGAGCCACGACCCCGAGGGGCGCGAGGTCACGCCGGAGCGCTCGGTCCCCTACGACACCCTCGTGATGGCGGTGGGCTCGACCACCAACGATTTCGGGACGCCCGGCGTCGCCGAGCACGCCATCGCGCTCGACACCCAGGACCAGGCGGTGCGGTTCCACCAGCGCCTGGTCAACGCGTCCCTGCGGGCCCACACGCAGGATGGGCCGGTCCGTCCCGGCCAGCTCCACGTCACGGTGATCGGCGCCGGCGCCACCGGCACGGAACTCGCCGCCGAGCTGCACCGGACCTTCCGCCACGTGGTCGCCACCGGGCTGGACCGGATCGACCCGAGCAAGGACATCCGCATCACCCTCGTCGAGGCGGCCGACCGGATCCTGCCGGCGGTGCCGCAGCGCCTCTCGGTGGAGGTGATGCAGCTCCTGAACAAGATCGGGGTCGACGTTCGCGTGAAGGCGCGGGTGACCGAGGTGCGCGCCGACGGCGTGCAGCTCGCCGACGGCACCTTCATCCCGTCGGAGCTGGTGGTCTGGGCGGCCGGCGTGAAGGCGCCGCCCTTCCTGCAGGGCATCGGCGGCCTGGAGACCACGCGGACCAACCAGCTGGTGGTCGCCCCAACCCTGCAGACCACCCGCGATCCCGATATCTTCGCGATGGGCGACTGCGCCTATCTGGTCGAGGCCGGCTCGGACCGGCCCGTGCCGCCCCGGGCCCAGGCCGCCCACCAGCAGGCCAGCCACCTGATCGGCCAGATCCAGGCTAAGATCGACGGCAAGCCCTTGAAGCCGTTCAAGTACAAGGATTTCGGCTCGCTCGTGTCGCTCGGCGAGTACTCGACGGTGGGCAGCCTGATGGGCTTCGTCCGGGGCAAGAACATGCTCATCGCCGGGTTGTTCGCCCGGATGATGTACCGCTCGCTCTACAAGATGCACGAGCGCGCGCTCCACGGCACCGTCAAGACGGCGCTCGACGCCATGGCCCGGGCGCTCACCCGCCGCACCGAATCGCGGGTGAAGCTGCACTGAAGCACCGTCCCGGATCCGATATCCGGGACGATGGTCTGAGCGTTGGAGCGGGCATCATCGCTTTCCGAGAGCCGGCGATTGCCTTTCGGGATGGCGCCCTATGGTTTTACCGGCACCCCGGCGATACGGGGGCCGCAACAGGGAGGATGACCGCATGATCCTGGTCAGCGTGATGTATCCGGCCGGCCCGAATTTCGACATGGGCTACTATCTCGGCCACCACATGCCGCTGGTGCGCGAGCGCTGGTCGGCCCTGGGCCTCCACGACGCAAAGGTGGTCAAGGGTGCCGGAACCCCGGACGGCGGCGCAGCCCCGTTCCAGGTGATGGCGCTGCTGACCTTCGAATCGGCCGACGCCTTCAAGAAGGCCGTTGCCGCCCATGGCGAGGAGATCTTCGCCGATATCCCGAATTTCACCACGGCCCAGGCCCAGGTGCAGCTCAACGACTTCGCGGAGAGCCCGTGATCGACATCGTCAAGGCGGTGCAGCAGGCCGATCCGAGCCTCGGCACCTACGTGGTCGTGCTGCGCGCCGACGCCCGGGCCCTCGACGGTCCGGAGCGGCTGACCCCCGACGCGCAGGCCTGGATCGATGCGAACGCCCCCGGCGGCCGCCTCGCCCGGGTGCGGATCCTGCTCGCCCCCTATCCGGGAGCGATGCCGGCCGAGCGGGACGTGACCGTCGCGGCCTTCGCGGATGCCCGCCAGCTCGCCGCCTTCGCGACGACCTGGACCGGTGATCCGCTGCCGGAAGCGGAGGAGCCGTAGGGCCGGCTCAGGCCGCCCGCAGCTGGCGGATGGCCCGGAGGGCCGTGGCCCGCTGCACCTCCAGGCGCCGGATCAGCGGCATGAGGTCGGCGCCCGCATGGGCGGCGGCCTCGACCTCGCGGCACAGGCTCGACAGGCCGACGAAGCCCAGCAGCCCGGCCGCCGCCACCATGGCGTGGGCGTCGTGAGCGATCTGAAGGCGGTCGGTCTCGCTCGGCCGGAACCGCTCGGACAGCTCGTTGGCCAGGAGATCCAGCAGCGCGCCGACCTGGTCCGTACCGAAGCTCATCTCCATGTCGCTGAGCACACCGGCGTCGAGCACCGCGGGATCGACCGGCACCCGGCGCCGTGTCGCCTCCTGGCGTGCCGGTCGGCGGGCCCCGGGAGCGGTCCAGCGGCTGATCGTGGCGAACAGGTCGGCCCGACGGAACGGCTTGCCGACATGGTCATCCATCCCGGCCCCGCGCAGCTCCGCGACCTGTGCCGGCAGGACGTTGGCGGTCATCGCCACGATCGGGACGTCGCAGGCCGGCGGCGCCAGGGCGCGGATGCGTCGCGTGGCGGTGAGCCCGTCGACACCGGGCATCTGCACGTCCATCAGCACGAGGTCGTAGGGCCGCCCCTCGGCCACCGACAGGGCCACGGCCGTGATCGCGGCGCCGCCGTCGCCGGCCACCTCCACGCTGTAGCCCTGGGATTCGAGCACGGCGCAGGCGAGTTCCTGGTTGAGCGGCACGTCCTCGACGAGGAGCAGACGCAGCGGTGCCCGGGCCGGAAGCGCCCGGGACGTCTTGGCCGGCGGCGCGGATGCGGCCGCCGTCCCGGCGAGACGGAGCGTAACCGCCGCCTCGGCGCTTCGCGGCAGGATCAGGCGGAACCAGAAGGTCGAGCCCTCGCCTTCCCGGCTCTCCATGCCGATCTCGCCGCCCATGAGCGTCACGAGGTGCCGGGAAATGGCGAGACCGAGACCGGTGCCGCCGAAGCGCCGGCTGATCGAGCCGTCGACCTGGCTGAAGCGCTTGAACAGGCGCTCCTGCTGGGCCGGCGCGATGCCGATGCCGGTATCGGTCACGGTGAAGCGGACGACGTCGCCCGGGCCGCCATCGGGCGCGAGGCCCTCGCCCTCCCGCCGCACCGTGAGGGTGACCGAGCCTTCGGGGGTGAACTTCACGGCGTTGTTGAGCAGGTTGAGCAGGACCTGCCGCAGGCGGCCCGGATCGCCGACGACGACGCCCGGGAGCGCCGGGTCGATCTGTGCCTCGATGCGCAACCCGCTCCGGAGCGCGCTGCCACGCACGATCGACACCGTGTCGTCCACGATCTGGACCAGCGGGAAGCTGACCGGGTCGAGGGTCAGCTCGCCGGCCTCGATCTTGGAGAAGTCGAGGATGTCGTTGACCACGGTGAGGAGCGCCGCCCCCGAGCTGTGGATCAGCTCCAGGCGCCGCCGGTCCTCGTCCTGGATCGCGCTCTCATCGAGCAGCAGGTCGGCGTAGCCCAGGATGCCGTTGAGCGGCGTGCGGATCTCGTGGCTCATCGCGGCCAGGAACTCGCTCTTGGCCGCGCTCGCCCGCTCCGCTTCGGCCCGGGCGGCTTCGGCGTCGCGGGTGGCCTCCCGCAGGGCGGCCTCCGCGGCCTTGCGCTCGGTGATGTCGAGATGGAGGCCGACCATGCGCTGCGGCTGGCCCTCGGGGCCGAACTGCGTGCGCCCGCGCGCGTAGATCCAGCGCTCGCCCACCCGGAACTCGGCGACGAAGGGGCACGAGGTTTCCACCGCCCGCCGGATCTCGTTCCAGACGTCGCCGGCATCCTCGGGATGCAGGAGCGCCGTCCAGGCCGCCGCCGACATGGTGTGCGACCGGCCGGTATCGGGCAGCCCGTGCATCCGCGCGCTCTCGAGGCTCAGGGTGGCGAACCCCGTGCGCATGTCCCAGTCCCAGGTGCCGGCATCGGCCGCGTCCAGGGCGATGCCCAGGAGCCCGCGCGCCTCCTCGACGGCGAGCCGGGCCGTGACGATGTCGTCGACGTCGAGGGCGGTGCCGAGCCACTCCACCACGGCGCCGTCTTCGGGGTCGAGATAGATCGGGATCAGCGAGATCTTGTGCCACCGATAGGCACCGTCATGCCGCCGGATCCGCCACTGGCCGCTATAGCCGATCCCGGTCTCGATCGCCTCCTGCCAGGCCGCCTCCATGGCGGCGGCATCCTCCGGGTGGTTGCGGGCGAGGCGCTCAGCCCGGTCCGGCCCGATCGGCCCGTAATAGGCGTGGAACTGCGCGTTGGCGTAGGTCGCCTGCCCGTCGCCGACCCGCATGGTCCAGATCAGGAGCGGCAGGGTCTCGGCGAGGCCGCGATAGCGCAGCTCGCTGCGGCGGACCTCGTCCTCGGCGCGGCGCCGCTCGGTCACGTCGATGAGCACCCCGATGAGGCCGGTCACCGCGCCCTCGCCGCGGCACAGGCCGCGCACGACCACGTCGCGAACCTCGCCGTCGGGCCGCAGCAGCCGCGTCTCGAAATCGAAGCTGGCGCCGCGGGCCACCGCATCCGCGACGATCCCCTCGAGCCGCTCCCGGTCATCCGGGTGATAGATCTGCGTGAAGGCGGCCTGCGGGGGCGCCGGTCCGCCGGGATCGCGGCCGGCGATCGCGTAGAGGCTCTCCGACCAGACCGGTTGCCCATCGGCGAAGTCCACGCGCCAGTTGCCGACGCTGGCGAGCTGCTCGGCCATGGTGAGCTGGTGGTTGGCCGCCGCCTGGGCCTCCGCCCGGGCGTTGATCTCGCGATGCTGCTCCCGGATCAGGGCCTCGCGGACCGCCGCCTGCGCGATCTCGTGGCTGCGCTTCGCGTTGGCCTCGGTCAGGCGCAGATGGGCGATCACGATCTCGGCGAGGTCGCGAAACGCTTCTGCGTCGGATTCCGAGAGCCCGTCCCGGGGCTCCGGGTCGATCAGGCAGAAGGTGCCGATCCGGATCCCCGGCGTCAGGCTCAGGGGAATGCCGGCGTAGAACCGGAACCCATCGGGCGCGGCGACCCCGGGCAGGTCCCGGAAGCGGGCATCGAGCCGGGTGTCGGGCACGACCAGCATGGTATCGCTGCGGATCGTGTGGTCGCACAGGCCGAGTTCCCGGGGGCTCGATGTCGGGACGTCGATGCAGGGAGTCTTCAGCCAGAGCTGGGTGTCGTCGATGAAGCCCACGAAGGCGCTGCGCACACCGAACAGGCGGCGGGCGGTGCGGCACACGGCGTCGAAATGCGGCTCGGGGGACGTGCCGACGATGCCGAGGGCATCCAGGGTCGCAAGCCGCGCCGCCTCATCGTCCGGATGTACTCTCACTGCCGTCTCCGGGAACGGATCCGCCGTTCGCCAGCGTCCTCGCAGGAGCGATGCCGCGAGTGCGGCCACGTTTCAAGCGGGCCCTGGGTCGCGCGCGATCACGTTGCCCTGACGCGCGCCCCCGAAGGCGCCGATCCGGGCATGCGCAGCCGGGCGGCCTCCAGCGCCCAGACCATGCCGAGCATCATGTAGACGTGGCGCCACTTCTCGATGTCGATCTGGAACGCCTGCAGGAAGAACATCAGCAGCGCCGGCCAGACGATCTGGGCATGCGCCCGGAACGGCGAGGGCCGCACCAGCAGGCGGAAGCCGACGAAGCTCGTGGCCAGCACGAGACCGATGAACACCGCGCCGCCGAGCCAGCCGCCATTGGCGAAGGAGCCGAGATAGGAATTGTGCGGCTCCAGCCCGAAGACGAGCCGCCAATGCATCGGCCCCATGCCGAACGGGCGCTCCAGCAGCATCGCCAGGCCGCGGATCTGGTTGCCGAAGCGGCCGGTCTCGCCCTGGTCGTAATCCTGGGCCAGGGAAGCCCGGGTCTCGAACATCTTGTGCACGTGCTCGACCGAGAGGAGCCCGATCACCGCGATCGCGCCGAGCACCAGGGTGGCCAGCGTCAGGAGCACGATCCGGCGGCGCAGGCGGATCGAGCCGCTGCCGGCATAGACGGAGCCGACCATCAGCAGCACGGCCACGACGCTGCCGCCCCAGGATCCGCGCGAGAACGACAGGAAGATCCCGGCCATGATGATCAGCAGGCCGGCCAGCGCCACCAGCGGGCGCCGTGCGCTGCCGGTGAGCAGCCCGTGCATCAGGTAGAGGGCGCCGAGCGTCAGGAACGAGCCGAACACGTTCGGGTCCTGGAAGGTGCCGGAGGCCCGGTCGTACTTGTAGAACAGGTCCTCGATCCCGAGCCATTGCAGGTAGCCGACGATGCCGAGCGCGGCCGAGAACACGCAGCTCACCGTGTAGGCCTTGAGCGCCAGCTCCATCCGGGCATGCGTGTCGTCCGAAAAGAACATCGCAAAGAACACGCACGTGACCACGAGGTAGATCAGCTGGATCGTCCAGGTGACCGGAAATTCCTCGTTCATGTACGGGAACAGGGCGGTGACGATCGCCACGAGGTAGAGCAGCAGGAGCGCCAGCAGCGGCACCACCCCCCGGTGCAGGCGCACGCCGAGGCAGAGCCACAGCAGGATCGTCGGGATCGCCACCGCGTCGTAGGGCGAGGTTTCCGAGAATGCGAAGCAGGCGAAGAAGATGAAGGCTGCAAACAGCGCCTTGGCCAGCCCCCGGACGACCCCGATGAGCGGGATCCCGGCGGCGAATCCCGACGGGATCGGGATTCCGGGCGCTGCGGTGTGAGCCATGGATACGCGGACTCCGCGGGCCGGTTACGCTGGCCCGCATGACCGCTATCCATGACATCCAATGGTTGAGAATGGGCTTCGCGGCGCCCCGTCCTCAGGGGCTCAGACGCGGCAGCTCTCGAACCCCTCGCGGATCGCCACCGGATCGAGGTTGCGCCCGATGAAGACTACCCGGGACACCCGGGGCTCGTCCGGGCGCCAATCCCCCTGGACGTCGCCGTCGAGGATCATGTGCACGCCCTGGAAGACGAAGCGCTTCGGCTCGTTCGGGAAGGCGACGATGCCCTTGCAGCGCAGGATGTCGGGCCCCTGGACCTGGGTCAGGTTCGAGATCCAGGGCATGAACTTCTCCGGATCGACCTCGCCGTCGATCCGGGCCGAGACCGACTGAATCTCGGAATCGTGATGGTGATGGTGGCCCTCCTCCAGGAAATCGGGCTCCACGTCCAGGATGCGGTCGAGGTCGAAGGCGTTGCGCTCGAGGACGGCCTCCAGGGGCACCGCGCAGTTCTGGGTGCGGTGGAGCTTGGCCAGCGGGTTGATGCCGCGGATCTCGGCCTCGACCCAGTCGAGGTCTTCGGGCGAGACGAGGTCGCTCTTGTTGAGCAGGATCACGTCCGCGAAGGCGATCTGGTTCTTGGCCTCGGGGGCATCCTTCAGGCGGTCGGACAGCCACTTGGCGTCGGCCACCGTCACCACGGCGTCGAGGCGGGCGGCGTCGCCGACATCCTGGTCGACGAAGAAGGTCTGGGCGACGGGGGCCGGGTCGGCCAGGCCCGTGGTCTCGACGATGATCGCGTCGAACTTGCCCCGGCGCTTCACCAGCCCGTCCATGATCCGGATCAGGTCGCCGCGCACGGTGCAGCAGACGCAGCCGTTGTTCATCTCGAACACTTCTTCGTCCGCGCCGACGACGAGATCGTTGTCGATACCGATTTCGCCGAACTCATTGACGATCACGGCGTAGCGCTTGCCATGATTTTCCGTGAGGATCCTGTTGAGCAGCGTGGTCTTGCCGGCACCGAGATAGCCGGTGAGCACGGTCACCGGAATCTTGCCGGCGGTCGAACCCGATGGGGCGGAAGCAGAACTCATGTCGGTCATGGCGGATTCTTCGATCGGATCTGCGGGATGGGTCGGGCGAGCGGCCCGCGAGCGTTGTCATATTGTAACAAATCCCGGCGAAGGAAGATGGAGCCACACGGTTTCGCGACCTGGCCCCCCGATCGATTGCGGATCAGCCAAGCTTTGCTCTAGGCACGTGGTGCAGTCTGGGTCCTCCGCCCGGACGGCACGCCTCGACAAGCGACTCCGATCACCATGAAACGGCCGGGGTCCGGGCCGAAGCATGCCCTCGTCAGCCATCACGGTCCTTCGCCCGGACCCAGAAGACCAACCACATGGACGCCCGCAACCCGCTGGAACAGGACGAGGCTTTCGCCGCGTCCACGCACAGGCGCCGCCCGCCGCTGCTCCTGATCGTCCTGGTGCTGCTCGTGGCTGCGGGCTGCCTGGCGCTCGCGGTCTCGGACCGCGCCCGCGAGTCCGCCTCGGGAATCGCCGCCGCGCTGTTCGGATCGAGCAACCCCGATGCGGGGATCGAGGCCGAGAAGGCCGGCGCGGTCGAGCGGGTGTTCCGCCCGACCAAGGAGCAGCGCGCCGCCTTCGAGATCCTGCCGGTGGCGACGCAGGTGTTCCGCCCGGAGGGCTCCGCGGAAGGCCGCATCGCGCTCAACGACGACGACAACGTGCCGGTGGTCTCGCCCTATGCGGGCCGGGTGACCAAGGTCCTAGCCCGGGCGGGCGACGACGTGAAGGCGGGCGACGTGCTGCTGACGCTCGAGGCCACCGACATGGTCCAGGCGCAGAACGACTACCAGGCCGCCCTGAACAACCTCCAGAAGCAGCAGGCGCTGCTGAAGCTCGACCAGACCATCGCGGCGCGGCAGCAGGAGCTGTTCCAGGCCCATGCGGTGGCGCTGAAAGATTATCAGTCGGCGCAGAATGACGTCATCGCCGCGCAGAGCGATCTCAAGACCGCCGAGGCCGCCCTCGACGCCGTGCGGAACCGCCTGCGGCTCCTGGGCAAGTCCGACGCCGAGATCGCCGCCTACGAGAAGAACGGCCGCCTGAGCCCGGAGACGCAGATCCGGGCGCCGATCGCCGGTACGATCGTCCAGCGCAAGGTCGGCACCGGGCAGTTCCTCTCGGCCTCGAGCGACCCGGTCTTCGTGATCGGCGACCTGTCCACGGTGTGGCTCGTGGCCAACGTGCGCGAGAGCGAGATCCCGAAGATCCGCATCGGCCAGGAGGTCGAGGCGAAGGTGGCGGGCTTCGGCGCGCGGGTGTTCAAGGCCCGGGTGAACTACATGGCCGCGAGCCTCGACCCGGCCACGCGGCGCCTCGCCGTGCGCAGCGAGGTCGACAATCCCGACCGCGTCCTGCGCCCGGAGATGTTCGCCACCTACACGATCATCACCGGCAAGGGTGAGCCCAGCCCGAGCGTGCCGCTGGCCGCGATCGTGTACGAGGGCGACCGCACCCATGTCTGGGTGGCCCGCCAGGACGGCGCCGTGGAAGCGCGCGACATCAAGCTCGGCGTGATCAACGGCGACAACGCGCAGGTCGTCGACGGCCTGCACGCGGGTGAGCAGATCGTGACCCGGGGGGCCCTGTTCATCGACCGGGCGGCCACCGGCGACAAGGCGTCCTGAGCGGGAATCCCGGGCGATGAACAGCCTGATCGTCTTCTCGCTGCGCCAGCGCGTGCTGGTCGTGCTGCTGTTCGTGGTGATGCTCGGCATCGGCTACGGCGCCTACACGCAGCTCAACATCGAGGCCTATCCCGACCC
The DNA here is from genome assembly GCF_900113845.1 of Methylobacterium brachiatum. Classification (NCBI taxonomy): domain Bacteria; kingdom Pseudomonadati; phylum Pseudomonadota; class Alphaproteobacteria; order Hyphomicrobiales; family Methylobacteriaceae; genus Methylobacterium; species Methylobacterium brachiatum. Next base: position 71,530 of record NZ_FOQW01000003.1, on the reverse strand, counting down.
GGTGCCGCCGCTGGTCGACGTGATCACCCAGAACCCGGGGCAATCCGCCGACGAGATCGAGCGCTACATCACCATCCCCCTGGAGGTGGCGCTGGCCGGCATCCCCAACGCCCAGGTGGTGCGCACGATCTCGCTGTTCGGCCTGTCCGACGTGAAGGTCCAGTTCAACTACGAGTACACGTACGACCAGGCGCTGCAGCGCGTGCTCAACCGCCTGTCGCAGGCGCCGAGCCTGCCCAACGGCGCCACCCCGCAGATCTCGCCGACGAGCCCGGTGGGCGAGATCATGCGCTACAAGCTGGTCGGCCCGGCGGGCTACTCGCCCATGGACATGAAGACCCTGCAGGACTGGGTGCTGCAGCGCCGGTTCAAGGCGATCCCGGGCGTCACCGACGTGACCGCCTTCGGCGGCAAGGCCAAGGAATACGAGGTCGCGGTCGACCTGAACCGCCTCCAGGCCCAGGGCCTGACCCTGGTCCAGCTGACCACGGCGCTCAACAACGCCTCGATCAACGTCGGCGGCCAGACCCTGAATGTCGGCCAGCAATCCGCGGTGGTGCGCGGCATCGGCCTGATCCGCGACTTGGACGACATCAAGGACACGATGATCAGCCTCGTCAACGGCACCCCGGTGCTGGTGCGCGACGTGGCCGAGGTGCGCGTGTCGAACGCCCCGCGGCTCGGCATCGTCGGGCACGACGACCAGTCGGACGTGGTCGAGGGCATCGTGCTGATGAGCCGCGGCGGCCAGAGCCTGCCGACGCTGCAGCGCGTCGAGGCCGAGATCGACAAGATCAACAACTCGACGATCCTGCCGCCCGACGTGAAGATCGAGCGGATCTACGACCGGTCGGGCCTGATCCACACCACGACCCACACGGTGATGCACAACCTCGTCTTCGGGGTGGTGCTGGTGTTCATCGTGCAGTGGCTGTTCCTCGGCTCGCTCACCAGCGCGATCATCGTGGCGGCCACGATCCCGTTCGCCCTCGGCTTCGCGATCCTGATCCTGGTGGTGAGGGGCGACTCGGCCAACCTGCTGTCGCTCGGCGCGATCGATTTCGGCCTGATCGTCGACGCCACGGTGATCATGGTCGAGAACGTGTTCCGCCACCTCGCCGAGCCCGAGCATACCGAGGGCCAGCAAGCCCCCGGGGGGCTCGAGGGCCGGCTCGGCACCATCGCCATCGCGGGCGTCGAGGTGAACCGGGCGATCTTCTTCTCGGCGATCATCATCATCGTCGGCTTCCTGCCGCTGTTCACGATGAGCGGCGTCGAGGGCCACATCTTCGGGCCGATGGCCAAGACCTACGCCTACGCGCTGGTCGGCGGCCTGCTCGCGACCTTCACGGTCTCGCCGGCCCTGTCGGCGCTGATCCTGCCGAAGAAGCTCGAGGAGCGGGACACCCTGATCGTGCGGGTCCTGCGCGCCGGGCACGAGCGCGTCCTGGCCTTCGGCCTGAAGAACCGGGTGCTCGCGCTGTCGGTGATGCTCGTGGTGCTGCTCGCCTCGGGGCTGGCCGCCCGGAACCTCGGCCTCGAATTCCTGCCCCGCCTCGAAGAGGGCAACCTCTACGTGCGCGGCACCATGCCGTCCTCGATCTCGCTGGAGGCGGGCAACGCCTATGTCCAGCGCCTGCGCAAGATCTTCCAGGAGGTCCCGGAGGTCGTCACGGTGATCTCGCACCAGGGCCGGCCCAATGACGGCACCGACGCCACCGGCTTCTTCAACGTCGAGATCCTGGCCCCGCTCAAGCCGATCGACGAGTGGCGCAAGGGCCTCGACAAGGACACGCTGATCCACGACCTCAGCAAGAAGCTGGAAGCGGAGTTTCCCGGGATCGAGTTTAACTTCTCGCAATATATCGAGGACAACGTCCAGGAGGCGGCCTCGGGCGTGAAGGGCGAGAACTCGGTCAAGATCTACGGCAGCGACCTCGCCCAGCTCACCAAGACCGCCAACGCGGCCAAGGCGGCGCTGGCCACGGTGCCCGGCATCACCGACCTGGCGGTGTTCGAATCGCTCGGCCAGCCGACCGTGCGGATCGACGTCGACCGCCACAAGGCGGCCCGCTACGGCCTGTCGATCGGCGACGTGAACACCACGATCCAGGCGGCGATCGGCGGCCAGACCGCCGGCGACCTCTACGAGTACGGCTCGGACCGCCACTTCTCCATGCGGGTGCGGCTGGCCAAGGAATACCGCTCGTCGCTGGCCGGCATCCGCAACATCGCGGTGGGCGCCCAGAATCCCAATGGCGGCGTGATCCAAGTGCCGCTCTCCGAGATCGCCGACGTGGATCTCGTCTCGGGCGCCTCGTTCATCTACCGCGAGGACCAGGAACGCTACATCCCGGTGAAGTTCTCGGTGCGCGGGCGCGACCTCGGCAGCGCCGTGATCGAGGCCCAGCGCAAGGTCGCCGAGGCCGTGGACCTGCCCCCGGGCTACCGGATGGAGTGGGTCGGCCAGTTCACCAACCTCAAGGATGCCGCGACCCGGCTCAGCCTGGTCGTGCCGGTCACCCTGCTGCTGATCGCGCTCCTGCTGTTCATCAACTTCTCCTCCCTGGCGGACATGCTGCTCACCCTGTCGGTGATCCCGATGGCGATGATCGGCGGCATCTTCGCCCTGTCGTTCACCGGCACGCCGTTCTCGATCTCGGCGGCGATCGGCTTCATCGCGCTGTTCGGCATCTCGACCATGGAGGGCGTGATCCTCCTGGCCTACTACAACCAGCTCCTCGACGAGGGCTGGCAGCGCAAGGAGGCGGTGTGGAACGCCGCGGTCGTGCGCATGCGCCCGGTGATGATGACCTGCGTCGCCGCCTGCGTCGGCCTGCTGCCGGCGGCGATCTCCACCGGCATCGGCTCGCAGGTGCAGAAGCCCCTCGCCCTGGTGGTGGTCGGGGGCATCATCCTGGCGCCCAACCTGATCCTAGTGGTCGTGCCGGTGCTGATCTCGCTGTTCTCGCGGCGGCACCCGAACCCGAATGCCCGGGCCCGGACCGAGCATCGGGTCGCGGCATGAGCCGGATGAGAGCGGTGCGGGCCGGGAATCGTCACGTGGCCGGGGCGCCACAGCGCGGCGCCGGCACACAGCATCGGAGCGCCGTCGGATTGACTTGGCCGTCAGCCCGGACGCTCTACCGAGGGAGGGGTTTCAGGGGCATGATGGTGGAGTTGGCGCCGATCCGGTGCGGTCGTGCGGCCGCCATGCTGGCGGCGGCCCTGTCCCTGTCGGCCTGCGCGGTCGGCCCGAACTACGTGCCGCCCGAGGCGCCGCCGGTCAGCCGCTACACCAAGGAGCCGCTGAAGGACCCCTCGGCCGCCGACAACATCCGCACCCGTCAGGGCGGATCGGCGGATCAGAGCTTCGTCTCCGGCGCCGACATCCCCGGCCAGTGGTGGACCCTGTTCCACTCCAAGGCTTTGAACCAGCTCGTCGAGCAGGCGCTCGCCAACAACCCGACCCTGGAGGCGGCGCAGGCCTCGCTGCGGATCGCGCAGCAGAACGTGCTGGCCCAGAAGGGCACGCTCTATCCGAGCCTGACCGCGACCCCGCAGGTGCAGGGCATCCTGGCACCCGGCCTCGACCTGCAATCGCCGCTCAACAACGAGAGCCGGTTCCTCTACAGCCTGTCCACGCCGCAGGCCGTGGTCGCCTACAATCCCGACGTGTTCGGCGGGAACCGGCGCCAGATCGAATCGCTGGAGGCCACCACCGAGAACCAGCGCTTCCAGCTCGAGGCCGCCTATCTCAGCCTCACCGGCAACGTCGTCGCCGCCGCGATCCAGGAGGCGGCCCTGCGCGCGCAGATCGACGCCACCCGCAAGGTCATCCAGGCGCAGACCGAGGTGCTGCAGCTGTTCAACAAGCAGCTCTCGCTCGGCCAGATCGCCGGGGCCGACGTGGTCCAGCAGCAGGCGGCCTTGGCCCTGTCGCAGCAATTGCTGCCGCCGCTGGAGAAGCAGCTGGCGCAGCAGCGCAACCTGCTCACGGCGCTCGCCGGGCGGCTGCCTTCCGACGAGATCGCGGAGACCTTCCAGCTCTCGGCCCTGCGCCTGCCGACCAAGCTGCCGGTGAGCCTGCCCTCGCGCCTCGTGCAGCAGCGCCCCGACGTGAAGGCGGCCGAGGCCCTGGTGCAGCAGGCGAGCGCCAGCGTCGGCGTCGCCGTGGCCAATCGCCTGCCGCAATTCAGCCTGACCGCCACGGGCGGCTCCAGCGCCGTGCGGCTCGCGCAGGTGACCAATCCCGGGGCGGCGTTCTTCACGATCATCGGCCAGGCGACGGCGCCGATCTTCGACGCCGGCACCCTGTTCCGGCGCCAGCGGGCGGCCGAGGAGACGCTGACCCAGGCGCAGGCCCAGTACAAGGCGACGGTGATCACCGCCTTCCAGAACGTCGCCGACGCGCTGCGGGCGCTCCAGGCCGACGCCAAGGCGGTGGCCGCCGCCGATGCCGCGGTGAGCGCCACCAACCAGAGCCTCGGGCTGATCCGCAAGCAGTACACGGCGGGCGCCGTCACCTCGACGCAGGTGCTGATCGCCCAGCAGGGCTACCTCTCGGCGCTCGTCACCTCGGCGGGCGCCCGCGCCACCCAGTATGCCGACAGCGCGGCCCTGTTCGTGGCGCTGGGCGGCGGCTGGTGGAACCGCAACGACGTGGCCCCGCCCCCGCCCGAGACGGACCCGCTGAAGTTCCTGTAAGCCGGCGAGCCCCGGCCTCACACATCCATCGCGATGGCGTCCTGCAGCATCTGGTCGGCGGCGCTCATCACCTTGGTGTTGGCCGTGTAGGCCTGCTGGGTCTCGATCATCTTGGAGAACTGGTCCGAGATGCCGGCATTCGATTGCTCGACCGACCCGGCGGCGATGGTCGCGCCCGCGAGCCCGAAGCTCGGCGCGCCGGACCGGCCGTTGGCCACGTAGGTGCCGCCGTCGAGGGAGGTCAGGTTGTCCTGCCCGCCGAACTGCGCCAGCGTCAGCGCGCCGAGCGGCTGCGTGCTGCCATCCGCGCCCGTGCCGGTGAGCGTGCCCGCAGGAGAGACCGTCAGGCTCGCCAGGGTGTCCGCCCCGGTGGGGACCTGGACCGGCGCGGTCGAAGAGGGGCCGGCGAACAGGTAATAGCCCGCGCCGTTGACCAGGTAGCCGCTCGAATCCGGGGCGAAATCGCCGCGCCGCGTATAGGCGGTCTCGCCCGTGAAGGTCGGGCTCTCCGGCGTGCCGGTGTTCGACCGGACCACGAAATAGCCGTTGCCCGAGATCGCGAGGTTGGTCGCGACCCCGGTGGACTGGATCGTCCCCTGGATCCCGAGGGTGTCGCGGGTGCTGGTCGAGACGCCGCCGCTCGTCTGCGCCCTGGCCGTGGTCTGGGCCAGCATGTCGGCGAAGCTCGTTTCCGTGGTCTTGAACCCCGCCGTCTGGGTGTTGGCGATGTTCCCGGAGATGTTGTTGAGCGCGAAGGCCTGCGCCGAAGCACCGGCCACCGAATTCGAGAGCGCGTCGTACAAGCCCATCGGGGTCTCCCGTCCCCAGACCGGCCTGAAAGCCGATCCTAGACAGGCCTATAGACGCGCAGCACGGTTAATCGGCGGTGTGTCAGCGAATGTTGCTGCCCGACCGCCGCCAGGTTCGGATCGCACACGGATCTCCGGGCTCAGGCGCCGATGACACTCACAACGATCTCGCGCCGGTGCGGCCGGTCGCGGTGCTCGATCAGGTAGATCCCCTGCCAGGTGCCGAGAGCCAGCCTGCCCTCGACCAGGGGGATGTTCAGGGCCGAATCCGTGACCAGGGTTCGGATATGGGCCGGCATGTCGTCCGGCCCCTCGGCGCCGTGGACGTAAGGGGCGCCGCGCGGCGCGAAGCCGTCGAGGGCTGTCATCAGGTCGGTCTGCACGTCCGGGTCGGCATTCTCCTGGATGGTCAGCGAGGCCGAGGTGTGCCGGCAGAACAGAGTGACGAGCCCGTCCCGGATGCCGCTGCCCCGCACGAACTCCGCCACCGCCCCGGTGAAATCCGTGAAGCCCTGCCCCGGGGTGGCGATGGTCAGGCGGCCGCTCGCGTGGCGCGCCACCGCGCCCGATACCAGGGGCTCGACTGAACCGATCTTGCCCTGCCTCATGCATCCGTCTCCGTCAGCGTTGCACCCGGTGCGACCTCGCGCTCGCCGCGGGCGAGGATCCGCTCCAGCACGTCGATCCGGTCGGCCTCCGCGGGCGGCTTGTCCCAGCGGATCCGGCTGACTCGGGGGAAGCGCATCGCCACGCCGGACTTGTGCCGGGTCGAGCGCTGGACGCCCTCGAAGGCGATCTCCAGCACGAGCCCGGCTTCCAGCCCGTGGGCGACCTCGCGCACCGGCCCGAACCGCTTGGTAGTGTTGTTGCGGACATAGCGGTCGAGCTTGGCGAGCTCGGCATCGGTGAAGCCGTGATAGGCCTTGCCCACCGGCACCAGCTCGTCCCCGCCCTCGGGGGCCTCCCGCCAGACCCCGAACGTGTAGTCCGAGTAGAACGACGAGCGCTTCCCGTGGCCGCGCTGCGCGTACATCATCACCGCATCGACGATATGGGGCTCGCGCTTCCACTTCCACCAGGGGCCTTTCGGGCGACCCGGCAGGTAGGGGCTGTTGAGACGCTTGAGCATCACGCCCTCGATCGCGTCCGCATCCTCCCCGGCGCCCACCGAGGCCGGGTCGGCCCGGGCGGCGGCGAGCGCCTCCCAATCCGCGAAGGGGACCAGCGGCGAGATATCGATCCGGGCATGGTCGAGGCGGGTGACCAGGGCCTCCAGCTGCTCCCGGCGGGTCGCGAACGGCTCGGCCCGCAGGTCGTCGCCGTCGAGCGTCAGGACGTCGTAGGCCCGGACATGGGCGGGGAATTCTTCGAGGAGCTTGGCGGTCACGGCCTTCCGGTTCAGGCGCTGCTGCAGGACGTTGAAGCTCTGGACCCGGCGCTCGCGCAGGATCAGCAGCTCGCCGTCCAGCGTGCCCGTGAAGCCGATCGCCTCGGCGAGATCGGGGAACGCCCCGGTGATGTCCTCGCCGGTGCGGGAATAGACCTTGGCGACCTGGGCACCGGCCCGGTCGCGTCCGCCGACGAGCTGGACGCGGATGCCGTCCCATTTCCACTCCGCGGAGAACGCCTCCGGCTCGAGCTTCTCGAGATCGGCCTCCTCCTCGATCGGATGCGACAGCATCGGCGGCCGGAACGGCGCCGGATTGAGCGTCTCGGGCCGCTCGGCCCTCCCCTCGACCCAGGCGAACAGCGTCTCGAACGGCGGCGTGAGCCCGTGCCAGACCTCCTCGACCGCATCCGCCTCGTGGCCGCCCAGCGCGCCGACCGCGGTCTTGGCGAGCCGCGCCGAGACACCGACGCGCAGGTTGCCGGTGACGAGCTTCAGGAGCGCCCAGCGCCCGGTCTCGTCGAGGGCGTCGAGCCATTCGGCCAGATGGCGGGGCAGCTCCCGCTTCGGGATGGTCGCCAGGGTCTCGACGACCTCGGCGAGGGTCGGGACATGCGGGGGCGGGTTGTTGTGGCCGATCCCCACACGCGCATCCCCTCCCCCCTCTGCGGGGGCTACGAGGTTCGCAGATCGGTCAGCATGAGGCGCGACATGCCCCCTCTCCCGTGCGGGAGAGGGTTGGGGTGAGGGATCAGGTTTGCCCGGAGAGGTCGCATCCCTCACCCTGTCCCTCTCCCGCACGGGAGAGGGGACCCGCGCCTCATCCGGCGCCGGGTGAAGACCGGAGCCCGCAGAGGGGGAAGGAAGATCCCGCGGCGCCGGCCAGATCAGCGCCGTGGTCTCGGCGAGATCGCCGACGTAATTGTGCGACAGGCGGAACAGCACCGGGTCGATGCGCTCCTCGACCAGGCCGCGGATCAGGGCCGGCTTGGCCTCGCGGAAACTCAGCGTGCCGGTCATGGCGCCGAGCGCGTAGCCGCGCTCCGGATCCGGCGTGCGCGCGAAGAAATCCTGAAGCATCCGCAGCTTGGCGTTGCGGCGCGGCTCGTAGGCGAGGCGGTCGAGGAGATGGGCGAAGTCGTTCACGCCGCCACCTCCGGCTCGGCGGCGTCGGTTGGCGCCGGCTCCACCTCGCCGTCGTCGCCATAGCCCAGCAGGTGCAGCGGCTTGGCCTTGATGCCTTGGGTCCCGCACCAATGAACCAGGGCATCCTCCTGGCCGTGCGTCACCCACACTTCCCCGGCGCCGGTGTCCCGGATGGTGCGGCACAGGTCCGGCCAGTCGGAATGGTCGGAGATCACCAGCGGCAGCTCGACGCCCTTCTGGCGGGCGCGGGCGCGGACCCGCATCCAGCCGGAGGCGAAGCAGGTCACGGGATCGGGAAACTTGCGCGACCACAGATCCTGCATCGCGCTGGGCGGGCAGAGCACGATCGCGCCGTGCAGGTCCTTGCGGTCGGCGGCCACGACCTTCGGGGTCTCGCCCAGGGGGATGCCCTCGCGCTTGTACAGCTCCGTCAGCTTCTCCATCGCCCCGTGCAGGTGGATCGGCCGGTCCCAGCCCTCCTCACGCAGCAGCGCCATCACCCGCTGCGCCTTGCCCAGCGCGTAGGCGCCGACGATGTGGGCCCGCTCCGGGAACAGGGCCACGGAGGCCATGAGCTTGCGGACCTCGTCGCGGGTGTCCGGATGGGTGAAGACCGGCAGGCCGAAGGTCGCCTCGGTGATGAACACGTCGCAGGGCACCACCTCGAAGGGCAGGCAGGTCGGGTCCGGCGCCCGCTTGTAGTCGCCCGACACCACGACCCGGACGCCGTCGCGCTCGATGGCGATCTGAGCGGAGCCGAGCACGTGGCCGGCGGGGGCGTAGCGCACCGTGACGTCGCCGACGCGCAGAGCCTCGCCGAGCCGGGCCTCCTGACGCTGGCGGCAGAAATCCTCGCCGTAGCGCACCGCCATGATCCGCAGGGTCTCGGGCGTCGCCAGCACGTGGCCGTGGCCGGCGCGCGCATGGTCGGCATGGCCGTGGGTGATGAGCGCGCGCTCCACCGGCCAGGTCGGATCGACGTGGAAGCCCCCGAGCGGGCAGTAGAGGCCCTCGCGGGTCAGGGTGAGGAGATCGCTCGCGCGTGTCGGCATCGGGTCCGTTGCTGCCGGTGGAGTCCGCCGGTGGCCCCGGTATATAGGCGGCCCCGACCCGGCAGACGCATGGCCACGCAACACAGTTCCGGCGACCTCCTCGCCGACCGCCGCTATCGCTACGCGGAAGCCTGCCTGGCGGACGGCGACCATGCCGGGGCGGCCGATCTCGCCGAGCAGGCGCTGGAGATCGCGCCCCGCTACGCGCCGGCCTGGCTGCTGCTGGGCCGCGCCCGGGAGGGGCTGGCCGTGCAGGACGGCGACCCGGCTTTGCGGGCGGCGGCGACGCGGGCCTATGCCTGCGCCCTCGACATCGACCCCGACGACACCCTCGGCGTGCGCGCGCATCTGGTCCGCCTCGGCGAAGGTGCCGGCCTGCCGGCGCTGTCACCAGCCTATGTCCGGGCCCTGTTCGACGGCTACGCGCCGCGTTTCGAGCGCCACCTCGTTGACGGGCTGGGCTATGTCGGCCCGCAGCTCGTCCGGGATGCCCTGCCGCCCGTGCCGGAGCGGTTCGAGGCGGCGCTCGATCTCGGCTGCGGCACGGGCCTGATGGGCGCGGCGATCCGCGACCGGGTCGGACATCTCACCGGGGTCGACCTCTCGCCCGGCATGCTCACCCTCGCCCGAGCCAAGAGGCATCACGGCCAGCCGCTCTACGACCGCCTGGACGAGGGCGATCTCATGGCGTTCCTCGCAGGCGAGCCGCCGGACTCCGCCGATCTGTGCCTCGCCGCGGACGTGCTGATCTACGTGGCGGATCTCGGCCCGGTCCTGGAGCGGGTCGCCCGGGTCCTGCGACCGGGTGGCCTCGCGGCCTTCACCGTCCAGTCCCATGACGGCGACGGTGCGCGCCTGGGCGCCGACGGGCGCTACGCCCACGCCGATTCCCACATCACGGAGGCGGCGTCCGGCTCCGGCCTGGAGATCCTGATGCTGCGCCCCGCCGATGTGCGGCGCGAAGGCGGTCGGCCGGTCCCGGGCCGGATCGTCGTGCTGCACCGCACACGCCAATGATTCGCCGGGCATGAAACTGCTTGGGCATTCGTCCATTGTCTGTCGGCTGCGCGCGGCGCGGCGATGGAATCGGGGACAGGCATGGCGGATTTCGGCGGCGGGAACGATGGGCGCGCACCTGAGCGCAAGCCCGACCCGCCCGTGGATCGCTCCTTCCCGGCCGATCCCCGAACGCGCATTGCCTTCGCCATCGCGCTGGCGACGCTGGCAGGCTGCGCCGATTCGATCGGCTTCCTGGAATTCTCGCAGCTGTTCATGTCGTTCATGTCAGGCAACACCACGCGCTTCGGCGTGGCGGTGTCCAACGGCGACTGGGAGAACGTCACCCGGGTCGCCAGCACCATCAGCCTGTTCTGCTTCGGCGCCTTCCTGGGCACGCTGATCGCGGCCTGGGTCGGACGCTGGCGGCTGGCCGTCCTGCTGACGCTGCAGGCGCTGCTCCTCGCCGGCGGCCTGCTGATGCCCTGGGGCACCTTCGCCTACCCGCTGCACGCCTACCCGATCGTGCTGGCCCTGGGCCTCCAGAATGCGACCCTGCAGGATGAAGGCGGTCGCTCGCTCGCGCTGACCTACGTCACCGGCGCGGTGGTTCGCTTCGGCACCGGCTGCGCCAACCTGCTGCTCGGCACGGTGGCGCCCTCGTTCTGGATCCAGGCGCCGCTCTGGGCCGGCCTCAGCACCGGCGCGGTCGTCGGCGGCCTCCTGGATATGCGCTACGGTGAATCCGCCTTCCTGTTCCCGGCCGGCCTCGCCGCGATCCTGGCCCTGGTGGCGATCGCCCTGACCATCGCCAAGCCCGGCAGCACCCTGGTCGCCGGCTCGGCGCCGGCCCCCGACGCCAGCCCCAAGGCCGAGGTAATCGACGCCATCCATTGAGGCCGCCCCGGCGGCTCGCCCGGGACGGCGACAGGGCGGTTCAGCTGTCGGAATCCCGGTAGCTGCCCCGCCCCTGCTTGATCACGGCGCGGCTCTTCTTGGCGCCGATGCGCCGCTCCTTCGAACCCTTCGTCGGCTTGGTCGCGCGGCGAATGGGCGGCGGCGGCTTGGCCGCCTCGGTCACGAGCTCGACCAGCCGTTGCAGCACATCGGCCCGGTTGCGCTCCTGGGTCCGGTGGCGCTGCCCGGACAGGACCAGGACGCCGTCCTTGGTCAGACGCCGGCCGGCGAGCTTGTACAGGTTCGCCTTGACCCGCTCATCGACCGAGGGCGAGGCCAGGATCGACCAGCGCAGCTGGACCGCCGTCTCGACCTTGTTGACGTTCTGCCCGCCCGCCCCCGAGGCGCGCATGAACGACAGCTCGATCTCGTCATCCTCGATGGTGATCCGCGCGTTCACCCGCAGGGGCATGGCGACCTCCGGCCCGCGTCGCGGAACGCGCTCGACCGAGGCCGACCACAGGTGCGCTGGAACACCGGTTCCGGCGCAAAGGCGGCGATCCTGTGGGTGCGAACCGGAGCCACGATCGCCATATCCTCTCGTACCGGCAGATGGCCGCGCCGGGCCGGCGATGCCGCGCTCAGGCGGCCTCGGCCGGGGTCCGGGCGCGCAAAGCCAGGGCATGCAGCCCGCGCTTGAACGCATCGTCCAGCAGGGCATTGACCAGGCGGTGCCGCTCCACGCGGCTCTTGCCCTCGAAAGCCGAGGCGACGATGTCGAGCCGGTAATGGGTCTCACCCCCGGGCCGCGCGCCGGAATGGCCCGCATGCAGGTGTGATTCGTCGATCACGTCGAGCCGGGCCGGCGCGAGTTCCGCGCGCAGCTTCGCCTCCATCCAGCCCCGAAGGGTGCCGTCGTCACCAGTCCCGTCAGCCATCGCGCCCTCACCTGATATCGTCGGCATCCGTCAAGCCCGATCCCGCGCATGCGTCATCAGGCCCAGTGCCCTTGTGTCTCCGGTTTGCCCCCTCATAATCGGCCCGTCATGGATCTCAACTCGCGCCTGTTCGACAGCATCCGGATCAGAAAACCGTCCTGCGACGAGCCGAAGCCTGCGGCCGATGGCACGTGCGAGAGCCCGGGCTGCACGCAGCCGGGCCTGCACCGGGCGCCGAAGGGCCGCAAGGCGGAAGGCCAGTACTGGCGGTTCTGCATCGACCACGTCCGCGCCTACAATGCGAGCTACAACTATTTCGACGGCATGAACGATGCCGCCGTCCAGGCCTATCAGAAGGACGCGATCATCGGGCACCGCCCGACCTGGGCCATGGGGGTGAACCCGGCCGGCCAGGGCAAGCCCGCCGAGGAGCCGACCCGCGACTGGGCCTATGTCGATCCGCTCGGCATCCTGCGCGGTGCCGGCGTCGAGGGACGCCGCCGCGCCCGCCAGCCGGAGCCGGAGAAGCCCCGCCGCACCGCCACGGTGCGCCGTGCCCTCGACGTGATGGGGCTCGAAGAAGGCGCGGACGGACCCGCCATCAAGGCGCAGTACAAGGCGCTGGTGAAGCGCTTCCACCCCGACGCCAATGGCGGCGACCGCTCGTTCGAGGAGCGGCTGCGGGACATCATCCGCGCCCACGACGTTCTGCGTGCCGCCGGTCTCTGCTGAGCGGCACGAACGATGCAGGCCGGATCGCCGGAGCGCCGTGAGGCCGCAGCGGAACCCCCTTCGTCGTCGAGCGCTCTAGGATAAGGAAAATTGCCCGGCGCAGCCCTATATGAGGCTCGTGCCGGTCGGTGGCGCCGCACAGCGCTGCCGTTTAAAGATTGAGTCCGCCCCGCGGCGGATGCCCGGCTCGACGTTACTTCCGTGCGGAAGCTCCATGCCCTCGGGCCGGAGTTCCCGCGCCTCACGAGGTCCCGAATGCTCTCTGACGACACGCCCGCCGCGCTGCCCGACCGCACCGTTTCCGTCCGCGAGGTCTTCGGCATCGACCTCGACCTCAAGGTTCCGGCCTATGCTGAACGAGAGGAACACGTCCCCGATCTCGATCCGGACTACATCTTCGACCGGGAGACCACGCTGGCGATCCTGGCCGGCTTCGCGCGCAACCGCCGCGTGATGGTCACCGGCTATCACGGCACCGGCAAGTCGACCCATATCGAGCAGGTCGCGGCGCGGCTGAACTGGCCCTGTGTGCGGATCAACCTCGACAGCCACGTCTCGCGCATCGATCTCGTCGGCAAGGACGCGATCGTGCTGAAGGACGGCAAGCAGGTCACCGCCTTCCAGGACGGCATCCTCCCCTGGGCCCTGCAGAACAACGTCGCCCTAGTGTTCGACGAGTACGATGCCGGGCGGCCGGACGTGATGTTCGTGATCCAGCGCGTGCTGGAGCTGTCGGGCCGGCTGACGCTGCTCGACCAGAAGCGCGTGATCCGCCCGCACCCGGCCTTCCGGCTGTTCGCCACCGCCAACACCGTGGGCCTCGGCGACACGTCGGGCCTCTATCACGGCACCCAGCAGATCAACCAGGGCCAGATGGACCGCTGGTCGATCGTGACCACGCTGAACTACCTGCCGCATGACCGCGAGGTCGACATCGTGCTCTCGAAGGCGGTGCATTACCGCAACGACCAGGGCCGCGACATCGTCAACCGGATGGTGCGCGTGGCGGACCTGACCCGCAACGCGTTCATGAACGGCGACCTCTCCACCGTCATGAGCCCGCGCACGGTCATCACCTGGGCCGAGAACGCGGACATCTTCAAGGATGTCGGCTTCGCGTTCCGGGTGACCTTCCTGAACAAGTGCGACGAGCTCGAGCGGACCCTGGTGGCCGAGTTCTACCAGCGCGCCTTCGGCAAGGAACTGCCCGAGAGCGCGCTGAACGTCGCCCTGAGCTGACCGCATGGAGGACGCGATGGCGCATCCGGCCCCGACACGCGAGGACGCTCCGGCGACTCCGCATGCCGAGGGGCGGACGCGCTACGCGGACGATGTCTACACTTGGGTTCAGGAGCAGGTCGCCCTGCTCCGTGCCGGGCAGGTGGACGCGCTCGACCTCGACAACATCGCCGAGGAATTGAGCGACGTGGGCTCGGAACAATACGACAAGCTTGAGAGCGCGATCGAGGTGCTGTTGGCCCATATGCTCAAATGGGACCATCAGCCCGAACGGCGCAGCCGAAGCTGGTCGCTCACGATCGCCGAGCAGCGGGTGCGGATCGACAAGCAGCTGCGCCGGAACCCGGGCCTCAAGTCACGCATCGTCGAGGCTATCACTGACGGCTATCGGCTCGGCAGGCTTCGAGCCGCCCGCGAGATGAAGCGTTCGCCCAACACATTCCCCGAGGAGTGTCCCTACACCTGGGACGACATCCTGAATCGCCCCTTCGAATTCGAGGCCGACCGGTAGCCCCCGCATGTCCATCTCCAACCGCAAGCCCGGCGAGCGTCGCGAATCCGTGGCCGAGCCCCTGAAGCGCTCGGTGGCCGGGTGCCTGCGCGCCATTGCCCGCCGGTCCGAGGTCGAGGTGACCTACGCCACCGACCGGCCGGCGCTGACCGGCGACAAGGCCCGGCTGCCCGAGCCGCCCCGCAAGCTCTCGGCGCAGGACGTGGCGGTGCTGCGCGGCAATGCCGACGCCATGGCGCTGCGGCTCGGCTGCCACGACATCGCGGTGCATCGCCGGCTCGCCCCCGAGAACGCCGCCGCCCGCGCGGTCTACGACGCGGTGGAGCAGGCCCGGGTCGAGGCGATCGGCTCGCGGCGGATGACGGGGGTGGCCAGCAACATCACGGCGATGCTGGAGGACCGCTACCATCGCGGCGGCAAGTACGAGACCATCACCGACCGGGCCGACGCCCCGATGGAGGACGCCGTCGCCCTGATGGTGCGCGAGCGCCTGACGGGGCAGCAGCCCCCCGAGGCGGCCGCCAAGATCGTCGCGTTGTGGCGCGAGCATATCGAGGCCAAGGCCGGCCCCAACCTCGACGGGCTGATCGGCTCGATCGAGGACCAGCGCAAGTTCGCCCGCTCCGTGCGCGACCTGCTGACCTCCCTCGACATGTCGGACGAGACGCCGTTCGACGCCGAGGATGACGAGAACGACGACGAGAACGACGCCCAGGACGACGAGCAGAACCCGAGCGAGGGCGATTCCGAGGAGAAGAGCCAGGGCGAGCGCGCCGAGATCGAGACCTCGGAGGAAGCCTCCGACGAGATCGAGGAGGGCGCGCAGGAATCCGCCGACGCGCCGTCGGGCGAATTGCCCGATGAATCCGAGGATGCGGAATCCGAGGAGGCCTCCGAAGCGTCGCGGCCGCCGACGCGCCAGGGCAACGAGGCGCGCGGGCCCGAATACCGGGTGTTCAACCCGCGGTTCGACGAGATCATCCACGCCGAGGAGTTGTGCGACGCTGACGAGCTGTCGCGCCTGCGCAGCTACCTCGACAAGCAGCTCTCGCACCTCCAGGGCGTCGTCGGCCGTCTCGCCAACCGGCTGCAGCGCCGCCTCCTGGCCCAGCAGAACCGCGCCTGGGACTTCGACCTCGAGGAGGGCCAGCTCGATCCGGCCCGGCTCGTCCGCGTGGTCATCGACCCCTACCAGCCGCTCTCCTTCAAGCAGGAGAAGGACACCAATTTCCGCGACACCGTGGTCACGCTGCTCCTCGACAATTCCGGGTCGATGCGCGGCCGGCCGATCACCGTGGCGGCGACCTGTGCCGACATCCTGGCGCGGACGCTGGAGCGCTGCGGCGTCAAGGTCGAGATCCTCGGCTTCACCACCCGGGCCTGGAAGGGCGGCCAGAGCCGCGAGGCCTGGCTCGCCGCCGGCAAGCCGCCGAACCCCGGTCGCCTGAACGACCTGCGCCACATCGTCTACAAGTCCGCCGACGCGCCCTGGCGCCGGGCCCGGAAGAATCTCGGGCTGATGATGCGCGAGGGTCTCCTCAAGGAGAATATCGACGGCGAGGCACTGGACTGGGCGCACAAGCGCCTGCTCGGGCGCCCGGAGCAGCGCAAGATCCTGATGGTGATCTCGGACGGCGCGCCGGTCGACGACTCGACCCTCTCGGTCAATGCCGGCAACTACCTCGAGCGGCACCTGCGCTGGATGATCGAGGAGATCGAGACCCGCTCGCCGGTGGAGCTTCTGGCAATCGGCATCGGCCACGACGTGACCCGCTATTACCGCCGGGCCGTGACGATCATCGACGCCGAGGAACTGGGCGGTGCCATGACGGAGAAGCTGGCCGAGCTGTTCGAGGAGAACGGCTCCCCGGCCCCCGTGGGCCGAGCCCTGCGCGCCGCCGGCGGGCGGCGCTGACGCGCGCGGCGTCGGGGGCAAAACCCCTCGACGCGGCCGAAACATCGATCCGCCGTCACGTGGTGAGAATGCGATCTCGCCGGCACCAAACGGCTGCGCCGGCAAGGTTCGGTTCGCCGGATCGAAAGCGGCACGCCCTGATTCGTTCTCGTGCGATACGGCGCCCCGTCGGTGCAGCAACGCGCCGATTTTCTCGGGAAGAGAGCCGCCAGAAGTTGAACATCGGCAAGCGCAACATCTTCAAATAGTTATACCGGATCAAGAATAAATCTAATCCGTTGCGCGGACACAACTCGCGACACGTCACAGAACGATAGCGGCGGTAATTTCCGGCCCGCGATTGCCTCCCCTCCATCAGCAACTCACTTCTCGCGCACAAGCGAACCGGCTGCCTCGGCCGGCATCCGATGGTGAGTCATGCGGTTCTGGATGCGGAAAGCCCCGGCGCTCGAAGCGATCGTGTGGGCGGTGGTGAACGGAGCCCTTCTCTGTGCCGCCGGTACGGCTCGGGCAGAAGACGCAGTCCAGCTCGACGAGCTCAGCGTCGAGACCCAGGGTCGGGGCGCCCCGAAGAGCTACGGCGCCTCCGTCGGCGTGGTTGACCCCCCGCCGCCAGCCTATGCGGGCGGCCAGGTCGGGTCCGGCTCGCGGCTGGGGTTGCTGGGCAACCGGAGCAGCTTCGACCAGCCCTACAGCCAGACGAGCTTCACCGATCAGCTGATCCGCGACCAGCAGGCCCACACGCTTCAGGACGTGATCAACAATGATCCGGCCGTCCGCACCAACGTGCCGCCGTCCAGCGGCATCCAGGGCTTCCTGATCCGGGGCTTCCCGTATTTCGCTCAGGATATCGCGTTCAACGGTCTCTACGGCGTGTCCGACGCCTTCAACCCGGCGATCGAGCCGATCGAACGGGTCGAGGTGCTCCATGGCCCGGGAACCTTGCTCACCGGCACCCCGCTGTTCGGCAATATCGGCGGCGTCATCAACCTGATCCCGAAGCGCGCCCTGGATGCGCCACTGACCCGGGTGACCCAAGGCTACATCTCCACCGCCCAGAGCTACACCGCCCTCGATCTCAGCCGGCGCTACGGCCCGTCGAACGAATGGGGGCTCCGGTTCAACGGCGCCTACCAGTTCGGCAGGACGCCGATCGACCTGCAGCAGTTGGAATTCGGCGTCGCGGCTCTCGCCCTCGATTATCGTGGCGAGAACCTGCGTGTCTCGGCGGATCTCGGCTACCAGAAGACCGATCTCAATGCGGCCTTCCGCACCCGGTCGGTCAGTTCGGGCTTTCCCATCCCGCGGGCGCCGGACCTGCGAATCAACCCGCAGCAGAGCTGGGAATACCGCGACAGCGACAACAAGTCGGTGGCGCTACGCGCCGAGTACGATCTGAACGACGCAGTCACGCTCTACGCCGCTTACGGACACAGCCAATTCTACCAGGAGTATTTCGGCGCGGTCCTGACCATCTTCAACGCGCGCGGCGATTTCCGCGAGCCGATCAACTACCTGCCCTACATTTCCAACGCCGACACCGCGGAGGCGGGCCTGCGCGGGCGGCTCGATACGGGACCGGTGCGCCATGAATTCGGCATCGCGGCGACCGGCCTGTGGTACGACCAGAGCCAGATTAGCTACCCGGTCGGATCGACCATCGTCTCCAACATCTACGCGCCGATCACGGTCCCGCCGCGCAGCGCCATCGGCCAGACGCGGGCCATGCCGCCGACGACGGCCCGCAGCAATCAGAGCGTCGCCGTAGCCGACACGCTGTCCATCCTGGATGGCCATGTGCAGCTCACTTTGGGCGGGCGCTGGCAGAGTATCACCGTCAAGAGCCTCGATCCACGCACCGGATCCACCACCGGCCTCGCGGATAGCGGCGCCTTCTCGCCCGGTGCCGGTCTGGTGGTGAAGCCCTGGGAGGCGCTGTCGCTCTACGCCAATTACAGCGAGGGCCTGACGGCCCCTTCCGTGCCGGTGGCGGCGGTCAACGCCAATCAGCCCTTCGGGGCGGTCCGCTCGGACCAGATCGAGGCCGGCGTCAAATACGATTTCGGCAACCTTGGTCTCGGCTTCGCGGCCTACGACCTGCAGCAGCCATTCGGATTCCTGGATTCGAGCAGTCGGTTCAGGATCGACGGGACACAACGCAATCGCGGCCTCGAATTCACGGCCTTCGGCGAGCCGGTGGCCGGCATTCGGGTGGTCGGCGGGGTGAGCCTGATCGACGGCCGGCTCCTGAAGACGCAGGGCGGCCAGTTCAACGGCAACGTCGCGATCGGTGTCCCGGCGGTCCAGCTGAACCTCTACGGCGAGTACGATCTGCCCTGGCTCGCCCCTGGGCTCACCATCACCGGCCGGGTGATCTACACGGCGGCGCAGTATTACGACCAGGCCAACAGCCAGACGATTCCGGACTGGGCCACCCTCGATCTCGGCCTGCGCTACAAGACGATCCTCCAGGACCGGCCGGTGACCTGGCAGGCGAACATCCTGAACGTGACCGGCAACAATTACTGGGCCACGACCGGTCGCGGGCTCCTCGCGCCTGGGGCACCGCGGACCGTTCTCATCTCGGCCAGCGTGGATTTCTGATCATCAGGTCAGGCTGACGGCATGCCCGAAGCCTGACCTCGCGCCATCGGCCAAGGGTCGACGCGAATCGCACGCTCGGAGCCGACCGGAACAATGCGGTCCGCGCAGGCAAGCGCAAACCGCCGCGGCATGCCCTGCCGCGGCGGTTTGCGTCGTCTGAGGCGTAGAAGGCGCAGAGCGCCCGAGATCAGGCCGCGACGGCCGGGGTCTCGGCGAGCTTCTTGTGGATCTCGCGCTTCAGCAGCCGGGCGGTCTGCGACAGGTCGCCCTCGCCGGCCTTCACCAGGAAGGCGTCGAGGCCGCCGCGGTGCTCGACCGAGCGCAGGGCGTGCGCGGTGATGCGCAGGCGCACCCGCTTGCCCAGCGCGTCCGACTGGAGCGTGACGTTGCACAGGTTCGGCAGGAACCGGCACTTGGTCTTGTGGTTCGAGTGGCTCACGAGGTGGCCGACCTGAACGGCCTTGCCGGTGAGTTCGCAGCGGCGCGCCATGATGACTAAAATTCCCGTCTCGTTCCGCCCGAGAAGACCCGATCGCAAGCGGCGCGATCATCGTCGCAGCGGGCGGCGCCCGATACGTATTCCAGGTCCAGCGGAGTCCTGTTGAAGGCGCGAGCCTATAGGCGACCTGCCCCCGATGCGTCAAGCTCCGCCGGGTCGAAGGTGCCCCGAGCGGGGGTCGGGCACCCAACGGTCTGTTAACCACGATGCCGGGATATAACCGTCATCGGCTCGACGAAGGCCGGCGCCGCGCCGGCACCGCACGTCGAGACCTCGTCTCGCGAGATCGTCTCGCACAAGATATTTTTCGCCCGCGTTTCCTGGGATGCGATCCGGATCATGAGCGCCACGCCTGTCCGTCGGACGATCAAGCCGCTGACGACGCGCCTTCTCGGGACCGTGCTCGCTATCGCGGCGCTCGGTGCCCCGGCCGATGCGGCCGCCCGCGCCCGGCGGGCCGCCGCCGCGGCGCCCGCCACCGTAACGGTGGATTACAGCATCAACCTCGCCGGCCTGCCGATCGGGACCGCGCGGCTCGCGGGCAGCTTCGAGCGCGATCGCTACCTGATGGACGTCTCGGCGACGCTGACCGGCCTCGTGGGGGCGATCACCGGTGGCAAGGGCTCGGCCCGGGCCTCCGGCAATTTCTCGGCAGCGCCGCAGCCCGCCGCCTTCTCGATCGCCACCCATACGGCGAGTTCGGGGATCGCGGTGCGCATGGCGCTCGCGCACGGCAACGTCGTGCAGGCCGAGATCACGCCGCCGCTGGTGGACATGCAGGACCGGGTGCCGGTCACGGCCGCCCACAAGCGGGGCATCATGGATCCGGTGAGCGCACTGCTGATGCCGGCCCAGGGGCGGGGCGAGCTGCTCGATCCGGCCAATTGCAACCGGACCCTGCCGGTGTTCGACGGCGCGACCCGGTTCAACGTCGTGCTGAGCTACGCCGAGACCCGCCCGGTGCAGAAGCCCGGCTATGTCGGACCGGTCCTGGTCTGCACCGCCCGCTACCAGGCGGTGGCCGGGCACCGGCCGGACCGCCCCGGGGTGAAGTTCATGGAGGATAACCGCGAGATGTCGGTCTGGCTCGCCCCCGTCGAGGGGACGCGGGCCCTGATTCCGCTGCGCATCTCGGTGCTCACCACCATCGGCACCAACATCATCGAGGCGACGCGCTGGACCCAGGGCGCCGCCGAGACCGCCGGCGCCAGCGTCGCCCAGGCGAGCCTCCCCGGGCAGTGAGCACCCGGCGCGCGATCCGGCTTTGACCGCCGGCCTCTTTCCGGGCACCCGTGCGGGGCAAGCGCGGCAGCCAGGGAGGTGCAGGACCATGCCGAAGGGCTACATCATCGTCCGGATGACGGTCACCGATCCGGAGACATACGCGGCCTATGCCGAGATGGCTTCCGCGGCGATGCGGCTCTACGGCGCCAAACCCCTGGTGCGGGGCGGGCGCTACGAGGCGCTCGAGGGCGAGGCCCGGCCGCGCAACGTCGTGCTGGAATTCGAATCCTACGACGCCGCGCGGGCCTATTACGTCTCGCCGGAATACCAGGCCGCCAAGGCCAAGCGCCTGCCGGCCGGGATCGGCGAGGTCGTGCTGGTCGAAGGCGCCGCCTGAACCGGCCGGTTCAGGCGGCGAGCGGCGCCCGGCCGTAATGGGTCGCGTACGCGTTCTCCACGGCCGGGATGATCTCGACGATCGCGAACCACCGGTCCCAGAACGCCGTCTCGCGCAAGGCCTCGACGACGCATTCGTAGGCGTGGTGGTCGCTGGCCTCCCACACCCAGAGATCGGTGACGCGGGCCGTGTAGAATTCGGCGTCGTAGAAGCGCAGCTTCACGGAATCCGCGTGGCGACGCAGGATCGGCTCGAACACCGCGCGCAACCGGGCGAAGCGCTCGTCGATCGAGAGGGCGAGCCATTCGGGTGACGTCTTCACCAGCATGAAGACGGTGAGCTTGGGATTGAAAGTCTGGTCGGACATGGATGTGACCGCTCCGTGGGTCTGTTGGGACCCGGCGATGATGCCCCCGGGCGGCCCGGGGGCGAACTCGCGTTCATGACCGGCCGGACGGCGCGGGGGCCGGCGCTCAAGCCCCGGAAAAACCCGGAACAATCCCGCTCCGCCGAGACGGTGCGGACGATTCTCGAAGGTGCGGCTCGCGTTCTGGAGGAGCGCGGCCTGGCCGGCTACACGACCAATGCCGTGGCCGAGCGGGCCGGCGTCTCGGTCGGCTCGGTCTACCAGTACTTTCCGGGCAAGGAGGCGCTGACCGCGGCCCTGGTGGCGCGGGAGACCGGGTTGCTGATCGCGGCGGTGCGGGACGCGGCCGGGGCGGCGACGCCGGAGCTCGGCCTGCGTCGGATCGTGCGGGCGGCCGTCGCACACCAGATGTCCCGGCCGCGCCTCGCCCTGCTGCTCGACCGGGAGGAGAGCCGGCTCCAGCTCGCCGACAGCCTGGATGCGGTCACCCGGGCGATCTCGGGCGCCTTGCTGGCCCTGCTGGGGCGCCTCGAACCCGCGCCGCCGGTCGAGGCGCAGGTTGCGGCGGGCGACCTGTTCGCGCTGCTGCGGGGCATGGTGGATGCTGCGGGCGAGCGCGGCGAGCGGGCGGGCGACGCGCTGGAGCAGCGTGTCCTGCGCGCGGTGTTCGGTTATCTCGGGCTGCCCCCGGCGGGGCCGTAATCGGCAGGAGCTACGAGCGGATCGCGCAGTATTTCAGATCGCGCGCGATCGAGCGCCACCGAATGGCGTCGTGGTGGACGGACCGATAGACTCCGCCACGGATGTTCCGGATCACCGCCCACACGCCCCGGGGCCGGCTGCGCGAGACGTAGACCCGCTTCCTCTGCTGCAGCTGATGCAGGGCCCGCTGGAAAAAGTGGATCGCTTTTCCGCGATCGAAGAGCGGAAAAGCCGCCACCGTCGCGTCGGGGAGATCGCGGATCACCGCGATCATGTCGGCGGTGGCGGCGATGTAGTCGTCGAGTTCCTTGATCGGATCGTGGGCCTGCGCCTTGTGGCTGCGGCGGCCGTCCCCGAACAGGTTTGTCGCGTGCTGCCGGTAGGTGACCAGCGGCAGGTTCAGTTCCGCCGTCTCGCCCACCACCTGGCCGAGAAACACGATCCACCGGTCGTGGGCGATCTTCTCCTTGGGCACGATGAAGTCCCGGAACCGCCCCTCAATATCGGCCAGATGCAGAAGTTCCCGGCGGAAAACGATCGAAAATCCGAAGAACGTCAACCAGGGATCGTAACTGAGCGGCGGCTTGATGCCGGTGCGTTGAATGCCCTGAGTGAATTTTACCAGCTTACCGGTTGATTGGTCCAAACTCGCAGCCGCGTGCACGATCATGGAAATATTCGGATTGCCGAAATAAGTGGCCACACGTTCGAGCTTTTCGCGATCCCAGATATCGTCCTGATCGCAGAACGCGACGAAGTCGCCCTTGGCGGACAAAGCCGCATTCAGGAAGTTGTCACGAAATCCGAGATTGGTTTGGTTGATGTTTATCTTGAACGGTATCTTCGATTTTTCGGCAATCGACCTTGCTATATCCAGAGTTGCATCCGTTGATCCGTCATCAGAGACGATAATCTCCACCGGCTTGAAATTCTGGTTAATGACGCTTTCGAGCTGCTCGCGGATGAATACTGAGCCATTATACGTAGCGATAACCACCGAAACCGTTTTGTCTGCAGCATCCATGCGCACTGGCCTTGACATCCCACATTCTAAAATCAAAAACTCGAATCGACATCAAGCGCAGTATGCCAACTCTATCGGCAGGATTAAAGTCTGCGATTACTATAACATGGCTGGATAAAGTTGGGAACACCGGCCCCGTCGAAGCCGACCACGCATTGCGTAGCCCTCGATGGCATTCGAGGGATCGCCGCGCTATCAGTACTCTTGTTCCATTTGGGTCGATGGCTAGACATCCCGTTCCTGGCAGTGAACGGGGGGCTTTCGGTCGATACCTTCTTCACGCTCAGCGGTTATGTCCTCGCCCGCGCCTATGCCCGCCGGACACGGAATATATCCGTGACCGAATTCATGGCCCTCCGCGTCATCAGGCTGCTGCCGATCATCCTGCTGTCGATCGTCATCAGCGCCCCCTACGTCCTCGCCAGAAACTATCTGCTGAGCACCGAGACCCAATCGGCCACGATCGTCCTGGCGATCATGCTGGGAATCCTGAACATCCCTTATTTCAACGCCCCGCCCCAGATCGGCGGCCCACAGATATTTCCGCTCAACGGGCCGCAATTCTCGCTCTTCTTCGAGCTCGCGGCGAACTATGTCTGGTGGCTGCTGCGATTCGTCGACCAGACCTATCTGGCCCTGGGGCTGTATGTCCTGTCGAGCGCGGCGGTCATCCGATTCGGCATCGGCGGCGACACGGCGGATAATTTCCTGCTCGGCTTCGCTCACGTCGGGTCATCGTTCTTTGTCGGCGTGCTGGTCTATCAGGTCGGCCGCGCCATGCGGCCGAGTCGCGCGAATGCGTTTCTGTTCGTGGCGCTGTCCGGTGTGATGATCGCGATCCTGTTCTCGTCGTTCGAACTCACCCTTCAGGAACGGCTCGCCTGGAAACTCGTCCTGGCTCCCCTGCTGGTGCTGAGCGGATCGGTCGTCACCCTCCAGGGTC
Organism: Methylobacterium brachiatum; assembly: GCF_900113845.1. Classification (NCBI taxonomy): domain Bacteria; kingdom Pseudomonadati; phylum Pseudomonadota; class Alphaproteobacteria; order Hyphomicrobiales; family Methylobacteriaceae; genus Methylobacterium; species Methylobacterium brachiatum. Next base: position 47,441 of record NZ_FOQW01000003.1, on the reverse strand, counting down.
TGCCGAAGCGGGCTTCGCGCGCGCTGGGCGACCTCTCCTATCCGGTCTACGCCCTGCATTACCCGATCTTCTGCTGGATCAACGGGATCTATCAGAAGGTGACCGGCAGCAGGGGCATCGTCCTCGAATGCGCGACGTTCCTCGTCGCGACGATCGCGGTGAGCTATCTGGTCCTGCGCTATTACGACGAACCGGCGCGGCGCTACCTGTCGGACGTCTTCGCATCGATCAAAGCCTCGCGCTCCGGCCGAGCCGAATACGGTCGCTGAGGATCTGAGGCGCTTTCGGCCCGATTGCCGGCGTCGCATCCGTCTAGCGCCGTCCACCCGGGGTCCCCGCGCTCGGGGTGAGGCGCGGCGGCGATCACATCTTTCACCTTCCCTGCGATGATCCGTACATGCGCCCGCACCGCCCCCGAATCGCCCTCGCCCTCGCCCTCGCGGCGCTCACATTCGCCGGGCCGGCTGCGGCCCAGCCCCTCACCGCGGGATCGGCCGATCCCGGTTGCGGCGGCGACGCCTTCTCGTCGGCGCAGGTGATCGAGCACCGGCCGCCGCGGCACGGTCCGCTGGTCTCGGTCCCCGACACCCTCTGCGCGGATCTCGCGCCCCAGCCCGGATCCCCGGCGACGCAGATCGAGGTCTATCCGCTGATTATGCCGCAGGTTGGCAGCGGCCCGGGTGATATCCCATATGGGGGAGGATCAACGCGGCCCTATCGTCCCTGACGCGACCGGCCGCCCGAACCCCCTGCCCGCGCCAGACGGCGCCGCGCCGGCCTTCCCGTCCGAAGGAACCGCCGACCATCGACGCGCCGCTCCGCCCCCTCCCCCGCCGGTCCCTGCCGCGCGACGTCCGCGCCCGCGGCGTGACGGCGGTCCTCGGACCGACCAACACCGGCAAGACGCATCTCGCGATCGAGCGGATGCTCGCGCACCCGACCGGCATGATCGGGCTGCCCCTGCGGCTGCTCGCCCGGGAGGTCTACCTACGCGTGGTCGCCAAGGTCGGGCCCGAAAAGGTCGCCCTCGTGACCGGGGAAGAAAAAATCAAGCCGGATCGGCCGCGCTACTGGATCTGCACGATCGAGGCGATGCCGCGCGACCTCGACGTCGCCTACGTCGCCATCGACGAGATCCAGCTCGCCGCCGACATGGACCGAGGGCACGTCTTCACCGATCGCCTGCTCTACGTGCGGGGCCGGGAGGAGACGCTGCTGATCGGCTCCTCGACCATGCTGCCGCTGGTCCAGGGGCTGATCCCGAACGTCCACACCACGACGCGGCCCCGGCTGTCGAAGCTGAGCTTCGCGGGCGAGAAGCGGCTGTCGCGCCTGCCCCGGCGCACCGCGATCGTGGCCTTCTCGGCCGAGGAGGTCTACGCGATCGCCGAGCTGATCCGGCGCCAGCGCGGGGGCGCGGCGGTCGTGCTGGGCGCCCTCTCGCCCCGCACCCGCAACGCCCAGGTCGAGATGTACCAGGCGGGCGACGTGGATTACCTCGTGGCCACCGATGCGGTCGGCATGGGACTCAATCTCGACGTCGACCACGTCGCCTTCGCGGCGAACTGGAAGTACGACGGCACCCGGTTCCGCAAGCTGACCCCCGCCGAGATGGGCCAGATCGCCGGGCGCGCCGGGCGCCACCTCGCCGACGGGACCTTCGGCTCCACGGGCCGCTGCCCGCCCTTCGAGCCCGAGATGGTCGAGCGGCTGGAGAATCACGACTTCGATCCGCTGCGCATCCTGCAATGGCGCAACCCGGATCTCAGCTTTGGGACCCTGGAGGCGCTTCAGGCGAGCCTCGACGAGCACCCGCGCGAATCCGGCCTCACGCGCGCGCCGATGGGGCAGGACCAGCAGGCCCTCGAGATCCTGATGCGCGAGGACGACATCCGCGACATGGCGCGGAGCCAGTCCACGGTGCGGCGGCTCTGGGACGTCTGCGGGGTGCCGGATTACCGCAAGGTCCACCCGCAGGTGCATGCCGACCTCGTGGCGCAGCTCTACCGCTTCCTCATGAAGGGCATGGCCGGACGCATCCCCGACACGTGGTTCGCCGAGCAGATGGCGATGATCGACCGCACCGACGGCGACATCGATACGCTGTCCCGGCGGATCGCCCAGGGACGCACCTGGACCTTCGTGGCCAACCGCCCCGATTGGCTGCGCGACCCTGAACATTGGCAGGGCGAGACACGTCGGGTAGAGGACAGGCTGTCAGACGCCCTGCACGAACGCCTCGCGAGCCGCTTCGTCGACCGGCGCACAAGCGTCCTGATGCGGCGCCTGAGAGAGAACACGATGCTCGAAGCCCAAATTTCCGCCGACGGTGACGTCACCGTCGAGGGTCAGCATGTCGGTCACCTGCATGGATTCTTATTCGTCCCGGATGCGAGCGCGGAGGGGCACGAGGCCAAGACTCTGAGGAGCGCCGCCGAGAAGGCGCTCTCCGGGGAGATCGAGGCCCGGGCCGACCGCTTCGCGGCGACGGCCGATTCCACGCTCGTGCTCGCGCATGACGGGATGATTCGCTGGACCGGCGCCCCGGTGGCGAAGTTGACCCCCGGCGAGAAGCTGTTCGCGCCGCAGATTCGCCTCCTCGCCGATGACAGCCTGACCGGCGCGCATCGCGAGAAGGTCGAAGCGCGCCTCGACGCCTGGCTGAAGGCCATGATCGTGCGCCTGCTCGGCCCGCTGATGGAGCTCGAGACCGCGGGCGACCTCACCGGCCTCGCCAAGGGCATCGGCTACCAGGTGGTCGAGGCCTTGGGCGTGCTGGAGCGCTCCAAGGTCGCTCAGGAGATGCGCAGCCTCGACCAGGAGGGGCGCGGGGCGCTCCGCCGGCACGGGGTGCGCTTCGGCGCCTACCACATCTTCCTGCCGGCCCTGCTGAAGCCGGCGCCGCGGACGCTGGCGGCCCAGCTCTGGGCCCTGCGCAACGGCGGGCTCGACCAGCGCGGCCTCGACGAGATCGCCCATCTGGCCGGTTCCGGCCGGACCTCGATCAAGGTCGATCGCGAGATCGCCAAGGGGCTCTACCGGGCGGCCGGCTTCCGCGTCAGCGGCGAGCGGGCGGTGCGGGTCGACATCCTGGAGCGGTTGGCCGACCTGATTCGCCCGGCGATCGCCTATCGTCCCGGCACGACGCCGGGCGCCCCGCCGGACGGCACGGCCGACGGCGACGCGTTCGTCGCCACGGTCGGCATGACCTCGCTGGTCGGCTGCTCGGGCGAGGATTTCGCCTCGATCCTGAAGTCCCTGGGCTACACGCTGGAGGCTCGTCCCGGCCCGGCCATCACGGTGCCGCTGGTGCCCGCCGCCGCGACCGCCCCGGCCGTGGTCACCGCGCCGTCGGGCGCCGCCGCGGAGGGCGAGGCGGAGACGACGGGCCACGAATCAGCGGGCGAGGCCGGCGCCGACGAGGCGGATGCCGTCGCTCAGGCCGCGGACGCCTCCGGCGATGCGGCTTCGGCTCCCGACAGCACGGACGCCGCTGACAGTGCCGAGCCGGCCGTCTCGGCCGAATCCAGCCCGGAGGCCGAAGGTGCCTCCACCTCCGAGGCCCCGGCGGAGGCCGAGCCCGTCGCGGCGGCTGCCGAAGCCGAGCCCGTGCCGGAGGAGGCTCCGGCCGAGGCTGCGCAGGCTGCCGAAGCAGCCGAGGGAGCATCCGACGCAGATGCGCCTCCGTCCGCCGAAACGGCTGCCGCGAACGCGTCGGAAGCGGCCGAGGCTGCGCCCGCCGGTGCCGAGGGCGAGGCCCCGGCGGAGCAGGTCCTGATCGAGGTCTGGCGCCTGCAGCGCCACCAGCGACCGGCCAATCCCCGGCCGCAGAACCGTCCGCGTGGGGCGGGTCGTGGGCGCGACGGTGGCCAGCCGGGTCAGCACCAGGGTCCGGGTCGCCCGGAAGGCGCGCGACCCGAGCAGCGGCGCGCCGAGGGCGGCGAACGCCCCGGCAACGAGGGCGGTCCGCGTACCGGACGCGATCGGGGTCCCCGTCGGGACCGTTTCGAGGGCGGCCGTCCGGAGCGCCGGGACGACCAGCGCAACGCCGAGCAGCGTCATGCGGCGCCGCGGCCCGACCAGCGTCCGCCCCGGCGCGAGCGGGCTCCCGACCCCGATTCGCCGTTTGCCAAGCTGGCCGCGCTGAAGGCGCAGCTCGAAGCCGGCGACGGCGGGAAGCGCTGACGCGCCCGCATGCGGGAGGGTCGGCAGCGGCTCGACAAATGGCTGTGGTTCGCGCGCTTCGCGCGGACCCGATCCCTGGCCGCGCGCCTGTCCGAGGACGGTTTCGTGCGGGTGAACGGAACCCGGGCCGAGAACCCGGCCAAGGGCATCGTGATCGGGGATGTCGTGACGGTGGCCGCCCCGCACGCGACCCTGGCGGTGCGCGTGCGCGGCCTCGGCGAGCGACGGGGGCCGGCTCCGGAGGCGCGGCTTCTCTACGAGGACCTCGCCGGCATCCCGATCGCGGTCGACCCGCCCGAGTGATGAGCCGGCGCCACAGCGGCCGGTCGAGGACCCGATCTCGGGTGCCCTGGGACACCGGCGCGCTTGTCAGCCCGGAAGGCAGGGTCTAGAGCCATCGGCTTCCGAAAGACCCGGTTCGACGCCGGGTTTTGCGGCGCACGATCGCAGCGCCACCGGGGCGTGCGGGCCTTCGAGGCTCCGCCCGGGCAGACCAGAATTTTTAGGACGAAGACAGCCGATGACCTACGTCGTCACCGACAACTGCATCAAGTGCAAGTACATGGACTGCGTCGAGGTGTGTCCGGTGGACTGCTTCTACGAGGGCGAGAACATGCTCGTCATCCATCCGGATGAGTGCATCGATTGCGGCGTCTGCGAGCCGGAATGCCCCGCCGAGGCGATCAAGCCCGACACGGAATCGAATCTGGAGACGTGGCTCAAGCTCAACGCCGACTACGCGAAGAGCTGGCCCAACATCACCCAGAAGAAGGACGCTCCGGCCGACGCCAAGGAGTGGGACGGCGTCGCCGGCAAGCTCGAGGCGCATTTCTCGGCCAACCCCGGCTCCGGCGACTAGAACCGGCTGCAGGTTTGGTCGTCGATGCGGCGCCGGGGCTTTAAATGCCGCCGTGACGCTGCACAAACTGGATAACGGATCGCCTCACGATGTTGCGATCTGTCGTCGGGTTACCGGGTCCCTGTCGATCGCGATCCAAACCGTTTACGACGTGCGTCCTGCGAAGCCCTGGGCCGCAAGCATGTCATTCCTCTCCGGCCGAGCCGGTGTAAAACTCTTTCGAGGCGACGCCCGGACCGCGCGCGCTTCTTCAGGGATGCTTTGATCTGCGCGCCGGATTGTGATACACAATCCGCCTGCCGTCGCTCGCGCCAGACGTGCTCCCTCCGGCCGAAACGCCTTTCGCTTTCGTGAATTAGGAGTGGTGGCACGCGAACGACCGCCGAGGGTGACTTCGGCGGATGTTCCGGTGTTTGCACGGTCGCGCCGGGGAACGCCCGGGTGCTCGTCCTCCGGGGCGGGTCATCCCGGGAACGGCGAGGCAAACCGGGTATCCCGCCCGGAAGAACACGGTTTTGCGCGGCGCGGAGCGTCGCGCGCCAGTGGAGGCCCTTCTCGCATGACCACAGCCAAGAAGACGACGACCGCAGGCCGGCAAGGCTTCAAGACCGGTGAGGCCGTCGTATATCCGGCCCACGGCGTCGGTCGCATCACCGCGATCGAGGAGCAAGAGATCGCGGGTTACAAGCTTGAGCTGTTCGTCGTCTCGTTCGAGAAGGACAAGATGGTCCTGCGCGTTCCGACCGCGAAGGCCAACTCCGTCGGCATGCGCAAGCTCGCCGAGCCGGATCTGGTGAAGAAGGCCCTGGACGTGCTGACCGGCCGCGCCCGGATCAAGCGGACCATGTGGTCGCGCCGGGCCCAGGAATACGAGGCGAAGATCAACTCGGGCGATCTGCTCGCGGTCACCGAGGTGGTGCGCGACCTGTTCCGCTCGGAGGCTCAGCCCGAGCAGTCCTACTCGGAGCGTCAGCTCTACGAGGCTGCCCTCGACCGGATCGTGCGCGAGATCTCCTCGGTCAACCGCATCACCGAGACCGAGGCGCTGAAGCTCATCGAGCAGAGCCTGGCGAAGTCGCCGCGCCGCGCCAAGAGCGAGGCCGAGCCGGAGGCGGAAGCCGAGGGTGAAGGCGACGACATCCAGGAAGTGGCCGCCTGAGGCGTCCATCCCTTCGAGACGTTGCAAAGCCCGGCCCCGGTGGCCGGGTTTTTTTATGCCCTCGCGCCGGGCGCGATCGATCGTGGCCGAACCAGCCGGCGCCTTTTCCACACCGCTTCGGAGGGTCGGGGACTGGACGGCGGGGCGCCGAAACCCATGTCATCCGGACGGAACACGAAAACGTGGCCGTCCGGCTGTCGCACTGCGAAGGGATGCGGCGGAACTTTCGCGTTTTGCCTTCCGTTGTCGGTTGCCTGGCGCCGCCGTTCGGTGACGCCCTGCGGGTTGGACGCTCCGTTCGGCGCCGCAACAGCACTCGGCAACAAGAGGCAGGCGGGATGGCTGATATCGCTGGAATTCGTCGGCAGTTCATTCGGACTGCCATGGAGGCGCCCTTCCTGGCACGGGAAGAAGAGCGCGGCCTCGCCGTCCGCTGGAAGGACAACCGCGACGAGCGGGCGCTGCACCGCCTGATTTCAGCCCATATGCGCCTCGTCATCGCCCTGGCGGGGCGTTTTCGTCACTACGGCCTGCCGATGGCCGACCTCGTGCAAGAGGGGCATGTCGGCTTGATGGAAGCCGCCGCGCGTTTCGAGCCGGAGCGGGATGTCCGGTTCTCGACCTACGCGACGTGGTGGATCCGCGCCTCGATCCAGGATTACATCCTGCGCAACTGGTCGATCGTGCGCGGGGGCACGTCCTCGGCCCAGAAGGCCCTGTTCTTCAATCTGCGCCGGCTGCGCGCCCGGCTCATGCAATCCACCGAGGAACATGTCGGCGACGAGATCCACCGCCGCATCGCGACCGCCATCGGCGTCTCGCGCGACGACGTGGCGCTGATGGATGCCCGCCTCTCCGGCCCCGACATGTCGCTGAACGCGCCGGTCGGTGAGGACAACGACGCCTCCTCCGAGCGGATGGACTTTTTGGTCGACGGCGCCGCGCTGCCGGACGAGACCGTGAGCGCCACGGTCGACGGCGAGCGACGCCTCAGCTGGCTGCAGCAGGCGCTCACGGTGCTGTCCGAGCGCGAGTTGCGGATCCTGCGTGAGCGCCGCCTCGCCGAGGATCAGGCGACCCTGGAGGCCCTGGGCCAGCGCCTCGGCATCTCGAAGGAGCGCGTCCGCCAGATCGAGAACCGCGCCCTGGAAAAGCTTCGCCGCGCCCTGGCCGACCGCTTCCCCGCCGCCACCGGCAGCCCGCATATCGGCTAGGCGTTTCAGGCTCCTTCCGGATTTCTACATCGAGCCCGGCCTCAGAGGCCGGGCTTCCGTGTGTTCAAAGCTGCTTTTCCATCAGAACGGCCTGGGATGTCAGGCGCTCACCGTTGAACGGTCTGGTCTCGCCTGTCGGCTCGAAACCCATCCGCGCCCAGAAGCCCAGCACCGGATTGGTTTCGACGACGGCCAAGCGCAGGGTTCGGGCCCGGAGGTCCTCGCGAGCGAAGTGCTCCGCCGCTTGGTATAACGCCCGGCCGAAGCCGGCTCCCTGCGCGCTCTGCCGGATTGCCAGAAGTCCAATGAAGGCCGTCCCCGGAGCCGGATAGCCATCGATGAGATCGAGAAGCCCGATCACCGCACCGCTGCATTTTGCCAGGAACGCGTGCTTATTGCGAAGCTCGCATCCCGACGGCCGCGCCGTCACGAACGCGAAGGCAGCGTCCTCGCGCTTCGGCACGCCATCCACCTGCATGGAATAGGTCGTCAGGTCGTCGAAGACGGCGTTCACCTCACCCAGGTCGTTTGAGGTGATGGCCATGAGCGACAGGGGCGACCGATACGCCATCGCCTTTCCTCCACGCCATGAGCTTGCGCACCGACATGCACGCCCACGGCCCTACGCCCCCTGGATCGCAGCCCCCTGCCGCTCCCGCCGGCGCCTGCGGCGGCCGGGCTCGGGGGTGGCGTCGAGCCAGATCACCAGCGCCAGGGCAATGAGCGCCGGCACGCCGAGGGCGAGGAACGCGCCGGTCCAGCCGAACAGCCCGTAGGAGAGGCCGCCGTACCAGCCCGACAGGGCGCCGCCGACGCCCTGCACCGCGTTGACGCTGCCGAGCGCCGTCTGGGTGCGTCCGGACCCCCAGGTCAGGTCGGCGACGACCACCGGCACCGCCACCCCGACGATGCCCGAGGCGACGCCGTCCAGGATTTCCGCGCTGATGAGCCAGACCGGATCGTCGATCAGGCCCGACAGCAGAGCCCGCACCGGCAACACCGCGAACGCCACCATCAGGAGCTGGCGCCGTCCGCGCCGATCCGCCAGGGAGCCGGCGAACAGGGCCACCGGCACCATCACGAGTTGCGCCACCATGACGTAGCGGGCGGTCCAGGTCGTGGCATCGGCGGCGGTGGCGACGAGCTTCTGACCGAGCAGGGACAGCATGCCGCCGTTGCCGAGATTGAACAGCGTCAGCGCCACGGTGAGGACCAGCAGGCGCCGGTTGCCGAGAACCTGACGGATGCCGCTGCGCTGCGGCTCCTCGTCCTCGTCCTCCTTCCAGCCCACGGCGCGGCGCCGGTTCCAGGCGCCGGCCGGCGTCGTCAGCGTCGCGACGATCGCGGCGACCGCCATGCCGCCCAGCACCCAGAAGGCGATGGCCGGGCCGAACGTCCCGGTGCCGAGGCTGATGCCACCGGCGGCAACCAGGATGCCGACATGGTTGAACGCCTGGTTGCGGCCCTGCTGCTTGGGAAACCCGTCCTTGCCGACGATCCCCAGGGTCAGCGCCGCGACGGCCGGCAGCAGCAGCGTGCCGCCGGCGGCGGCCAGCAGCTGCGCCACGAGCACCGCGGGGAAGCTGCGCGCCGGCAGGAGCAGGAGCGTGCCCGCCAGGATCGCCGCGCAGGCCAGCGCCACCAGCAGGCGCGGACGCGGGAAGCGATCGACCAGGGCCCCGAACGGGCCGCTCAGAAACAGCGTCCCGATTCCCACCAGGGTGATGACGAAGCCGACCCGCGCCGGACTCCAAGAGGCCGCCTGCGCCAGCCAGGTGCCCAGGAACGGGCCGAGCCCTCCCTGGATGTCCCCGGTGAACAGGTTGATCAAAGCGAGATGTGCGGTGGGACTCATGCGATCCAGGTCTGGCGGCGGGCCCCGCACCTGAACGTCGTCCCGCGTACGGTCAAGCCCGGCTCGGCTCGGCCGCCACCCGCCGTCACGGATCCGCCGGCCCGTACGACATCAGCCCATCGCCGAACGACCAGTTCTCGGGAGCCACCTCGACCAAGTTGACCAGCACGTTGGCCGGCTTCACGCCCGGCTCGCGTGCGAGGTTGCGGGCGATGGCGGCGTAGAGCGCGCGCTTCTGGGCAGTGGTCCGCGTGGCGTTGGCGGTGATCTGGATGGCGACAAGGTCGTCGCTGCGATGAATGCCGAGATAGTCCGGCCCGTAGTGGAAGTTCGCCGCCTCGTGCTCATGCACGAAGGCGAACAAGTCGCCCTCCGCTACGGCGAAGGTCTCGCGCAGGGCTGCGTAGACGCCCTCCACGAGGGTGTTGCGGTCTGCCGGAGGCGTGCCGGCACGCAGGGAAATGCGGATGATGGGCATCGACGTCTACCGCGCTCAGAGACTGCGCAGGGCCGCGAGGCCGGGGGCGGCGAGATGCGCGACCTCGGTGCCGGACCCTGCATCGACGCGGTCGGCCTCCAGCGTGAAGCGCGTCAGCCGCCACGTGGCGGGGTCGAGGCCGACCAGAGTGGCCAGGACACCCGGGTGCCCGGCGATGTCCCGTCCCCGGACCTGCTCGGTCTCTCGCAAGCGGGCGAGATCCTCGTCGGGGCCGATCTGCCGCGTCTCTTCGGACAGGGCGAGCGTGGTCGCGGCGGCACCGAGCGTCACGGTGAACGGAAGCCAGGTCTCAACCTGCGGCCGGCCGAAACCGTCGATCACGGCCCGGAAGCCCGGCCCGTAGAGGAAGTCGGCGGCGGCACCGGCGTCGCGCCAGAGATAGAAGGAACTGTAGGCGTTCGCCGCCGCTCCGCGCGCACGCTCCTCGACGGTGACGGCCTTGAAGATGAGGCCCGGTATCGCGTCCCAGGCGGGCGCCCGTTCGGCCACCCGCGCACGAATTCGGTCCATCGGATAATCGACCGGCAAGCGGTGCCGGTAACGGGCCACGAGCATCGTCCCCTCCTGGGTTGCAGCGGGACGATTGCAGGGGCCAGCCATATGAGCCAGATATCGCGGGCTATATCTCTCATAACGGATGCTTGTGATGGTGCCCCGCCCCCTCGATCTCGACGGCGTGCTGGCCTTCGTGCGGGTGGTCGATCTGGGCAGCTTCACCCGGGCGGCCGAAGCCCTCGACACCTCACAGGCGGCGATCAGCCTCCGGCTCAAGCGGTTGGAAGATCGGCTCGGGGCGCGGCTGCTCGACCGGACGCCCCGGCACGTGGCCACGACCCGGAAGGGTGAGCTGTTCCTGTCGGCGGCCCGGCGGCTGCTGGAGGCGCATGAGAGCGCCCTGTCGGAGATCGCGGGCGATGTCCCGGCGCGGCTCTGCCTCGGGATCAGCGATCATATCGCCGGTCCGAACCTGCCGGCCCTGCTCCGGCGTCTCGGCCTCGACACGGCGGGTCTGATCACCGAGGTGCGGATCGTCCCCTCACGGGACCTCGCTTCCGCCTTCGAGTCCCCGGGCGAGGGCGGTTACGATGCGGTGCTGCTGCGGACCGAGGAGATGCCCGAGCGTGGCGGAACCGTCCTGGCGCAGGAGCGCCTGGGCTGGTTCGCGGCACCGGACTTCCCGGCCCCTCCGCCGGGCGAGCCCCTGCGGCTCGCGGGCCTGTCGGGGCCGTGCAACGTCCGGGCGGCGGCGGCCCGTACCCTCGACGCGGCCGGGCTGCCCTGGACGGAGGTGTTCGTCGGCGGCGGCGTGCTCGCGGTCGGCGCCGCGGTCACGGCGGGCCTCGCCATCGCCGCCCTGGCACCGAGTACCGTGCCACCGGGCGCCGTGGAGGTCGGGGCGCGGCTGGGCCTGCCCGAATTGCCGCTCACCTGGATCGTGCTGCGGTCCCGGCATCTGACCGGGCGGCCCGCGGAGGCGCTGCGCACGCTGGCGGCGGCCTATCGGGGTCCCGGCGGCCGCTGACGGGCGCGCCGGGACGGTCTCTCAAGCCTCAGGAGGCGAGCGGGCCGCTGGCGCCCTGCGCTTCCATGGCCTTCTGGCGATAGAGCGCGACGAAATCGATCGGGTCGATGTAGAGCGGCGGGAAGCCGCCGTTGCGCACCGCCTCGGCCACGATCTGGCGGGCGAACGGGAACAGCAGGCGCGGGCACTCGATCATGACGGCGGGATGCAGCTGGTCGGCCGGGATGTTGACCATCCGGAAGACGCCCGCATACTTCACGTCGAACGCGAACAGCACTTCGTTCTGGATCTTGGCATCGCCTTCCAGCGTCAGCTCGACCTCGAAATCGGTATCCGAGAGCTGCTGGGCGGTGACGTTGACCTGGATGCTGATCTGCGGGCCCTGGCCTTCCTTGGGCTGGAGCGAGCGCGGCGCGTTCGGATTCTCGAAGGACAGATCCTTCGTGTACTGCGCCAGCGCGTTGATCGTCGGCGCGTCGCCCTGCGGCATGCCGCCGCCGTTGCCGTTGGCTGCCGGGGAGTCGGCCATGCGGATCATCCTTCTCGATCGGCCGGCACGGCCGGCCCGGGTTGTCGCGGCGGGAGCCGCTGAACGGCGCCGCGGAGCGGCCCGGAAGGCAGCGCCGCTAACACGCGCGCCGAGCACGGACAAGCAGCAGGCTGGCGTGGCGCTGGCGGCGGCGGCGTCCGCCCCCCATATCGGTTGACGCATGGGGATCGCGGCGTTCCGCACCGGTATAACCGGCTCGCTCCTTGCGCGTTGGTCAGTTATGAGTCGCCTAGACCCGCGAGCGCTTTGCCGGCGCCGCACCGCGCACGACCTCGGCAAGGGGCACGAGGTCCCGCCGCGGCCACCATCGGATCGGTGATGCAGGACAGCTTCGACGTTACGACGATCATCTTCCTCGCGCTCGCAGTCTTCGTGATCTGGCGCCTGCGCTCGGTTCTCGGCCAGAAGACCGGCGCGGAGCGCTCGCCGTTCAAGCCGGTGGATCGAAGCCGCACCGAGCCGCAGGCCCGCTCCGAGGGCGACAACGTCGTGCGCCTGCCCGGCGCCGACCGGGTCCAGGCCGCGCCGTCCCCGGCCGCCGCGACGGCGCGCGACTGGCGGGGCATCGCGGAGCCCGGCTCCGAGATCGCCCGCGGCCTCGAGGCGGCGGTGCAGGCGGAGCCCGGCTTCGACCCGCGCGCCTTCATCGAGGGGGCCAAGGCGGCCTACGAGACGATCATGATCGCCTTCGCCAAGGGCGACCGGAAGACCCTGCGGGGGCTCCTCTCCAAGGAGGTCGGCGAGGCGTTCGAGCGGGCGATCACCGAGCGTGAGCGCAACCGGCAGACGCTGGAGACCACCTTCGTGTCGATCGACAAGGCCGAGATCGTCGCCATCGAGGTGCGCAACCGCGTGGCGCAGATCACCGTGCGCTTCCTCTCGAACCTCATCACCGCCACCCGGAACGCCGAGGGCAAGGTCATCGACGGCAGCGCCGAGACCGTGGTCGAGGTGCCGGATGTCTGGACCTTCGCGCGCACCCTCGGCTCGCGCGATCCGAACTGGCAACTCGTGGCCACCGAGGCCGGCGCCTGATTTCGTGATTCCGTTGCCGTGCCCAACCTGCGTGCCTGGTCCGGACGGCTCCCGACCGCCCTCTTCGCGACGCTCCTAGCCGGTTCGACACCGGCCGCCCCCGCCGAGATCGGCGGCGCGGTCCTGACTCCCGTTCCGTTCGAGGCCCTGCCGGGTTTTCCCGGCCCCGATCCTGCCGCGGCGCTCGAAGCGTTCCGGCGGGTCTGCGCGGCGCCGACGCCGCCCACACCGCAGCCCGCTGGCGTGGCCGGCGATCCGGCAGCCCTGTCGGCGGCCTGCGCTGCGGCAGCGGATATCGCGCCGGAAGCGGCAGAGGCGTTCTTCCGGCAGCGCTTCGACGCCTTCCGGGTGGTCCGGCCGGGGGCCGAGCGGCCTGGCTTCCTGACGGGTTATTTCGAGCCGGAACTCGAAGGCGTGCTCAGCCAGGGGCCGGTTTTCCCGACCCCGGTGCTCGCCAGGCCCTCCGATCTCGTCTCGCTCGCACCCGGCGAGACCCGACCCGGCCTCGACCCCGCCTTGCGGGCGGCGCGCGCCACCGCGGAGGGGTTTGCGCCCTACCCCGACAGGGCAGCCATCGAGGATGGAGCTTTGGGTGCGCAGGCGCGGCCGATCCTGTGGCTGCGCGACGCCGTCGATCTCTTGGTGCTGCAGGTCCAGGGCTCGGGCCGCGTCCGCCTGCCCGACGGGCGGGCTGTCCGCGTGCTCTACGACGGGCGCAACGGCCAGCCCTACACGGCGGTGGCCAAGCTGATCGTGCAGGAAGGCCACCTGCCGCTGGAGGGTCTGACGCTCGCCCGCTGGACGACATGGCTGCGCGCGCATCCGGAGACCGCCCGGCGCCTGATCCGCGCCAATGCCTCCTACATCTTCTTCCGTCTCGCCCCGGTGGAGGATCCGGCGCTCGGCCCGCCGGGCGCCGCCAACGCACCGCTGACGCCCGGGCGCAGCCTCGCGGTGGATGGCGGCCTGTGGCGCTACGGCCTGCCGTTCTGGCTCGTCGGGCAACTCCCCGGTGCCGCGCCGGGCGAGGCCGGCCGCCTGGTGATCGCCGCCGATACGGGTTCGGCGATCGTCGGGCCGGCCCGGGGCGACCTGTTCGTCGGGACCGGGGCGCAGGCCGGGATCGCGGCCGGGAACCTGCGCGACGCCGTCGGCTTCGTGGTGCTGCTGCCCAAGCCCGCTCCGGGGGTCGCGCCGTGAGGCCGCCGCGCCGCACGCGCCGGCTGAGCGCCGGGGAGGCGAGACTCTGGAGCGAGATCGCCAAGCTGGTGACGCCGCTGGCCGGCCGGGCGACGCTGCCGCCCGAGGCGCCGCCGGCACCCACCGCGACCATGCCGCCGCTGGCGGCGCCGATCCTGAAACCGTCGGCGAGCCCGACCGCGAAGAAGCCCCGCCCGAAGCCGCCGCCCAAGCCGTCGCCTTCCCCTGCCCTCAAGGTCACCGCTGCGCCCTATCAGGCGCCGCCGCAGAGCCATGCGCCGCCATCGGGACTGGAGCGGCAGGCCAAGGTCGGGTTGCGCCGGGGGCGGCTCGCAGTCGAGGCGCGGATCGACCTGCACGGCATGGTCCAGGCCGAAGCCCATGCTGCGCTGACCGGATTCCTCCTGAGGTGCCGGGCGGCAGGGCACGCCTATGTGCTGGTGGTCACCGGCAAGGGCGGGGCGGACAAGGGCGGCTCGGCCTATCCCGACGCCTTCGCCGAGCGGGGGGTGCTCCGGCGCAGCGTGCCGCATTGGCTGCGCGGTGCCGAGCTGCGCGGCATCGTGCTCGGCTTCGAGGAGGCGGCCCGGCATCACGGCGGCGGCGGCGCGCTCTACGTCAGACTTCGCAGACGTTGACCGCCGGCCTTCGGGGCGGGGCGTCAAACCGCGGCGGGTGCTCGCCGTTGCGGTTCTGGTCGAAGGTGTCGATATCCAGACCCCACGCATGGTCCCACGAAAAAGTCCCGAAGAAAAATGCCGGAGCTTCCCGAGGTCGAGACGGTGCGGCGCGGCCTGGTGCCCGCGATGGTCGGCGCCCGGTTCAGCCGGGTCACCCTGCGCCGGCCGAATCTGCGCTTCCCGTTCCCGGAGCGATTCGCGGCGCGGCTGGAGGGGCGCACCGTCACCGATCTCGCCCGCCGGGCGAAGTATCTCACCGCCGGGCTCGATTCGGGCGAGACGCTGATCATGCATCTTGGCATGAGCGGCCGGTTCGACGTCGCCCTGCCCGACGGCCGCAACCTGTCGCCCGGGGATTTCTATCTGGAGGGGGCGCAGGGCACGCCCAAGCACGACCACGTCGTGATGGCGATGAGCACCGGCGCGACCATCACCTACAACGACGCCCGCCGCTTCGGATTCATGGACCTCGTCCCGAGCGAGACCCTGGCGAGCAGCCGCCACTTCGCCCGGATGGGGGTCGAGCCCCTCGACGGGCTGACCGGGGCAGTGATCGCCGGCCTGTTCCGCCACAAGATCGCGCCGCTCAAGGCCGCGCTCCTCGACCAGCGCCTGATCGCGGGATTGGGCAACATCTATGTCTGCGAGGCCCTGCACCGGGCCCGCCTCCACCCGGAGACCCCCGCCGGCCTCCTGGTCAAGCCCGACGGGCGGCCGACGCCCAAGGCCAACGCCCTGGCCAAGGCGATCGTGCAGGTGCTGGAGGAGGCCGTGACGGCCGGCGGCTCGACCCTGCGCGACTACGCCCACACCGACGGCACCGCCGGGGCGTTCCAGCACGCGTTCCGGGTCTACGACCGGGTCGGCGAGCCCTGCCGCCACCCGGGTTGCCGCGGCTCGGTGACCCGGATCGTGCAGGCGAACCGCTCGACCTTCTTCTGCGCGACCTGCCAGCCGCCGGTCTGATCGGGCCGCTCTCGCACCGCAGAACGGCAATTTCGCCACAAACCCGGCTAGGGTCGCGGATCTCGACGCGCGCATCCGGTTGCGGGCAGCCGGTCCCGGCCCGCGGCGCGAGACGGGTCGCGCGGGCCTGACGCGTCGTCCCGGGTCTCGGATCCGGGACGACGCGTCAGGTCGCTGGTTTTGCATCATTGTCTTCCCGAGAGCCGGCGCCCGGCGCTCGGGATGATGCTCGTGACAGGAACGCGATGTTCTTCCGCCGCTCAAAGACGCCCGCGCCCGAGACCATCGCGCAGGATCCGACGGACGGCCCCGCCCTGCCGCAGCGCCTGTCGCCGCGCTCCCCGGGCGAGGCGATCAAGCCGACCGCCGCGCCGCCCCCGCCGGAGAAGCCGGTGCGCGAGCGCAGCGGCCTCGTCGGCATCATCAGCGGCGCCCTCACCTTCGCGGTGGTGATCGCCATCGCGGCGATGATCGGGATCACGCTGTTCCAGCGCCAGGTGCGCGAGCCGGGACCGCTCGCCACCGACAAGGTCGTGGTGATCCCGCCCCATAGCGGCACCGGCGAGATCGCCGAGACCCTGAAGCGCGAGGGCGTGATCGACCATACCGGCCTGTTCGAGTTCGCCGCCCGCTTCGGCGGCCGGCCGGCGCTCCGGGCCGGCGAGTACATGTTCAAGGCGCATGCGAGCATCGCCGACGCCCTCGACACGGTCACCACCGGCCGGCAGGTGCAGCACGCGATCACCTTCCCGGAGGGCCTGACCTCCGAGCAGATCGTCACGCGGCTCAACGACAACGACATCCTCACCGGCGAGATCAACGAGATCCCCCCGGAGGGCTCGCTCCTGCCCGACACCTACAAGTTCGAGCGCGGCGCCACCCGCCAGCAGATCGTCAACCTGATGCGGGCCAAGCAGCGCGAGGTGCTGAACCAGATCTGGCTCCGGCGCAGCGCCGACGTGCCGGTGCGGACCCCGGCCGAGATGGTCACCCTGGCGTCGATCGTCGAGAAGGAGACCGGCCGGGCCGACGAGCGGCCCCGGGTGGCGGGCGTGTTCATCAACCGCCTGAACAAGCGGATGAAGCTGCAATCCGACCCGACCATCGTGTACGGGCTGGTGGGCGGGCGCGGCACCCTCGGGCGCGGCATCCTGCGCTCCGAGATCGAGCGGCCGACCCCGTACAACACCTACGCGATCGAGGGCCTGCCCCCGGGGCCGATCGCCAATCCCGGCCGGGCCGCCCTGGAGGCGGTGGCCAACCCGTCCCGGACCAAGGACCTGTACTTCGTCGCCGACGGCAGCGGCGGCCACGCCTTCGCCGACTCGCTCGAAGGCCACCAGCGCAACGTCGCCCGCTGGCGCGCGGTCGAGAAGAGCCGCCAGGCACCGCCGGACGCGGTCGACAAGGTCGAGCCCGGTCCCGATCCGAGCGTCCCCGGCCGC
Source organism: Methylobacterium brachiatum (assembly GCF_900113845.1). NCBI lineage: Bacteria > Pseudomonadati > Pseudomonadota > Alphaproteobacteria > Hyphomicrobiales > Methylobacteriaceae > Methylobacterium > Methylobacterium brachiatum. Next base: position 30,272 of record NZ_FOQW01000003.1, on the reverse strand, counting down.
GCCTCGGCCTTCGCCCCGGGCGGCGCCCCGGGAAGCAATACGCCCAATACCAACGCGGCCTTCGCCCTCGACAGCGGCACGCCGGGCACCCGCGCCTTCGACGCCTCCGAGGGCACGCGCCTCGATCCGCTGAAGAACCGCAGCTACGATCTCGGCTCGCCCAAGACCGTCCCGGCGCTGGCCGACCCGACGCCGGCCCCGCGCGGGCGGCGATAGGCGCGCGTTGCAGACGTCGTCGCGCGCTTGGCGGCGGCGCCTTCAGCGACCCCAACGCGTTGTTCGGCAGGGGATACGGAGTTATGTTAGCAGAATCAGAAGCCTGTTAATTGGGGCGGCGAGGCGATGGCCCGGATCACCGCAGATCCCCCGATCGGGAAGGCTGGTCGGACGACCGGGGATCTGCCTCGAAAGAGTAGGCCAGACGGCCGCCGCGCCGTGCGGCGTCAGGCGCACAATATCCCCGCCGCCCCGATGTCGGGCGACGATGCGGCTCTCGCCCAGATGGTCGATAGTTTACGCGCGCATCTCCCGAAGGCGGGTCTCGATCAGGGCGAGATGCAGCAGGTCGGTGCCCGCTTGCCAGCGAGCCTGGTCCGGCAAGCGAAGAGGCGGACGGGCCTCAGCTCCAACACGGATCTGCTGATTGTCGCCCTCGCAAACCTGGCCCTCGAGGACGCCTTCGCGGATGCGTTCGAGGCGGCGCACGGCCAACTGGACCCCGAGCTCGATATCGGTTTTTGAACCGTGTTCCCGATCTCGCGGTCGACGGAGAAGCTCAGCCTTCGTCGTGACCTGAAAGGGATTCGTCCGCGCGCCCGGCGCGATCTTCCTTTCATCGGGGTGACGGCAGCGCCGGGCGGGCCGCTGATGCTCGATACCGGCGTCTACATCCACGGCCTCAAAGGGCAGACGCCAACCGCCCTGCGGTCGCTCTTGAGACTGCGCACGGTCCATCACAGCGTCGTCGCCATGCAGGAGATCCTGCATGCGATCGGCGTTCTCGATCCCGCGCATCCCGGAACCGCGAAGAACGTCGCGGCGATCCGAGCATTGCTCGACGGTATCCCGCTGCACCGCCTCTACACGCCCGACCGGGACGTCCTGATCGACGCCGCGATCGTCGCGGGCATCCTGTGCCGTCTGCGCGGCTACGCGCGTGATCGACGCACGAAGGCTCTGCACGACTGCACGCTCTTGTTGCACGCCGCCAGAACGGGCTGCACGCTTCTCACGGCCAATGTCTCCGACTTCGACCTGCTTCAGCAGCTGAAGCCTGAAAGCCGCGTCATCTTTTACGAGGCTGCCTAAGAGCGCACGGCGCTGACTGTGCCGCGCGGCCGGCGATGGACGGTGCAGGGAAGCGAGATTGGAGGAAGCGATCTCCCTTCCATACCCTCATCCTGAGGTGAGAGGGTGGGATACGCGCCATAGGGCAACCCACAGCGCTCGCCGTCAGTGCGAGCGCAGCGAAGCAACCCAGGGCAGCGCGCGATCGCAAAACGGCTAGCATCACCGGATTGCTCCGCTTGCGATGACCGCGTGGTGATCGGACTCCAGCGCACCACCCCTTCCCCCCGGGGCGATCCGTGCTACAGGCCCGGATCTTCACGAGGACGGGGGTCGACATGGCCCAGATCGCAAGCATGACCGGCTTCGCCCGGGCGGCGGGCACCACCGGGGCGGTGCAATGGGCCTGGGAGGTCCGGAGCGTCAACGGGCGCGGCCTCGACGTGCGCATCCGCGTGCCGGCGGGCTATGACGGGCTCGGCGAGACCGCCCGCACCGCCCTGCAGAAGACCCTGTCCCGGGGCCAGTGCCAGCTGACCCTGACGCTGACCAAGCCGGAGCAGGCCGCCCGGGTGCGGATCAACGAGGGCCTGCTGGCGAGCCTCGCCCAGGCGGTCGCCCGGGTGCCGGTGCCCGAGGGCGTCGCACCGGCCACGATGGACGGGCTGCTCGGCGTGCGCGGGGTGATCGAGGTCGAGGACGAGGCGGGGGCCGAGACCGAGACCTTCGCGCGGGATCTCGCCGAGGGCGTGGTCCGGGTGGTGGCCGACCTGGTCGAGGCCCGCCGGGCCGAGGGGCGTCAGCTCGCCGAGGTCGTCACCGCGCAGGTCGACCGGATCGCCGCGCTGACCCAGGCGGCCGAGGACAACCCGGCGCGCAAGCCCGAGGCGGTGCGTGCCCGGCTGGCCGCCGCCATCGAGGCGTTGGGCGGGACCAATCTGGACCCGGACCGCCTGCACCAGGAGGCGATGCTGCTCGCCGGCAAGGCCGATGTGCGCGAGGAGCTGGACCGGCTGCACGCCCATGTCGCCAGCGCCCGCGAGCTGCTCGCCGCCGGTGGCGCGATCGGCCGGCGCCTGGATTTCCTGGCCCAGGAATTCGGCCGCGAGGCCAACACCCTGTGCGCCAAGGCCAACGACATCAGCCTGTCGCGGATCGGGCTCGACCTCAAGGCCGTGGTCGAGCAGTTCCGCGAGCAGGTCCAGAACATCGAATGAAGCCTTGGGACCCCCACATGCGACACGCGACGGAGCCACGCGGATGAGCGGACCGGCGAAGAACGTCTCCGACACCATCGCGCGGCGCGGATTGATCCTGATCCTGTCCTCGCCCTCGGGGGCGGGCAAGACCACGCTGACCCGGGCGATCGCGCAGGATCCGACCTGGGCGCTCGACGTGTCCATCTCCGTCACGACCCGGGCGCGCCGGCCCTCCGAGATCGACGGGCGTCACTACCACTTCATCGACCGCGAGGCGTTCGAGGACCTGCGCAGCCGCGACGACCTGCTCGAATGGGCGGAGGTCCACGGCAATTATTACGGCACGCCCCGCCGCCCGGTGGAGAAGGTCCTGGGCTCGGGCCGGGACATGATCTTCGACATCGACTACCAGGGCACCCGCCAGGTGCGGGCCAAGCTCGCCCAGGACGTGGTGACCGTGTTCATCCTGCCGCCCAGCATGGCCGAGCTGCGCCAGCGCCTCGAGCGCCGCGCCGAGGACTCGGCCGAGACGATCGAGAAGCGGCTGGCCAATGCCCGGACCGAGATCCAGCGCTGGAGCGAGTACGATTACGTGATCGTCAACGAGGACCTGCAGGCGGCCTTCCAGGCGCTCCAGGGCATTCTCTCAGCCGAGCGGCTGAAGCGCGCGCGCCGCACCGGCCTGGCGCAGTTCGTCGACGGGCTGCTGGCGGAGGCGGACGCCTAAGCTCCCACCCCGTCCTTGCGCGCGGGGCGAAGCAACCAAGGGACACGCTCTACGATCCGAGATCGCGCGCCGCCCTGGGTTGCCTCGCTGCGCGCGCCATGACGGCTGCGGCTTCGATCACGCCGTGATGGTGAAGCACGCGCCCGGGTTGTTGGCCACGTCGAGACGGGCGTTGATCTGGTCGAGCATCGCCCGGATCAGCTTCATCCCGAGGCCCGTGCCCTTGCCGCGCACCTTGGCCTCGGCCCAGTCGTCGGGCAGGCCGGAACCGTCGTCGCAGACCCGAAGCTGAACCTCGCCCGGGCCGGAGGCCGAGACGCTGACCTCGACGCGGCCGCCGCCGGTGGGGTTGGCCGCGTATTTGAACGCGTTGGTCACGAGCTCCGTGGCGATCAGCGAGAGCGCCACCGCCTTGCGGTAGGGCACCATCAGGCCGGGCTCGGCCGACAGATCGACGGCGTGGCCCTCGCCGGCCAGGCCCGCGAGGTCGTTGCACAGGTTCTCGATGGTCTGGCCGAGATCGACCTCATCGAAGCGCTCGGCCTGGTAGAGGCTGTCGTGCACCCGCGCGACGCTCATTACCCGGGCCGAGGTGTCGGCGAAGGCCTGCCGGGCCTCGCCGTCGGAGATCTGGCGGCGCTGCATCTGCAGGAAGGCCGAGACGATCTGCAGGGAGTTCTTGACCCGGTGGTCGATCTCCCGGGTCAGCAGGTCCTTCTGCTCGAGCAGGCGCTCCTTTTCGGCGAGCAGGCTGGTCAGCTCATCGATCTTGCGGCGCTGGCGCAGCACTACGCCCTCGACCGCCTCGGCCAGCGAGCCGGCGAGATGGACCTGCCATTCGGCCCAGTCGGCGGCGAAGCCGGTGCGCTCCTCGACCCAGCGCTCGAACGAGCGGCGCGGCAGCAGGGCCACCGGGCCGCTGCCGGCGAGAACCGGTTTGCGCGGGTCGCCGCCCCAGGTCACCGTGCTGGGCACCTCCGGCCGGAACCAGAGCAGCAGATTCTCGCGGGACTCGTCCACGAAGGCGGCGAGCAGGCCGCTGGCGATCTCCCGGTAGGGGGCCGCCTCCGGATACTCGGCGGTGAAGCTGCTGCTGCTGTATTGGGTCTCGCCGGCCGGCAGCCGGTCCCGCAGCCAGGCGGCGATCCGGCCGACCATGTCGGCGGGGGGCGACCGGCCGATCAGCGTCACCCGCTCGCCCGCCGCGATGCCGGCGCCGGTGGCGCTGAACAGGTCGAGCAGGGTCGCGTTGCCGGCGGTCAGGGCGGCCACGAAATCGTCGGAGCGGGTCAGCTCGCGCACCAGGCGGCTCTCGACCGCCAGATGGGCCTGCCGCTCCTCCCAGAGCCGGCGCGACTCGATCTCCTGCACCCGCATCGCGAAGGCGTCGGTGAGCACGGTGGCGGCCGAGCGGGTCTCGGGCGTGACGTAATGCGGGCGGCGATGATGGCCGATCATCAGGCCCCAGAGCCGGCCCTCGACCATGATCGAGATCGACATCGAGCCGTTCACGCCCAGGTTGCGCTGGTACTCGAGGTGGATCGGCGACAGCGTGCGGTGCTGGGCGAAGGTGAGATCGATCGGGCCATTGCCCGCGCCGGGCGCCGCCACCAGGCCGACCGGGACGCTGTCGCGGTCGATCACGAAGCGGTTCTTGGCCCGGGTGTAGAGGGCGCGGGCCTGGGCCGGGATGTCGGAGGCGGGAAAGCGCAGGCCGAGCAGGCTGCGCGACCAGGCGGGCACCTTGTCCTCGGCCACCGCCTCGCCGTTCCAGTCGGCGTCGAACCGGTAGACCAGCACGGCCTCGAAGCCGGTGAGCGCGCGGATCTCGAGGGCGGCGATCCGGGCGGCCTCGACCAGGGTCTCGGCCGCGCGCAGGCGCCCGACGGCGAGCTCGGTATCGACCTGGCTGGCGGTCGGGAAGTCGTCGGCCGATTCGGGCTCGAGCTCCAGCTCGACGATCACCCGCCCGGCATGGGCGTGGGCCACGGCGTAATAGGGCGCCGCGCGGCCGGCCAGGGTGAGCCGGCGGCGGGCGGATTGGCCATTCTCCAGGGTGCCGGCGGTCAGGCGCGCCCGGATGGCCTCGACGAAGGCACGGGGCAGCACGTCGTCCAGGGGACGGCCGGCGAGCGGCGGATCCTGGGGATCGACGATCTCCTCGATATTGGCCGAGTAGGCCAGGACGTGCAGGGTCTCGGCATCGGCCGCGAGCATCACGGCGTTGGGCTGGATCGAGCCCGGAATGTGGATCGGCTCGCGCTCGCAATGGCTGGCATCCACCGGCTCAGCGCGCACGCGCCGGCCGATCGCGGCCATCACGGCCTCGCGGGGCAGGCCGGCGCCGAGGCTCTCGATCGGGTCGATGGTCAGCCAGGTGACCGGGCCGGTCTCGGCGGCGGTGCCGTGGCGCATGTGGACCCGCGCCCGCAGGGGCTGAGGCAGCCGGCCGAACACGTAGTCGAAGCTCTCGTCCAGGGCGCCGCGGCGGCTCCCCGACAGGAAGCGCCCGCGGAAATTCGGCACGTTGGTGCCCGGCATCACCTCGCGGAAATAGTTGCGGCCGAGCACCGCCTCGCGTGAGAGGCCCGAGAGCGCGCAGGCGCCCTCGCTGAACACCACGACGGTACCGTCCGAATCGAGTCCGATCACGCCTTTGTCGAGGCGATCCAACGCGTCGGGCGCGAGCACGTCGAGGTCGACGCCGCGTTCGGGGGCCTGCTTCGGCGGCATCAGGAAAGAACCCCGCTCATCTCGGTTGATATGACTGGGGCAGGGGCGAAGTGCAATGCTTCCGCGCGCGGCAAGATCAGCTCGATATCACGATGGCGTCGGAGCCAGATTAAGACTGACAAATTGACTGTGTGATTTCAGACAATGCGGTGGAAAATCCTTCTTCAACTGTAGGATGGTATATGGGTTGGTCCTGCACGGCCGCGGCGCTCTTCCCGTCGCCGATCGCGTGGGCCAGCAGATGCGCCAGATGCTCGACCGCGGGCCCAAGCATCTCCGAACCCAGCAGCCGGCCCTCCCGGTCGGCCCAGATCCGAAGCCCGCCGTGATTCGCGCAGTCGACCCGGGCACGACCCTGGGTCGAGAAATCGACCGTTCCGGTGACACGTCCGGGGGCATCGGCCGCGTAGGGCGCGCCGATCGCGGCGACCTGCGGGTCGGTGAAGACCATCGTTAGACGTGTCCAGGGCTCCGGCGACGTAACAGCGCGCCCGGCGGCCAGCGCCGCCGCGTTCGCTCCGGCGATGCTGCCCTGACGGCTCGCCTCGTGCAGCACCGGCCGCCAGGCATCGGCATCGCCCGCGATCAGGATCGGCGCGCCGGCGCAGACCAGGCTGCGCCGGTCGAATTCCGGCATGCCGCCCTCGCCGAGGCGCAGGCCCGTCACGTCGAGCCCGAGCCCGCCCAGGTTGGGCGCGCGGCCGGTCGCCGCGAGAACCCGGTCGGCCCGGGTCTCTCGGACCCGCCCATCCCGGTCGGTCCAGGCGAGGCGCACACCGTCCCCGTCGGGCGTGGCGGAGTCGAGCTTCGCCCCGAGATGCAGCGTGAGCTCGGCACGGAAAATCTCGGCAGCTTGGCGGGCGAGATCCGGCTCGGACAGGCCGGCGACGGTATCGCCGGCATCGATCACCGTGACGCGGATTCCGAGGCGGCTCATCGCCTGGGCGATCTCGATGCCGACCGCGCCCGCACCCAGAACGGCCAGCGAATCCGGGAGGTCGGGGATCTCGAACAGGGTGTCGGTGGTGAGGACGCGGTCGCCGAGCCCGCGCAGGGGCGCCGGGACGGTGGGGCTCGAACCGGTGGCGATCACGGCGGCGCGGAAGGTGATCCGGGTGTGATCGTCGACGGTCAGGCTGTCGCGATCGGCGAACCGGGCGCTGCCGGCGATGCGCGCCGCCTCCGGCAGGGCGTCCACGCCGTCGAGGACGCCACCGACGAACCGGTCCCGCTCAGCGCGGACCCGCTCGAGCACCGCACGACCATCCACCGCGACGCTGGCGACGTGGATGCCGAACAGGTCGGTGTTGCGCGCCGCATGGGCCGCCTTGGCCGCCGCGATCAGGAGCTTGGAGGGCATGCAGCCGACCCGGGCGCAGGTCGTGCCGCCCGGGCCGCGCTCGATCAGGACGGCGCTCGCTCCGGCCTCGGTGGCGGCCCGGTAGGCGGCGAGCCCGGCGGTCCCGGCCCCGATCACCGCCACATCACAGCTGCGTTCGTTCATCGTATCCCCGGGCCGGTCGCCGGGGCCAAAGCTTCATCGCTGAGGTTCGTTCCGCCTGCGCCGACGCGCCTCAGGTTGAGCCACCAACGGGCTCAGACGGGCTGGTCGGGCAATGCGGTTCGGATGCGGCGGGCCCATTGGAAGAACGCTCTTCCGAGGGTTGATACCGCAGACCCGATAACCCGCACCGTCATTCCCGGGCGCCGCAGGCGAGCCCGGACCCGGAGCGGACGCCCATGGCGTCAATCCAGAACCGCGGCCGGCTCGACCGCTCGGCACGTCGGCGGCTCCGGATCCCGGGTTCCGCCGTGGGGCGGCAGCGGTCGAGCCTTCGACCGGAGAGCAAGACTGAGCTTCCCGCGTCAGGGCAGGTTGGGAATCGACCGGTCTGACCCGTCGCCCCCACGGGAGGGGGTCACGCCGCGGCCCGGATAAGCCGCGGCGTGAGCGTGTCCCCCGCTTCAGGGGGAACCCGCCGGTCAGACGTTGCGCACCGGCGCGGTGCCGCCGAGATGGAACACCCGGTGCGGGACCAGCTCGCCGCGCTCGACATCGCCCACCGCGACCAGGATGCCGCCGCAGGTCGCGAAGGCCTTGCCCTCCACGGGCGCGTCCCGGCCGCGCAGGATCACCGACTGGCCGCGCATCAGGCGCAGGCCGAGGTCGCGGGAGACCGCCACCTCGGGGATCGCGTCGAGCGCGGTCTCCACCGGCCGCAGATGCGCGAGCGCGGCTTCGGGGCCGCCCTCGGTCAGGCCGGCGGCGGCACAGGATTCGGCTTCCGAGAACGGGCCGACCCGGGTCCGGCGCAGGGCCGAGACGTGGCCGTAGCAGCCGAGCATCCGGCCGAGGTCGCGCGCCAGGGCGCGGACATAGGTGCCCTTGCCGCACTCGGCCTCGATCACGGTGCGCTCGCCGTCATGCTCGACCACGGCGAGGCGGTCGATCTGCACCGGCCGGGCGACCAGCTCCACGGTCTCGCCCTCGCGGGCCAGGTCGTAGGCGCGCTCGCCCTGGATCTTGATCGCGGAATAGCGCGGCGGCACCTGCTCGATCGCGCCGACGAAGGCCGGCAGAGCCGCCTCGACGGCCGGCCGCTCCGGACGCGCGTCGCTGGTGGCGACCGCCCGGCCCTCGGCATCGTCGGTGTCGGTTTCGACACCCCATTGCACGGTGAACCGGTAGGCCTTGCGGCCGTCCATGACGAACGGGACGGTCTTGGTCGCCTCACCCAGCGCGATCGGCAGGATGCCCGAGGCCAGCGGGTCGAGGGTGCCGGCATGGCCGGCCTTCTTGGCGTTGAAGGCGCGCTTCACCACCGCGACCGCGTGGGTCGAGGTCATGCCGACAGGCTTGTCGAGGATGACCCAGCCCGACACGTCCCGGCGCTTGGGCCGATCGGGCCGCGGTCCGCGCTGCGGGCGGCGCTCCTCCGGGCCCCGGCGCTCGGCGCCCGGACCGGAAGCCGCGCGCTCGGCCGGCGGATGATCTTCGATGGAAACCGTCATGTCCTCGTGTCCCCCGGGGTCGTTGCCCCGTTCCTGTCCGTGTGCCGTCGGGGATCAATGCCCCCGACCGGTCTCCGGTTCGTCGTCCTCAGGCCCGTCGCCGTCCCGCTCGGGGACGAGGTCGCGCTTCACGCGCTCGTCGCGCAGCAGCTTGTCGATCCGGGCCGCCTCGTCGAAGGTTTCGTCGCGCAGGAAGCGCAGCTCGGGCGCGAATTTCAGGTTCACCCGCCGGGCCACCTCCTGGCGCAGCACCTTGCGGTGGCGGTCCAGCGCGGCGATCACCGGCGCCTCGTCGACGCCGCCGAGCGGCATCACGTAGGCGGTGGCGAGCTTCAGGTCCGGCGACATCCGCACCTCCGGCACGGTCACGACATGCGTGTTGAGCACCGGATCCTGGATGTCGCCGCGCTGAAGCACCTCCGCAAGCGCGTGACGCACGAGTTCGGCCACGCGCTGCTGGCGCTGCGAGGGGCCGGTGGATGTGGGTTTCTGGGCCATTCTGTCTCGGGCCGACGCCGCGGGGCGGCCGGTTCACGTCCAACAAAAGAGAGATGCGCGAAAAAGAAAAGACGGCCGCGGCTGAGGCCGCGACCGCCCTGTCCGGACGAGGTCCGGGATCTCAGAGGGTGCGACGGATCTCTTCGACCCGGTAGCACTCGATAACATCGCCCGCGCGCATGTTCTCGAAGTTCTCGAAGGCCATGCCGCACTCCTGGCCGGAGGTGACTTCCTTCGCGTCGTCCTTGAAGCGCTTGAGGGTCTTGAGCTTGCCCTCGTGGATCACGACGCTGTCGCGGATGAGGCGGACATGCGCGCCGCGCTCCACGATACCGTCGGTGACGCGGCAACCCGCGACCTTGCCGACCTTGGAGACCTCGAAGACCTCCTGGATCGACGCCTCGCCCAGGCGCTCCTCGCGCAGGGTCGGCGGCAGCATCCCCGACAGCGTGGCTTTGATGTCGTCCACGAGGTCGTAGATGATATTGTAGTAGCGGATATCGATACCCGCCCGCTCGGCGGCCTCGCGGGCCTCCTTGAGGGCGCGCACGTTGAAGCCGATCACGACCGCCTTCGACGCCTGAGCCAGGGTGATGTCCGACTCGGTGATGCCGCCGACACCCGACAGGAGGATGCGGGCCGCGACCTCGCCGTTGCCGAGCTTCTCCAGGGCACCCGCGATCGCCTCGACCGAACCCTGCACGTCGCCCTTGATGACGACCGGCAGCTCCTTGCGGCCGGCGCCTTCCTTGAGGTCGCGCATCATGTCGACCAGCGAGCGGTTGGCACCGCCGGTCCGGGCATTCTGCCGCTCGCGCTTCTGGCGGGCGCGGTACTCGGTGACCTCGCGGGCCCGGGCCTCGCTCGACACCACGGTCACGCGGTCGCCGGCATCGGGCGTGCCGTTGAAGCCGAGGACCTCCACGGGCACCGACGGGCCGGCATACTGCACGTTCTCGCCGACATCGTCGATCAGGGCGCGCACGCGGCCCCACTCGGCACCGGCCACGACGATGTCGCCGGTGAACAGAGTGCCGCGCTGGACCAGCACGGTCGCCACCGGACCGCGACCGCGGTCGAGCTGGGCCTCGATGACCGTGCCCTCGCCGTCGCGCTTCTCGTTGGCACGCAGGTTCATGATCTCGGCCTGGATCTGGATGCCCTCCAGCAGCTCCGGCAGACCGTCGCCGGTCTTGGCCGAAACCTCGAATTCCAGGGTCTCGCCGCCCATCGACTCGACCTGGATGTCGTGCTGCAGCAGCTCCGTGCGGACCCGCTGGGGGTTCGCATCCGGCTTGTCGATCTTGTTGATCGCGATGATCATCGGTACGCCCGCCGCCTTGGCGTGCTGGATCGCCTCGATCGTCTGCGGCATGACGCCGTCATCGGCCGCCACCACGACCACCACGATGTCGGTGACCTTGGCGCCGCGGGCGCGCATCGACGTGAACGCCGCGTGGCCCGGGGTGTCGATGAAGGTAATCATGTCGCCGGACGGCGCCGCGACCTGGTAGGCGCCGATATGCTGGGTGATGCCACCGGCCTCGCCCTCCACCACGTTCGCCTTACGGATCGCGTCGAGCAGCGAGGTCTTGCCGTGATCGACGTGGCCCATGATGGTGACCACCGGCGGACGGGGATCGAGATCCTCCTCCAGATCCGGCTCGTCGGACGACAGGCCTTCCTCGACGTCGGACTCGGCGACGCGGCGGACGGTGTGGCCGAGCTCCTCGGCGATGAGCTGGGCGGTGTCCGAGTCGATCACGTCGGTGATCTTGTGGATCTCGCCCTGCTTCATCAGCAGACGGATCACGTCCACGGCCCGCTCCGACATGCGGTTGGCGAGTTCCTGGATGGTGATCGTCTCGGGGATCGTCACCTCGCGGGACAGCTTCTCCTTCTGCTCGACCTGGCCACGGCCGCTCATGCGCTGCTGGCGGCGGCGGAACGAGGCGACCGAGCGGGTGCGCTCGTCCTCACCGGACGTCGCCGTCGCGATGGTCAGGCGGCCGCGGTTGCGGTCCCCGCCCGGCGACTTCGGCGTCTTGGGCGGCGCGATGATCTTGAGCGGCATGCCGGGACGGCGGATCACCCGCTTGGTCTCGGACTCGTCCTCGTTGGTCTGCGCACCGCGGCCGGCGGGACGCGCCGCTGCGGCGGCACCGGCGGGACGCGCGGCGGTCGTCGGCGTGGCGCTCTTCTCGGGCTCGGGCGCCGGGGCGGGCCGCGCCATGAAGTTCAGGTCGCGGGGCTTGCGCGAATCGGCCGTGATGGTCTTGCGCGGCTCGCCGGTGGCGGGACGGGCGGTCAGCGGCGGACGCGCCGCCGGGGCGGCCGGCGCTGAAGCGGCCGGACGCGCAGCCGCGGGGGCGGCCGGACGGGCAGCCTCGGGCTGGCGGGCCGGAGCGACGGTGCTCGGACGCGCCGGCATCGGACGGGTCGCCGACGGGCGAGCGGGCGCGGCGGCCGGGGTCGCCGGCGCGGCGGGGGCAGCAGCCGTGGGGGCGGCCGGTGCAGGCGCAGCGGCCTCGGCAGCGGCGGCCGCGTTCGCGGCAGCGGCGGCCTTGGCGGCCTCCTCGGCAGCGCGAGCAGCCTCGGCGGCGGCGGCCTTGCGGGACTCCTCCTCGCGACGGCGCTCCTCGGCGGCTTCGCGCTCGCGGCGGGCCTGCTCCTCGGCCTCCTTGCGGCGGGCCTCGGCCTCGGCCTCAGCCTTCTGACGGGCCTCGGCCTCGCGGCGCTTCGCGTCGGCGAGGGCGGCGGCGCGGGCGGCGCTTTCCTGCTCGCTCAACGTGCGCAGCACGACACCCGACGCCGAGCGCTGGGCCGGGCGCGGCGGGGCCGCAGCGGCGGTCGGAGCCGGGCGCGGGGCGGGCGCAGGCTCACGGGCAGGGGCGGCCGGGGCCGCGCCGACGCCGCGGCGCTTGACCGTCTCGACCACGACCTGCTTGGAGCGGCCATGGGAGAAGCTCTGACGCACGGTGCCTGCCTCGATCGGCCGCTTGAGGGAGAGCGGCTTCGGAGAAGTCCTGTTCAGAGTCTTGTCGCCCGGGTTGTTCGTGTCGCTCATTCAGCCTGAACCCTGAGGGTTTCCATCGTCCCGTGAACCGACGCCCGGTGGCGCCGGCCAAATTCGTCCTGGTGCGTCGTCAACGTGAGGCTTCGTCGACCCCGCCGATTCGGGCTGGATCGGGCTCCTCGGTCGCCGCGGCGGCGCCCTCGAAGGAGCGTAGCCGACGCCAACGCGACAGGCAGCCGGCAGCTCCGGCTCCTGCGACGAGCGCAGCGTGTATCACATGATCCCGACCTAAGGCCATGTCCAATTCATCTTCGGACAGGTCGTCGATGATCGGTATCCTTGACATGGCCTCACCGTGCCGCCGGTACAAGGCCGCGGCGATCTTGCGACGGCCGTCTGGACTGGCTTCCGCCGCATGGATCAGGGCCACCGCGCCGGGCTGGCCGCCGATCGCGGCCTCGACCTTGGAGAAGCCTGCGACCACGCATCCCGCCTTGTTGGCCATGGCGATCGCCTGCCGCAGATCCTCGCGCAGGCCGACGACGATCCGGTCGGGCAGGTCGGGGCCGGCCTGGGCCGGTCCCTTGAACGCCCGCGGAAACAGATTCTTGCGCACCGCGGTGGCGACCGCGTCGCGCCGGGCGCTGATCCAGGCGCCGCGGCCGGGCAGCTTCGCGCGCAGGTCTGGCACGACGCTGCCGTCCGGGCCGCGCACGAACCGGATCATCGCCTCGGGCGGCTGGACCACGCGCGTGACGATGCAGGTCCGTTGCGGCACGCGCCGGCCGGGGCCGCTGTCGAGCCCCCCGGGATCGAGTCCCGGATCCTGCCCCTCATCGGGCGGGGTCGTGTCGACCTCGGCCATGAGCGCGTCCGCCGCAGCCTCCCGCTCAGGCCTCGGCCGGGGTGGCGGCCGTCGCCTCGGGGGTCTCCTCGCTCTCGTCGGTCTCGGCACCCTCCTCGGCCTCCGGCTCGGGCAGCGCCTCGATCCAGCCGGCCTTGAGGCGGGCGGCCATGATCAGGCCCTCGGCCTCGGCCCGCGACAGCTCGAACCCGTCGAGATAGCCGGCGTGGCGCACGGCGTCCGGGCCGCGGCCCTCGGTGTAGCCGACGAGGTCGTCGGTGGCGCAGCCCGCCAGGTCCTCGACGGTCTTCACGTCGTTCTCGCCGAGCGCGACCATCATGGGCGTGGTGATGCCCTCGATCTCGCGCAGCTCGTCGGCGACGCCGAGCTCGGTGCGGCGGGCATCGTGCTCCTGCTCGATCCGGGCGAGGTGATCCTGGGCGCGGGCCTGGATCTCGGCGCCGGTCTCCTCGTCGAGACCCTGGATGCCGGACAGCTCCTGGATGTCGACGTAGGCGATCTCCTCGACGTTGCGGAAGCCTTCGGCCGCCAGCAGCTGGCCGACGGTCTCGTCGACGTCGAGCGCCTCCATGAACACCTGGGTCCGCTCGGCGAATTCCTTCTGGCGCCGCTCGGATTCCTCGGCCTCGGTGAGGATGTCGATGTCCCAGCCGGTGAGCTGCGAGGCCAAGCGCACGTTCTGGCCCCGGCGGCCGATGGCCAGCGAGAGCTGGTCGTCCGGCACCACCACCTCGATGCGGTCGGCCTCCTCGTCGAGCACGACCTTCACCACCTCGGCGGGCTGGAGGGCGTTGACGATGAAGGTCGCCTCGTCCTCGGACCACGGGATGATGTCGATCTTCTCGCCCTGGAGCTCGCCGACCACCGCCTGGACGCGCGAGCCGCGCATGCCGACGCAGGCGCCGACCGGGTCGATGCTGCCGTCGCGGGAGATCACGGCGATCTTGGCGCGGGAGCCCGGATCGCGGGCCACAGCCTTCACCTCGACGATGCCGTCGTAAATCTCGGGCACTTCCTGGCCGAACAGCTTGGCCATGAATTGCGGGTGCGAGCGCGACAGGAAGATCTGCGGCCCGCGCACTTCCGAGCGCACGTCGAACAGGTAGGAGCGAATCCGGTCGCCCGGCCGGAAGGTCTCGCGCGGGATCATCTCGTCCCGGCGGACGATGCCCTCGCCCCGGCCCAGATCGACGATGACGTTGCCGTACTCGACCCGCTTGACGATGCCGTTGAGGATCTCGCCGATCCGGTCCTTGTACTCGTCGAACTGGCGGGCGCGCTCGGCGTCGCGCACCTTCTGGACGATGACCTGCTTGGCCGACTGGGCGGCGACGCGGCCGAAATCGAAGGGCGGCAGGGTGTCGGAGATCACGTCGCCGACCAGCGCGCCCGGGTTGTAGCGGCGGGCCTGCTCCAGGGTGATCTCGCGGGCGTCGTTCTCCACCTGATCGACCACCAGAAGGTGCCGCGACAGGCGCAGGGCCCCGGTCTTGTTGTCGATCTCGGCGTGAACGTCGGTCTCCGCGCCGTAGCGGGAGCGCGCCGCCTTGGCGATCGCCTCCTCCATCGCGTCGATGACGATGGAGCGGTCGATCACCTTCTCGCGGGCGACCGCGTCGGCGATCTGGAGGAGTTCGAGCCTGTTGGCGCTGACGACGGCCATCGGTGTCGGTCCTTCTCTTCCGTCAAGTCTTCGTGCCGGTCGCCCGCGGGCGACCGAGCCCAAATCTCAATTCAATGCAGGTCGTCGCGGCTCTTGAGCCGGGACGCCTTGGACACGACCGGCTTCTTGGGGCCGGTGCGCGGCGGCTTCTTCTCTTTCGGGGCCTTCGGGTCGGCCTTGGCGGCCTTGCCCTTCGGACCCTGCGGCTTCGGCGCGGGCCGGGCGGGGGCCGCCGGCGCGTCGTCCTCGGCCTCGTCATCCTCGTCCAGTTCGTCCGCACCGTCGGCCGGCGGGCCGCCGCGACGCAGGGACTCGCGGATCAACTCGTCGGTGAGGACGAGATGCGCCTCGGCGAGATCCCGCAGCGGCAGGTCGACCCGGCTCGGCAGCCCTTCCTTCACGTCGGGCAGGTCGATCGGGACGGTCAGCTTCTCGACGTCGGGCGCGCCCAGGATGCCGCGAAACCGCTTGCGGCCGTCGAGCGGCGGACTCAGCTCGACCTTGGCCTCGTAGCCGGCCCAGCGGGCGAAGTCCGAGACCCGCACCAGCGGCCGGTCGATCCCCGGGGAGGAGATCTCCAGGTTGTAGGCGGTGCCCACCGGATCGTCGACGTCGAGCACCGGCGAGATCGCCCGGCTCACCGCCTCGCAATCGTCGATCGAGAAGGTGCCGTCCGGCCGCTCCGCCATAATCTGGACGGTGCAGCCGTTGGTGTTGGTCACCTTCACCCGGACCAGCCGGAAGCCGAGGCCCTGGACCGGCCCCTCGATCACCTGCACCACGCGAGCGGCGACACCGCTCTCGCGGACGAGGCGCTTCTCGGACAGATCCGCTTCGATCTCGGACGACATGGATATCAGCGCGCAACCCTTGCGGCGTCCTGGGCGGCACGTGCCGGCCTGCGGTCCTCGCGCGATCAAACCTGACGCGGCGAAAAAAAAGAGCGGACCCGGTGGGGCCCACTCCCGAACCGCAGCCTCTCGACTGCCATCAGAACTGTTGGGGGGATAGATAGCCGCGGTCAGTCCCGAGCGCAAGGTAGATCAGCGATCTGTCGGGTCCGCGCGTGAACGTGGCTGCATTCGGCGGCCATCGCGGAATGCCGGCTCTCGCCCGCCTGTGCTTGACGAGCCGGCACGCGCGACCCTTCCGCATTGCCCTCAGCGGGTCAGTTGGGGCGAGGTCCCAAACGCGCAGATCTCGACCGTAACGCGGAGCGCAGACGCTCGCGCGACCCGCTTCGCCGCTTCAGGCTCCGGTGCTCTCTCGGAGTTGTGGCGAGGCGGGGGAACGCCCGTGGCGCGGGTGCATTGCCGACCGAACGTGAAGGCGCCGGCGCGCTGCTTCGAACGGATGGATCGAGCGATGACGACCCGAACCCCCTCTCCCGGACGGTACTCTCGTTGGATCGGGCGAGCCCTCGTCCTGGGTGCCGTGTCCGGGAGCTTCGGCTTGACCGCTCCGGCCCTGTCTCAGTCGGCTGCCAGCCGGATCGACCAACCGACACCGGCAACCCTGCCGCCGGCATCGGAGCGTGACGGCGCCGCCCGCGGGAGCGGCCAGGTCTCCCCACCGAGCGCGATCCAATCCTCGACCGACGTGATGCAATCGGACGGAACGGTGCAGGGCCAGGGTGCGCCCGCGCGCACGAACCCGATCCAGCACCTACCGGAGTCCATGCGCTAGGTTCGGGTCCGTCCGGGGTCGATGCCGGCGCGTTGGCTCGGTCAAGTTTGCTATACATCACCCGGATAGCAATCGATCCCGGGTGATGGCGCAGCATGAAGACGATCAAGTCGGTCCCGGGCCGCTTCGTCAGCGCCGTCAGGCGGTCCTTCCGGCAGTTCCTCGCCCTGCCGCTCGCGACCGTGGTCGGCTTCGTGGGCCTGAACGCCCTGGTCTATCTGGCGGATCGGTCCTGGTCTGGCGGCGATGCGCCGGCGGGATTCCGCTGGCTCGGGGAATTGCTCGGCGACAGGGCGGCCCTGGGAAGCCTCCTGACCACGGTGGCATCGAGCATCATCACCGTCACCTCGATCACCTTCTCGCTCCTGCTCCTCGCCGTCCAACAGGGGGCGGCCGCCCTGACCGCGCAGGTCACCGACCAGTTCATGGCCCGGCGCACGAACCAGTTCTATTTCGGGTATTTCGTCGGCCTGTCGGTCTTCGTCCTGATGACGCTGGTGACGAATACGGGCTTTCACCGGCCCGTCTTCGGGACCACGCTCGCCCTGCTGCTGACCACCTCGGCCCTCTGCCTCATCATCGTGATGATCTACAACACGATCGATCAGATGCGGCCAGCGCAGATCATCCAGTTCATCCACGACCGGGTTCTGGAAGCCCGCGACGACGATCTCCGGATGCTCGCAGCGACCCGGAGGACGGCGCGGCAGGATTGGCCCGTGGCCGCGCTGATCTGCTCCCGGGAGAGCGGCTACGTCGTCCGCCTCGACCTCCCGCGCATCGAAGAGGCCGTGAAGCGGCATGGCCGCGAGGCGGCCGAGATCGAATGCGTCATCCCGGTCGGGACGTATCGCGCCGTCAACGATCCCCTGTTCCGGCTGCGATGCAGGCCCGGCACGACGCTCGACCCGGCAGCGCGGGAGCGCCTCGTCGGCGAGACGCTGGCCGCGCTCAGCTACGACGACGGACGCGACCTGCAGCACGATGCCGGGTACGGCCTGCACCAGCTCTCGACCATCGCCTGGACCTCGGTCTCGACATCGAAATCCAACCCCAGCCCCGGCCTCTCGGTCATCCAGGCCCTGCGGGACATCATCGCGCACTGGAGCGAGGACGAGACCCGGCCGCTCGAAGATCCGACATCCTGCATCGTCTACGCGGATGCTGCGCCGATCATCGCGACCGACGCCCTCGAAGCTGTGATCGTGGTGGCCTCCGAGTCGATCCAGTCCCAGACCCTCACGGAAGCGGTGAAGACCCTGGCGATCCTGCTCCGGCATGTCGGGCAGCCGACGGCGGACCGGCTCGCCGATGTCGCCAACCGCACCCTGTCGAGCCTCGGCGAGCACGTGCTCACCCGCCAGCTCGAGGCCGAACTCGCGGACTTGGCGCAGGCGCTGAACGCGCGCGGCTTCGTCACCGTCGCGCAGGCCGTCTCCGAGGCGTCGGCCGAGCTGGCCGTCAGCCTGGGCAAGCTGAACTCACGCTCGACCCGCGTGCCGGGAACGACATCGTGAGAGCCTGTCGGGCCGGTTTCCCAGGCTCGGCCCCATCCTGAGACGGTGCGGCCAAGCGGAGCCCATCAAAGGCCAAGTTCACTGTGCGAACCGATGCGGACCAGGTGCAGTTTAGGCCGCTCCGCCTCCTAGTGCGGCTTTACGGCTGATGGCTCGGATTTCCGATAGATCAAAACCAGATCAGGTTTGATATGGCAGTCGCGATAGTCCTTCCAATTGCCTCCGAGCGGGTGGTCGACCATTTTGGCGGGAAGGGGACGATCGGCGGCGAGCAGGTCGACGGCCTTCAGCAGATCCGCCTGCACCGTCGCGCGATAACGCCCCTTCTGCTCGCGCTTCATATCCTTTTTGAATTGACCCGTGATGACGACGTCCCGTCGCGTAGCCTGGGCAGGTGCCGGCACGGGTAAAGTCGCTGTCGGCGGCTTATCGTCAGTCGGCGTCAAGGACGGCGAGGAGGTTCGACGGATCGCCGACATGGATCACGTCGCCAGCGAGGTCCGCGCGCAAAGCCGCGATGGTCTCGTCGTTCGGGTCGAGCGGATCGAAGGGCAGCCGCCCCTCGGCGACGACCCGTTCGAGCATCAAGCGGAACGCGTCGGACAACGAGAGGCCGACCGCGCCGAGGACAGCTTCGGCCTCCAGTTTGACGCCCGGATCAACCTGCGCCCGGACCGACTTGGTCCTCGGCACAGGTCTCGCCTTCTCTTTCGCGTGAGCGGCCATCGTCGCCCGTTCTCTTGCCAGCCCGGATTGTAGCACGGTGCAAACCGCCCACAATGGTTGGACGGGCGCAGGATCGGGCCGCAATCAGACGTTCCGCGGGATCCGCCCCTCCAGCGGATAGGCCGGATCGTTGTAGCCCGGGGTGGTCGGGTGCCCGGCGGCCACGAAGCCGTCCACCAGGGCCTCGTCCTCGGGGGTGAAGGCGTAGTCGAGGGCGCCGAGATATTCCTGCCACTGCGCCTCGGTGCGCGGCCCGGCGATGACGCCGGTGATCAGGCGGTTGTTCAGCACCCAGGCGGTGGCGAATTGCCCGGCCGTGATGCCGCGCGCCTCGGCATGCTCCTTCAGGGTCCGGGCGATGCGCAGGGATTCCGGGCGCCACTCGGTCTGCATCATCCGGGTGTCCTGACGGCCGGCGCGGGATTCGGCCGGCGGCGGGGCGTCCGGGTCGTACTTGCCGGTCAGCACCCCGCGGGCGAGGGGCGAGTACGGGACGACGCCGAGCCCGTAATGGGCGCAGGCCGGCAGGTGCTCGGTCTCGGGCATGCGGTTGAAGGCGTTGTAATAGGGCTGGCTCACCACCGGCCGGTCGATGCCGATCTCGTCGCAGAGCCGGCAGATCTCGGCGACCCGCCAGGACCGGTGGTTCGAGACGCCGAAATGGCGGATCTTGCCCGCCCGCACGAGGTCGGCCATCGCCCGCACGGTCTCGGCCAGCGGCGTGTCGTGGTCCTCCCTGTGGAGGTAGTAGATGTCGATGACATCCGTGCCGAGCCGGCGCAGGCTGTCCTCGGCGGCCTTCATGACGTGGACGCGCGACAGGCCGCGGTCGTTGACGCCCGAGCCGGTCGGGTTGGCGACCTTGGTGGCGAGGATCCAGGCGGCGCGGTCGCCCTTGATCGCCCGGCCGGTGATCTCCTCCGAGCGGCCCTCGGTGTAGACATTGGCCGTGTCGATGAAGTTGATGCCCGCCTCCCGGGCACTCCCGACGATGCGCCCGGCCGTGGCCTCGTCGGTGGGCCCGCCGAACATCATCGTGCCGAGGCAGATCGGCGAGACCTTGAGGCCGGAGCGGCCGAGATTGCGGTACTGCATGGGATCCATCCGGTGTCCGTCCATCGGCTATCTCGGCACCGGGGCGGCGAGGTCAACCGGTCCGGCGTAACCCGGAGCGAACCGCGGCGAACCGACCCGTTCGCGGAGCCATCCGCAGAAGCGCCGGTTTCGCTCTCCATATCCTGGCCCGAGCGGCACGTCGCTCCCCACGTCGCTCCCGATGTCAGAAGGCCGAGTCCGAAAACGATGATCGACCGCCTGGCCGTTCCCCTCCCCTGGCTCGACCGGGCCGGACGCCTTTCCTGGCTGAAGCTCGCGGTGTTCCTGGCCTGCATCGCGCCGGCTCTGTACCTCGCGGCCGCGTTCCGGCTCGACGCGCTCGGCGCCAAGCCGATCACCGCGCTGATCCACGCCACCGGCGAATGGGCTGTGCGCTTCCTGCTGTTCTCGCTCGCGATCTCACCCCTGCGCCGCATCGCCGATTGGGGGAAGGTGCTGGTGGTCCGGCGCATGCTCGGCATCACCGTGATGGCCTACGCGGTGGCGCATCTCGCGCTCTACGCGGTCGATCAGAACCTGGTCCTGACCAAGGTCGCCAGCGAGATCGCCCTGCGGCTCTACCTGACCATCGGCTTCGTGGCGCTGATCGGGCTGATCGCGCTGGGTCTGACCTCGACGGATGCGGCGATCCGCAACCTGGGGCCGAACTGGCACCGGCTGCACCGGCTCGTCTACACGATCGCGGTGCTGGCTCTGGTCCATTACTTCCTGCAGTCGAAGATCGATGTCAGCGACCCGGTCTTCTCCGCTGGGCTGTTCCTGCTGCTGATGGGCTGGCGCGCGATGCGGCGGTTCAAGCTGCCGGAGCGGCCGTGGTCGCTGCTGCTCCTCGCGATCCTCGGCGGCCTCGTCACGGCCGGGCTCGAGGCGGCCTGGTACGGGCTCGCCAGCGGCGTTCCGGCCAGCCTCGTTCTGGCGGCCAATCTCGACTTCTCCGGCCCGATCCGCCCGGCCTGGTGGGTCCTGGCGACCGGGCTGCTGATGCCCGCCCTCGCGCTCCTGCGCGGCGCGGTCGCCACGGGGCGGACCGCCAAGCCGGGCGGATCGGGCCGGGACCGCGTGGCCGCGCCGCGTACCGCCCCCACCAGAGCCGCGGTGTCGGAACCCTTGTCGCCGTCCGCGTGATGCCGCAGAACCCGCCACCGGCGGTCTCGGGCCGCAGCGGAGTGACACGGGCTATGCGCGGCAGGCTTCTCCTCATCGCGGGCATGCTCGCGCCGACCCTCGCGCTGGCGGCGCCCAAGGCGGCCCCGGACAAGGGCGCGCCGCCGCCGGCCACAGCCCCGGCGGCCACGGCCTGCAAGCCGCCCGAGCCGCCGCCGGCCTCGGCGCGGCCGGTCAAGCCCGCCCTGCCCGAGAAGCCGGCCTGCCTCGACGCCAAGGGCGGCTGCCCCGGCTGGGAGGCCTACAGCTTCAACGACGCGGTCAAGGCCTACAATCTGCAGGCGCAGGCATTCCGGCCGATCGCCGAGGCCTATGTCCAGAAGCTCAACGCCTACGTGAAGGCGAGCGGGGACTACGCCCAGTGCGAGATCAACGCGATGCAGAACTGAGGCCCGCTTCGCGAGAGCGATAACCGGGAAGCCGGCTGAACGGCGGGCAACCGGGGACGCGGCAGGGGTTCAGCCGGCGCGGCGCAATCTCCGGCATCGATGGCCGCGATCCCCGCCGCCTGTCCCTGCCGAGGCCCACCAGTGCCCCTCCGTGATGTCATCGGACGCGCGGGATTCTGCGCCCTGCTGCTCGCCGCCGCCCCGGCGCACGCCGCCGATTTCGACGGCCCCTACGCGCCACACGGCTATGGCGGCCCGGCCGAGGGCTACGAGCGCGAGCGGCAGCCACCGCCCCCACCGCCTCCGCCCCCCGAACCGGAATTCCGGCGCCCGCATTTCTCGGCGGCCCCGCCCGAGGCGTGCCGCGACTTCGTCCGGCGCCGATTCGATCCGGACGGCGCCCCGGTTCTGCGGCGGGTGCGGATCTGCGACGAGCCGGCCTTCGAGCGCGGGCCGCCCCCGCCGCCCCCGCCCCCCGAGGATGATCCGCCCCGCCGCTGGGGCGGGCCCCGCTGGTAGGACGACCCGGATCAGATCCGGGCCGGGGCCTTCTTGAGCGCGGCCGCGAAGGCCTTGAGCTGGCGGTTCAGATCCGCCAGCTCGTTCAGCGCGATGGTCTTGTGGCCATCGCGGACCGCGCGCTCGATATCCTCGACCTGGAGGCTGACGACGCGGCGGATGGCGGTGGCGACTTGTTCTCGGGTCATCGATGCGAGCGTCTCGTTCGAGCGTCCTGGCGGGCCTCAACGGACGGCCGAAACACGGCCGCCGACACCGCTCGGTGATAGGCCGGTAGGCTTAACCGTTGGTGTCCGCAGGCCCCGCCATCCCCGCAAAACCGGGCGCTCCGCCCCCTATCGCGCGCCCTCGATCTCGCCGCGCCGCATCGGCATCGCATCGATCGTGGCGAACAGCTTCTGGGGCGGGATCGGCGCCGCGGCGGTGAGCTTGGCGCCGCCATCCTTGCCGACCAGCACCGCCCGGAATTCGCCCGCCGGCAGAGACAGTTGCGCGCGCAGGGCCCGGGCCTCGGGCGTATCCCCGATCGCCTCCACCACCACGAGGTCGCGCTCGGCCACGCCGCCGCGCATCGGGCCCAGGGCCGCACGCTGCGCCCGCAGGTCGGCGTCCGCCGGATCGGGGGCCGACAGCACCAGCACCCGGGACCGCCAGCGATAGGTATCGAGCGGTCCGGCCATCGCGGCGCCGAAGGTCAGGGCGGCCAATCCGAGGCAGATCAGGGTGGTGCGCATGTCGCCTCCGTCTGAAGCCGATCCCGGTCAACGCGCGGGGCGCCCCATTGGCCGCCGCCGCCTCGCGCCCCAGATCGGGGGTCGCAGGCAGAGCATCCGGGAGCCTTTCATGAATGCCGTGAACCGCCGCATCGTCCTGGCATCGCGCCCGCACGGGGAGCCGAAGCCGGAGAATTTCCGCCTGGAGGAGGTGCCGGTGCCGGAGATCGGGCCCGGCCAGATCCTGCTGCGCACGCGCTGGCTGTCCCTCGACCCGTATATGCGCGGCCGGATGAGCGACGCGAAATCCTACGCGACCCCGGTCCAGATCGGCGACCCGATCACCGCCGAGGTGGTCGGCGAGGTCGTCGCGTCGAAGAATCCGGACATCCCGGTCGGGGAATTGCGGACGGCCTTCGCGGGCTGGCAGGAATATTTCGCCACCGACGGCAAGGGCACCCGCCGGGTCGATCCGGAGGCCGCCCCGCCCTCGACCGCGCTCGGCGTGCTCGGGATGCCGGGCATGACCGCCTATACCGGGCTGCTCAATATCGGCCAGCCCAAGCCCGGCGAGACCGTGGTGGTGGCCGCCGCCGCCGGGCCGGTGGGGTCGCTGGTCGGGCAGATCGCCAAGCTGAAGGGCGCCCGGGCGGTCGGGATCGCTGGCGGGCCGGACAAGTGCCGCTACCTGACGGAGGAGCTCGGCTTCGACGCGGCGGTCGACCATCGCGGGCCCGACCTGCCGGGGGCGCTGGCCGCAGCCTGCCCCAAGGGCATCGACGTCTACTTCGAGAATGTCGGCGGCGCGGTTTTCGCCGCCGTGATGCCGCTGCTGAACCCCTTCGCCCGGATCCCGGTCTGCGGCCTGGTCTCGGCCTACAATGCCACCGAGGCGCCCCCCGGCCCCGACCGGCTGCCCGCCCTGATGCGCTCGGTGCTGACGAACCGCCTGCACATCCAGGGCTTCATCGTCTGGGATTTCGCCGACCAGGCCGAGACCTTCCGGCGCGAGGTCGGCGACTGGATCCGAGCCGGCAAGGTTCGCTACCGGGAGGACGTGGTCGAGGGCCTGGAGAAAGCCCCGGAGGCGTTCATCGGCCTGCTCAAGGGCCGGAATTTCGGCAAGCTGGTTGTGCATATCGCCTGAGCGCGGCTTGCCGCCAAATCAGAACAGAGATAGAACATTCACGTTTGGCAGGTTGCGGATAGCGGGCACAAACCCGCACCGCAGGTTGCCGCCCCGACGGCCCGGGCGCATGAGTCGCCGGCCGCCGGGCCACGGCCCAGTGAGATCCGTACGGTGAGGAGAGAGCGATGGCGGGCAGCGTCAACAAGGTGATCCTGGTGGGCAATCTCGGGCGCGACCCGGAGATGCGCCGCCTCGGCTCGGGCGACCCGGTCTGCAACCTGCGGCTGGCGACCTCCGAGTCCTGGAAGGACAAGGCGACCGGCGAGCGCAAGGAGAAGACCGAGTGGCACTCGGTCGTGATCTACAACGACAACCTTGCCCGGGTGGCCGAGCAGTATCTGCGCAAGGGCTCGAAGGTATATATTGAGGGCCAGCTCCAGACCCGGAAGTGGACCGACAATTCCGGCGTCGAGAAGTACACCACCGAGGTGGTGCTCCAGCGCTTCCGCGGCGAGATGACGATCCTCGACGGCCGCGGCGGTGGTGGCGGCGACTTCGCCGGCGAGGATGAGGGCGGCGGCCAGATCAGCCGCGGCGGCGACTCGGGCGGTGGCCGGGGCGGCGACCGCGGCGGTGATTTCGGCGGCGGCCGCGCCCAGGGCGGCGGCGGTGGCGGACGCCCGGCCCCGGCCTCCGGCGGCGGCGGTGGCGGCGCCCGCGGTGGGTACGACCTGGACGACGATATCCCGTTCTAGTCCCGCAGGGCCGCGCCCGGATTGCGGGGCGGCACAAGCATCGCGACTCGATGATGCGTGTTCAGGACCAAGGCCTCGGCCTTGGTCCTTTCTGTTTCAGCGCTCTCCGGCGTGCGGCCGAGCGTTCGCCGCCGGCCGCGACCTGGGCGGCCGTCTGCTGGCCGAGTTCGCCCGCGAGCGCGAGCAGATCGACGCGACCCTGCAGACATCGAGGGGCGCAACGCTCCTGGCCCAGCGAGGCTTCGAGCGCTGAACGCAGCCCCATCCTCCTTGCGAGCGCAGCGAAGCAAGCCCGGGACACGCCACGTCCGGAGATCGCGCGCCGTCCTGGGTTGCTTCGCTGCGCGCGCAAGGACGGTGACGGCGTCATGGGCGCGATCTGCGCCGCTCAGGGCACCGGCCCGCCTGCCCATGCCCGGCCACCGCCATCACGGAAGATGCCGCGACAGCGGCACGCCGATCCGCTTGATGGGGATGCGCGGCTTGCTGGCCCCGCAACGACCAGAGGCCGCCGCGCGCTCCGGGGAGGGCTCCTTCGAGGCCTGCTGTGCTCCCGCCTCAGGATGACGGGGATGGCCCGGAGCAGCGCCGGCCAGGATCAGGCAAGCGCCCGCTAAAACCGTGCAGCAACGCGGTCCGGCGCGATAGACAGCTCAACGACACCGCCGAATATTGATAATTTTTGATTGACCTCCGCAAGCGATATGGATTTACTGTACATCGCATCGTACATCCACCCTGGCGGATGTGGCTTTCCGGCGGCGACGAGACCCGGATCGCTTGAGCATGGATCAACGGCCGAGCCGTTCGATCACGAGACTGACAACACCGGGACCAACCCGGGGGTCGGACGGGTCCTTGATCTCGGGAACGTGTCTGCGGCGCGCCCACCCTGCGGGGCGGCTCGCGTGCGCCAGATTTCGGAGCGTGACAGCGTCGATGTCTCGATCGAATCCGGGAGCCGGAAGATGTCAGATCCTTGTGCGATCGCCGATTACATCATCGAAGCCGAGCAACATATCCGGAACGCGGAAGCGATCCTGAACGACCTCGAAGAGGTCCGGTCGAGCGAGGCCCGGCGATTGCGCGCCTGCATGTACATCGCCGCGATGAAGCGGTTGAAGCGCATCATCGAGACCCACCGGACCGGCGAGGAGGCCGAACCGGACGCGCTGCCGGCGCCGGTCATGCCCGGCCAGCCGCGGCTGTTCTGGTGGCTCGCCCCGAGACCGGCGAGCGAGGGCCGCGTCTTCCGGCGCCACGCCGGCTGATTCACCGGTGATCGGGCCGGCGGCCCGAGAGGAATGGACGATCAGGGGCGCGACCATGCCCAAGCGCATCGTGATCTGGTGCCTGCCGATCCTGGTCCTGATCATGCTCCTGCCGACGAGGCGGGTGGCCGGGCGGGATCAGCGCGCTCCGGTCCATCAGGCGGACGAGATCGAGACCCTGGTCAACAAGGCCGCCGAGCTGATCGAGAGCGAGGGCAGGACAGCTTTCGCGGCGTTCCGGCGGAAGAACTCGCCCTGGCGCTACGGCGACGTCTATCTGTTCGTGGTCGACCTGCACGGGGTCGTCCTGTTCAACGCCGCCCATCCGAGCCGCGAGGGCCGAGACCTGCTCCAAGAGCACGACGCGGCCGGCAAGCAGTTCCACAAGGACTTCATCGCCGTGGTGCGGGAATCCGGCTCCGGCTGGGTCGATTACATGTTCCCGCGGCCCCGGCGCAGCACGCCGGAGGTCAAGTGGAGCTACGTCTGCGGGACGAGCGTGGACGGCACCCCCGCGCTGGTGGGCGCGGGGGTCTACGTCGAGTGAGGTGTGCGCCTCACAGCATCGGCATGCCGCCGGTGACCGGCACCAGGGCGCCCGACATGAAGCTGCCCTCGCGCGAGGCGAGCAGAACGTAGGCCGGGGCGAGCTCGGCGGGCTGGCCGGCGCGACCGAGGGGCGTCTGGGCGCCGAGCTCTTCCAGCTCCTCGGGGCTCTTCACGATCGGCTGGATCGGGGTCCAGACCGGGCCGGGCGCCACGCAATTCACCCGGATGCCCTTGGGGGCGAGCAGGTTCGACAGGCCGATGGTCAGGCTCGCGATGGCGCCCTTGGTGGCGGCGTAGATCAGCATGTTCGGGCCCGCGACCTTGGCCTGGACGCTGGTCGAGTTCACGATCGCCCCGCCCGGCTTCATGTGCGGCACGGCGGCCTGGGCGAGGTAGTACATCGCGAAGACGTTGGCCCGGAACGAGCCCTCGATATCGGCGGCCTTAAGGTCGTCGAGGCCCTCGTTCACCACCTGGGCGGCGGCGTTGTTGACCAGGATGTCGAGCCGCCCGAACGCGGCCATGGTCCGGTCCACCAGCGTCCGGCACTGGGCCTCGTCGCGGATGTCGCCGGGCAGGAGCAGGCAGCGGCGGCCGGCCTTCTCGACCCAGGCCTTGGTGTCCTCGGCATCCCCCTGCTCGACGTCGAGATAGGAAATCGCCACGTCGGCGCCCTCGCGGGCATAAGCGATCGCCACCGCTCGGCCGATGCCGGAATCACCGCCGGTGATCAGCGCGGCTTGGCCGGCGAGCAGGCCCTTGCCGACATAGCTCTCCTCGCCGTGGTCGGGCCGCGGCGTCATCTTGGAGGTGAGACCCGGCCGCTCCTGCTGTTGGTCGCCGGGAAACGGAGGCCGGGGACCGGCCTCGCGGGGATCGTCGGTCATCGGGGGCGGCTTCCTGCAGGACCGGGCCAAGGGCGTTGGGGCCGCGTGCCGGGCCCGGCCGTCACAAACACGCCGCCGATGCTGAAGCGTGCCTCAGAAGGCCCGGTCGCGGGCGGCGTGCGGGCCGCCGTAGCGGCGGCGCAGGAAGGAGACGACCTTGGGGAGAAGGAGGGCGATCAGGATCTTGCGCATCGGGCCGGCTCGCATCGCGGGTTCGTGAACCAGCAATGCGTAAGGGTCACGGCAGTTCCGCGCCGCTCTCACAGCTCGAGGGTGAGCGTCACCGGGGCATGGTCCGAGGGCCGCTCCCAGCCGCGGGCGTCGCGCAGGACGTCCACAGAGCGGACCGTGCCGGCGAGGTCGGGCGAGACCCAGGCATGGTCCAGGCGCCGGCCCTTGTTGGCGGCCGACCAATCCGGCGAGCGGTAGCTCCACCAGGTGTAGATCTTCTCGGGCTCCGGGGTGAGGTGGCGGGCCGTGTCGATCCAGCCGGCCTCACCGCGCAGCAGCTCCAGGGCCTCGGTCTCCACGGGGGTGTGGCTCACCACGTCGAGGAGTTGCTTGTGCGACCAGACGTCGTGCTCGAGCGGCGCGACGTTGAGGTCCCCCACCAGGATCGCCGGGCCGGAGACGCGCTTGCCGCCCCAGGCGCGCAGCTCCGCCAGGAAATCGAGCTTGTGGGCGAATTTCGGATTGAGGTCGCGGTCGGGCACGTCGCCGCCGGCCGGGACGTAGAAATCGTGCAGCACGATGCCGGCGGCGGCCCCCGCCTCCGGCCCGAGCACCGCCGAGATGTGCCGGGCGTCCGGCTTCTCGCAGAAGCCCATCACGCCGCGGGTGTGCAGGGGGAACCGCGACAGGATCGCGACGCCGTTATAGCCCTTCTGGCCGGCGAACATCACGTGCTCGTAGCCCGAGCCGCGCAGGGCCTTGAGCGGGAAGGCGTCGTCCGGGCACTTGGTCTCCTGGAGGCAGAGCACGTCCGGCTTGTGCTCGGCCAGGAAGCGCAGGACCAGGTCGATGCGCAGCCGCACCGAGTTGATGTTCCAGGAGGTGACGGACAGGCGCACGGGTCGGGTCTCGGGTTGGGAGTTCGATCAGGCGTTACGGCAGCCGGCTAAGCCGCCCCGCCGATCGCTCAGTTGGGCTGCGATTGCTGG
This sequence comes from Methylobacterium brachiatum, assembly GCF_900113845.1. Taxonomy (NCBI): domain Bacteria; kingdom Pseudomonadati; phylum Pseudomonadota; class Alphaproteobacteria; order Hyphomicrobiales; family Methylobacteriaceae; genus Methylobacterium; species Methylobacterium brachiatum. The sequence goes on along the minus strand of NZ_FOQW01000003.1, from coordinate 1,691 downwards.
ATCTGCTGCTGCATCGCCTTGTCCTCGGCGCGCCCGTAATTGATGAAGAACAGGCCCGCATCGACGCTCTTGGGCTTCTGCAGGTTCGAGAGCTGCACCGTGGTGATGTAGCCCTGCGGGTCGGTGATCCGCCATTGCGACAGGGTCTTCATCTCGGCATCGAAGAACAGCTGGATCTTCGAGGTGCCGCCGAGCGTGGCCCGATCCTCCAGGCTGATGCGCACGCCGCCCGGGTCGTTGGTCACGTCGGTGACCGTCAGGTCGCGGGCGAGGTCGATCTTCTCGCGCAGAAGGAATTTCAGCGGCGTCTGGGCGATGAAGTAGAGGTCCTGGGTGGCGAGCTTGCGGTCGCGCACCGCCACGGAGGTGCCGTCGGCCACCACCTCCAGCGGCGAGGGCTGGTCGTAGTCGAAGCGCAGGCGGCCGGGCTTGGCGAGCGTCAGCTTGCCGCCGATCCGCCGCCCGTCCGCGCCGATCTGCATGAAGTTGCCCGTCAGGGTGTTCATGCCGTTGAAATACGCATTCGCCTGCGCGAGCACCGTGGCGGCGTCCGCGGGCTCGGACGCGGCCAGCGCCGCAGGGCCGCCCACGGCGGCGACCTTGGGCTCGGTCGCCTTGTGGTCGGCCTTGTCGGACGTCTTGGTGCCCGGCTTGGGGCTGCCGGTCTTCGGCGCGTCCTTCGCGGCCGAATCCTTCGCGGCGGGCTTGGGCGACGGCTTCTTGGCGGCCGGCGCGGGCGCGGCCGGGGCGGAATCCGGCTCCGGGGCCGCCTCCTCCTTGCGGCCGAACAGGCTGTCGATGAACGCGCCGACCTGCGCCTGCGCCGGGGCGGCGGGGGCGAGCCACAGCCCGGCGGCGATCAGGGAGCCGGCTGTGCGGGTGCGGCGGCCGATCATCGGCAGAACCTCCTGGGCGCCCGGGCGGGCGATCCGGCAGACATGGGAACGGACGGGGCTTAAAGCCCCGCCCTGTGGCGAAGATGCGACGCGCCGGGCCGCGACCCCTCGGGTCGCTGCCCGGCAGCGGCCTCACTCGTCGTCGTACATCCCGCTCGAGGCGTGCGGCGCCCCGGCGACCAGGATGTCGCGCTTGCCGGCGTGGTTGGCCGGGCCGACGATGCCCTCGATCTCCATCCGCTCCATGATCGAGGCGGCGCGGTTGTAGCCGATCTGCAGTCGGCGCTGGATGTAGCTGGTCGACGCCTTCTGGTCCCGCAGCACCACCTCGATCGCCTGCTTGTACAGGTCGTCGGACTCGCCCCCGGTCGCCGCCGCGAAGGCGCCGATATCGAAGACCGGGGCCTCCTCGTCGGGCTCCTCGGAGCGCTCGACCTTCTCGGCCTTGGCGCCGCGCCCGGACTTGCCCTCCTTGACCGGCTCCTCCGGCGAATCGTCGGCGGTGACGGCGTCGAGGTAGGAGGGACGGCCCTGGCGCTTGAGGTGGGCGACCACGCTCTCGACCTCGCTGTCCGAGCAGAACGGCCCGTGCACGCGCGTCGTGCGCCCGCCGCCGGCCATGAACAGCATGTCGCCCTGACCGAGCAGCTGCTCGGCGCCCATCTCGCCCAGGATCGTGCGCGAGTCGATCTTGCTGGTGACCTGGAAGGAGATCCGGGTCGGGAAGTTCGCCTTGATCGTGCCGGTGATCACGTCCACCGACGGGCGTTGGGTGGCCATGATCAGGTGGATGCC